>NZ_JAGXJT010000001.1:0-479704 GCF_019091205.1 Bacillus sp. GbtcB14
CAGAAGCTCTAGAAGAAGTGGAAGTAGTTGCAGAAACAGAAGCTCTAGAAGAAGTGGAAGTAATTGCAGAAACAGAAGCTCTAGAAGAAGTGGAAGTAGTTGCGGAAACAGAAGAGCTAGAGGAAGCGGAACCTGTAGCACTTGAGGAAACGCAGCAAGAAATGTTGTTAAATGAACAAATTGAACAAAAGAATGAGTTCATACATGTTACTGAGGCTGATGAACAAATGAAAAAAGATGTTCAAAGCTTTGCAAATGTTTTAATTGCAGAAGAAGCACCAGTTGCAGAAGAACAACGAGCTGTAGAAGAAGCGTCAGTTGTAGAAGAACAACGAGCTGTAGAAGAAGCGCCAGTTGTAGAAGAAGCACCAGTTGCAGAAGAGCAACGAGTTGTAGAAGAAGCGCCAATTGTAGAAGAAGCACCGATTGCAGAAGAGCAACGAGTTATAGAGGAAACACCGGTCGCAGAAGAGCAACCAGTTGTACAAAAAGAAGAACCAAAACGTGAGAAAAAGCGTCATGTACCATTTAATGTTGTTATGTTGAAACAAGACAGAACGCGATTAATGGAAAGACATGCGGCTAGAGCAAATGCAATGCAATCTTCTATGAGTGAACGAGTAGAGAATAAGCCTGTACAACAAGTGGAAGAACAACCAGTGCAACAAGAAGTAGTGGAACCACAAGTGGAAGAAAAGCCAGTGCAGCAAGTAGTAGTAGAGCCACAAGTGGAAGAGAAACCAGTGCAGCAAGTAGTGGTAGAGCCACAAGTGGAAGAAAAGCCAATGCAGCAAGTAGTGGTAGAGCCACAAGTGGAAGAAAAGCCAGTGCAGCAAGTAGTGGTAGAGCCACAAGTGGAAGAGCCACAAGTGGAAGAGAGACCAATGCAGCAAGTAGTGGCAGAGCAAGTACAAAAGCCAATTTCAAGTACGGAAGTACAAGAGAAAGCATATGTTGTAAATCAAAGAGAGAACGATATACGAAATGTATTGCAAACACCACCGACATATGCAATTCCGCCATTAACATTGCTATCAATTCCACAGCAAGCAGCGTTAGATAATACGGAATGGTTGAATGAACAGAAAGAATTATTAGATACAACATTTAATAATTTCCACGTTGGTGCACATGTTATTAACGTATCGCAAGGTCCAGCGGTAACTCGTTTTGAAGTACAGCCAGACCCAGGTGTGAAAGTAAATAAAATTACAAATTTAAGTGATGATATTAAGTTGAGTTTGGCTGCGAAAGATATTCGTATTGAAGCGCCGATTCCGGGGAAGAGTGCGATTGGAATCGAAGTTCCAAATAAAGAAAGTAAGCCAGTATTCCTTCGTGAAATTTTAAGAAGTCCTGTGTTTACAAAGAGCGAATCACCGCTTACAGTTGCGCTAGGGCTTGATATTTCAGGCGATCCAATTGTAACGGATATTCGGAAAATGCCACACGGACTTATTGCGGGTGCAACAGGTTCTGGTAAAAGTGTGTGTATTAACGCAATTTTAACGAGCATTTTATATAAAGCGAAACCGCATGAAGTGAAGTTAATGTTAATTGATCCGAAGATGGTTGAGCTTGCACCATACAATTCTGTTCCACATCTTGTAGCACCTGTTATTACGGATGTAAAAGCTGCTACAGCTGCATTAAAGTGGGCAGTTGAAGAAATGGAGCGTCGTTATGAATTGTTTGCGCACGCGGGTGCTCGTGATTTAACTCGTTACAATACGATTGTAAGTGGGCGAGAAATTCCAGGAGAGACATTACCTTATATCGTTATTGTCATTGACGAGTTAGCCGATTTAATGATGGTAGCACCTGGTGATGTGGAGGAAGCGATTTGTCGTATTGCGCAAAAAGCACGTGCTTGTGGTATTCATTTATTAGTAGCAACGCAGCGTCCGTCTGTAGATGTTATTACAGGTTTAATTAAGTCAAACATTCCAACGCGTATTGCGTTTACTGTATCATCTCAAGTTGATTCGCGTACGATTATTGATATTGGGGGCGCGGAGAAATTACTTGGCCGTGGTGATATGCTATTTTTAGGAAACGGTACGTCTAAACCAGTTCGTGTACAAGGTGTATATGTATCGGATGATGAGATTGAGAAAACAGTTGATCATGTGAGAAAGCAAATGAAGCCGAATTACTTATTTAAGCAAGAGGATTTATTAGCGAAAACAGAACAAGCTGAGTCGGAAGACGAATTGTTCTTTGATGCATGTCAATTTGTTGTAGAACAAGGGGGAGCGTCCACATCTTCTGTACAGCGAAAATTCCGCATCGGTTATAATCGCGCGGCACGTCTCATTGAAGAGATGGAATCGCAAGGGATTATTTCTGAGGGAAGAGGAACGAAACCGAGAGATGTCCTTATTTCTGAGGATGAATTCGCTGCTATGCAGGAAACAAATGTATAGTAAACGGTTTTGCTGTATACTAATAGAAAATGTTGGATAGTAAAGTAGGGAGTAAAGCGACATGAAAGAAATTGAATTAAAATTAAAAGGTGAAATAAATAGACTAACAAATAGAACATTTAAATTTGACGAACGTGTTGGAGAAGGATGGTTCTCTGCCGTTTACTTTTTAAAGACTAGAGAAATCATTGAAGAATTTCGCCCGAGAAGTGTTGTGACGATGCAATTTTTCCAAAAGGAAAATGCAGTTCTTTGCGGAACAGATGAAGTGATTGCGTTGCTACAAACATTCGCCAAAAATCCTGAGGAACTTGAAATTAACTCTTTAAAAGATGGCGATAATATTAGTCCGTTTGAAACAGTGTTAACAATTCATGGTCCTTATGAAAATTTTGGTTTTTTAGAAGGTGTCATTGATGGAATTTTAGCACGTCGTACATCAGTTGCGACAAACGTATATAACGTTGTCCAAGCTGCACGTAGCGTAGATAAAGAAAAACCAGTTATTTTCATGGGAGATCGTGACGATCATTATACACAACAAGCTGGTGACGGTTATGCAGCATACATCGGAGGTATGAGCGCACAAGCGACGCATGCGATGAATGAATGGTGGGGCAAGAGTGGTATGGGGACAATGCCTCACGCATTAATTCAAATGTTTAATGGTGATGTTGTGGAAGCGGCAAAAGCATATCATAAGAAATTCCCAGAAGATGAATTAGTTGTATTAATTGATTACAACAATGATGTCATTACAGATGCACTTCGCGTAGCGCGTGAATTTGGATCAACATTAAAAGGTGTACGTGTAGATACGTCGCGCACGATGATTGATCAATACTTCATTCGCCACCCAGAAGTACTTGGAACATTCGATCCACGTGGTGTAAACCCATCGCTTGTATTCGCACTTCGTAAAGCACTTGATGAAGAAGGATTCCAGCATGTAGACATCGTTGTAACTGGTGGATTTGATGAGAAGCGTATTCGTGAATTTGAAGCTCAAAACGTACCTGTTGATATATACGGAGTAGGAAGTAGTTTATTAAAAATGAATATTGGCTTTACTGGTGATAACGTAGAATTAAATGGAAAACCAGAAGCGAAAGCTGGTCGTAAATATCGTCCAAACCCACGTTTAGAGCGTGTTCAATTAGAAAAAAGAGAAGATATGTAAAAGAGAGAAAAACTGATAGGTGATTGACCCTATCAGTTTTTCTGTTATCATAGTATAGCGGCTTCTTTTTTGCTATAATGGATTTGTTATGGACATAAAAAGAAGTACGTACGAGTTTATCCTGATAAGTGAAGGGAAAGAAAAACTTCACTACATCAAAAATGTATGATGATTACCAAAATAAGAAAAGATTCATATACTGTCTTATAGATAGGCCGTTGTATTAGTTCGAAATGTTGGAGGTTCTTTAAGATGACAGTTTACCATTTTGTAGGAATTAAAGGAACAGGAATGAGTTCATTAGCTCAAATTCTTCATGACATGAAGCATACTGTTCAAGGGTCTGATTATGAAAAGCGTTTCTTTACACAAACAGCGTTGGAAAAGCGTAATATCTCGATCCTTCCTTTTGATAAAAATAATGTAAAAGAAGGACAAGTGATTATTGCAGGAAATGCGTTTCCTGATACGCATGAAGAAATTGTAGCAGCAAAAGAATTAAACATCCCGGTACATCGTTACCATCACTTCTTAGGTGACCTTATGAACCAATACACAAGTGTTGCTGTAACTGGTGCACATGGAAAAACATCAACAACTGGTTTGTTAGCCCATGTAATGCAAGGTGCACACCCTACATCTTACCTTATTGGAGATGGAACAGGGCATGGGGTAGAAAATAGTAAGTATTTTGTATTTGAAGCTTGTGAGTATCGTCGTCATTTCTTGTCTTACAATCCAGACTATGCGATTATGACAAACATTGATTTTGATCATCCAGATTATTTCTCAGATATCAATGATGTATTCAATGCATTCCAAGAGATGGCATTGCAAGTGAAAAAGGGCATTATTGCATGTGGAGATGATGAAGAACTTCAAAAAATTCAAGCGAAAGTACCTGTTATTTTCTATGGATTTGGAGAAGATAATGATTTCCAAGCACGTAACATTCAAAAGAGAACAGATGGTACTATTTTCGATGTATTCGTTCGTAATACGTACTATGACACGTTCAAAATTACAGGATACGGCAATCATAGCGTATTAAATGCATTAGCAGTAATCGCGCTTTGCCATTATGAAAACGTTGATGTAGAAGCAGTTAAGCATCAGCTAACAACTTTTGAAGGCGTAAAACGTCGCTTTAATGAAAAGCCAATGGGAGAGCAAGTTATTATCGATGACTACGCACACCATCCGACAGAAATTAATGCAACGATTGAAGCAGCTCGTCAAAAACACCCAGAGCGTGAAGTTGTCGCTGTATTCCAGCCACATACATTCTCACGTACAGAAAAATTCTTAGATGAGTTCGCTGAAAGTCTAAGCAAAGCTGACCAAGTATACTTATGTGATATTTTCGGATCAGCACGCGAAAACAAAGGTGAATTAACAATCGAAGATCTGCAAAAGCGTATTGACGGTGCAGAACTAATTACAGATACAACAACGGATGTATTAAAGAAACACAAAAACGGCGTTCTAATTTTCATGGGCGCAGGAGACATCCAAAAATTCGAAGCAGCTTACGTAAAAGAAGTTCAAGTTGCAGAGAAATAATAGAAAAGACGCATAGCTTGGCTGTGCGTCTTTTTTTTGTTGTGTTCGATATATTTAAAAAGCATTGATAGGTTGGTATTGTTTATTCTTTTTGTAGAGTTGTTTTAACAAAACGATATAAATTGAACTAAAAAGTACATATCCAATTAAATAATAGAATGAAAACATATCGAATTGTTTTGTTATCATAATTCGAATTGCGAAAAAAGTAAACGGAAGAGCGATTAAAAGCCTTGAGCTAATGGAAATTATTGTTTTAAAGTATTTTAATAAGTCTGTATTCCAATGGTTTTCTCTACAGATAAACCAAATGTTACTTGCTATAAAAGCTAGTACAAATGGCAAATTAGCTGAAATGTTGATGAAGCCTAGTACAATAGGCACTGATAGAGCGCCAAGTGGACCGATAGATAGGCCGGAATAATATTTAATAAATGTATTTGTAGATTGCTGTGCATTTTGAATAACATCTGTATATTCTACTGCAATTTCCTGTGCTAATTCTTTTGGAGGAAGAAATTCTTCAATCACTTGTGAAGGGATGATTTCTAATGGTATCCCTTCGCTTTCTTTACTTAATGCATTTTCATATAAATCCGATTTGATCTCTAGCACATGTTGTTCTCTTGCTGACGCAGGTAAGTTCATTAAACCTTTATGAAGATCGTGTAAGAAAGAAGTAATGAGTTCATTTGAAAAGAATTGTTTTTTGTTCATTTTTTATCCTCTCCTTTAGCTAGTAACATTAGAGCATGATACACTGCATCATAATCATGTAAGCGACTATTTAAAATTTCTCTCCCTTCGTCTGTAATTCGATAGTATTTTCTTTTTGGGCCATCACCGGACTCTTCCCAATAGGAAACAGCCCAATTGTTTTTCGTGATTCGATTTAATATAGGGTAAATCGAACCGTTTGGGATATGAAACACAGGGATATCTTGTAATGCACTTGTAATTTCGTATCCGTACATAGGTTGTTTACGTATTAAAGATAAAATAGCGAGATCAAAAACACCTTTACGTAATTGAATTATAAAATTATCATTTTTTTCCATACTTTAACTATGTATGATTCATATCTAGATATCAATCATACATAGTAGTTGTTCGTATATAAAATTAAAAAAAGTGTGAATATTTAACATTTTCCATTTAGAAATGTTAGAATAATAAGAAAAAAGGGGTTAAAAAACATGTTCACACTTCGAGTAGACGACGAAATCGAATTACAGTTATTAGAGAAACATCATAAAGAGGAACTATATCAATTAATAGACCAAAACCGTAATCATTTACGAAGATGGCTTCCTTGGGTAGATGGAGTGAAATCTGCTGGTGCGTATGATGAAATTTGTCCGATGTGGTTAAAGAAGTTTGCAGAGGGAGACGGTTTTGAAAGTGGTATACGTTACAAAGGAAAGCTCGTTGGGATGGTAGGTATTCATCCAGTAAGTTGGGGGAAGAAAGCGGCAAGTCTCGGATATTATCTGGCAGAAGATGCTGGTGGGACAGGTATTATGACGCGTAGCGTGAAAGCTGTACTTCACTATGCATTTGAGAATTTAAAATTAAATAAAATAGAAATTAGATGCGGTGTTGAAAACGTGAAAAGCCGCGCTATTCCAGAGCGTTTAGGTTTTAAGTTAGATGGTATTTTAAGAGATGATGAATGGCTATACGATCATTTTCACGATATCGCTGTATATAGTTTACTAGCTTCAGAGTGGAAGGAGATCCGATGAACGAGAAGATACGCATTATTCCGTATGAAAGTACGTTTCAAGATGAAGTAGTAGATCTTATCGTTCATATTCAGCAAAAAGAGTACAATGTTCCTATTACGAAAGAAGAACAGCCCGACCTACTTGAAATAGAAACGTTCTATCAAAGGGATCATGGAAACTTTTGGATAGCAACTTATGATGATAAAGTAGTTGGAACAGTAGCTTTATTAGATATTGAGAATCAGCAAGTAGCGCTAAGAAAAATGTTCGTAAAAAAAGAATTTCGCGGAAAAGGGTGGGGCGCATCACATAAGTTGCTCCAAACAGCAATTTCGTGGGCTGAGAATAAAAAGCTGAAAGATATTTACTTAGGAACGACAGTGAAGTTTTTAGCAGCGCATCGCTTTTATGAAAAGAATGATTTCCAAAGTGTGAGTATAGATGAGCTGCCAAAAAGTTTTCCAGTGTTACAGGTAGATAAGAAATTCTATAGGTATATCGTTTAAGAAGGTCATTCAGAAATGGCCTTTTTTCATGACTAAAATGGAAAAAGTGGTATAATTTAGGTTAGGGGGTGTAGGTATGGACTTTCCGATTCAAAGAAGTAAGTCAGTAGTAATTTTCGTTTGTCTCACGTTAGTTTTTATGTTCGTATATCCACTTGTCATGATTATCTCAAATAAAGAGCAGTGGATGTCAGCGTTAATTGGAATGGGTTTATGCTTCCTTGTAAATGTGCCACTCGTTTGGGAAGTATTTATTAAAAAGCATAAAGTAGAAAATGGTGTATTAAAGTACGGCATTTTAAATGACGATATCGTATTGAAAGAGATAAGAATCATTCGTCAAGTTGGGAAATACCTTGAAATTACGACGAATGCATACAAAGTACATATGGTTACGATGCCGCAACATATGAATGAATTTTTGGCGCTTATCGAGAAAGATAACCCAAATGTGAAAATAGAAATGGTAGGTAAGAAATGAAATATGTAAAACCTTTATTCTGTTTAGAAATTTTGTTTGTGGTTGTTGGTTGCACTAGAGTATATATGAAATGGGATCTGCCTCTATATGTACCAATATTAATAGGTACTATTGCAGTGGCGCTTTTATATTATTTTCATTTTCAGCAAACAAAAAGCGAGAAAAGTAGTTCTATATAGTTAGGAGGATTAGAAATGAAAAAAGTCCTTACGTTATTTTTACTTCTGCTAACCGCATCCGTTCTTTTAATAGGATGTAGTACGAAGAAGGAAAAGGCAGATATGAACTTAGAAAAGGCACAAAAAGTTGAAATTGAATCACTTACGGATTCAAGTGAGAAAAAAGTAATTACTGATAAAGAAGAAATTGAAAAGCTGTTTGAAGTCATGAAAATGGATAAGTGGGAAATGCGGTCGGCTCCTTTAGATACTCCGCAAGGGAAAACATTTAAAATGTATCAAGAGGATACAAAAAAATTATCGGATTCGAGTAATGATAAAAAAGAGTTACATGAAATTGGTACTATGACAGTATATAAAGATGTCCCTTATGTCGAAGTTGAAATGAAAAATAAGAAAATGAGTTTTAAAGTGCCAGAAGATGTGGCGAAAGATTTATTACAATATTAATAAAAAAACGCTCGGAGAAAATTCCGAGCGTTTTTCATTATTTTAAGTTCTCTGGGTTTAAAGCTTCTAGTTCGGATACAACGAAGCGTCCGTCTTTACGGATCAGTACGTCGTCGAAGTAAATTTCGCCGCCGCCGTATTCAGGGCGCTGGATGCATACTAAATCCCAGTGGATGTTCGAGTTGTTGCCGTTCCATGCATCGTCGTAAGCTTGTCCAGGAGTGAAGTGGAAGCTACCATCGATTTTTTCATCGAATAGGATATCTCCCATTGGATGTAAGATGTATGGGTTTACGCCGATTGCGAACTCACCAACGTAGCGTGCGCCTTCGTCTGTATCGAAGATTTTGTTAATGCGCTCTGTATCGTTTGCAGTTGCTTCAACGATTTGGCCATTCTCAAACTTAAGTTGTACATTCTCAAATGTATAACCGTTGTAAGGAGATGGTGTATTGTAAGAAACTGTACCGTTAACAGAATCGCGAACTGGTGCAGAGTATACTTCACCATCTGGAATATTTAAATGACCTGAGCATTTAATAGCTGGAATGTCTTTAATAGAGAATGTTAAGTCAGTTCCAGGACCAGTTAAGCGAACTTTATCTGTTTTATTCATTAATGTAACAAGGCTATCCATCGCCTTATCCATTTTACCGTAGTCTAAGTTACAAACTTCGAAGTAGAAGTCTTCGAAAGCTTCTGTGCTCATTTTAGCAAGCTGCGCCATAGAAGCATTTGGGTAGCGAAGAACAACCCAGCGCGTTTTCGGAACGCGGATGTCTCTATGAACTTTTTTACCAACTGTTTGACCGTGAATTTGCATTCTTTCACTTGGCACGTCAGCTTGTTCGTTAATGTTATCGCCAGAGCGAAGACCGATATAAGCGTCCATATCTTTCATTATGCTTGCTTCATATGCAGCGATTTGTTCGAAATGTTCTTCAGTAGCACCCATTAATAAAGAGCGATCTACTTGATGATCTTTTAAAGAAACGAATGGGAAACCACCAGCTGCATATGCTTCTTTTACAAGTGCAGTTACAAGTTCTTTTTGTAAGCCAAAGTTTTCAATTAATACTTTTTCGCCTTTTTGTAAGCGAATAGAGTAGTTAATTAAATTGTATGCTAACTTTTCAATGCGTGGATCTTTCATATGTAAAGCCTCCCTACTAATTATGTATCCTCTCCTATTGTAACCTACTTAGTGGAATTTGTTGAATCATTTATGTTAAAGTTAACGAATAAGTATGAAAATTCTAATGAAAAGATAGGGATTAGAACGAAACGGAAAATGATTGTATAATAGGAGAAAGTATGAAAAAGATAAAGGAAGTGATGAAATGCAAGTTCTTTTATATGTAAGTGCGGCTATTATCGCGGTTGCTTTCGCTGTATTAGTTGTGTATGTATGCAGAACGTTGTTATCGGTTCAGAAGACGTTAGAAAACGTTGCAAGCACATTGGAAGGTTTGGAAAAGCAAATGCAAGGGATTAGCGTAGAGACGGAGCAATTATTACATAAAACAAATGCGTTAGCTGATGACATTCAACAGAAATCACAATCATTAAATAAAGTAGTATCGGGTGTAGATGGGATTGGAACGACAATCCATTCTTTAAATACGAAACTTCGTAATGTATCAGATTCTGTTACGGACGAAATTGAAAATAATGCAGATAAAGTAGCGCAAGTTGTACAGTGGAGTAGCGCAGCAATTGAAGTATACAATCATTATCGTGCGACAAGACAAGAGAAAAAGGTTGAAAAAGAAGAGCGTAAATTAGAGAGACTTGAGAAAAAAGCTGAAAAGAAAGAAAAGCGCTCTAGACTTCGTATGAGAGGTGAATCGTGATGAATATGACAAAAGTTGAAACAATTGAAGAGCTTGAAGTATTAGTAGAAAAAAACGAGCCTTATGTTCTTTTTAAACATAGTACGACATGCCCGATTAGTCATGGTGCATACACAGAATTTCAAGCGTATTGTAGTGAAGAAAGAGCGGTACCAGCGTATTACTTATACGTACAAGATGCGAGAGATGTTTCGAATCGTGTTGCAGAACAGTACAGCATTAAACATGAATCTCCGCAAGTGTTATACATAAAAGATGGGATGGTAGTATGGAATACGTCTCATTGGAACATTAAAAAAGACGCTTTAGAAGAGAATATTAAGTAAAAAGAAGCAAGCTAAAGGTGCTTGCTTCTTTTTTTTGTTTTTGTTGAAATATATTTAATGGTACACTGTTAATAGTTCAAATTAAATAACTAGATTGTTGAAAGTAGGTTTTAAGTAATGAAGAAAATGGCATTATCCTTCGCGGTCGTAAGTTTATTACTAGGAGCTTGTAGTAATAATACGATTAGTAAGAAGGATGAAGTTATACAGAAGGATACGAAAGAAAAAAGTATGATTCCGAGAACTGCTGTTTCTAAAGATTATTATAGAACTGTAATTCCTTTAAAGGAACAAAAGGTTATAAATACAGCTAATATAAAAACAAATTCTAAATTAGATTTAGCAGAGTATGAAAATGGTTTAATGAATATTGCAAAAGAGCAATTTGATACAGAAAATCATGTACTACAATTAAATCAATATATTCCGGAGAAGTTAGTTGATGAGTTAGTTGCAAAAGTAGAAGCACCCGTTTTGACAAATATTATAGAACAAGACTATTTCGGGAAGCAGCATTCAAATGAATTAAGTTTATCTGGTGTAGTGATTGGGTTAGCAATGTCTTCAAGTGTATCGAATGAAGAAGCAATGTCTAAAGGTGCTGAAGTTGCTAAGCAACTTACTGAGGCTATTAATAAAAATGACAAGTATAATAAATCTCCAATTACGTTTGCTATCTTTAAGCAAGAAAGTACAAGTTCTTTAAAAAATGGTACATATATTGCTAGTGCTACTGTTCAAAAGAATGATACGAACCTTGGAAATTGGAGCACGATCGATGAACAAGCGTTTTCATATCCTTCTGATGAATTTACAAAAGCACATGGAGAAGATAATACAAAAATAACTAACTTTGCTGATGCAATGAAAGGTTTTTCTACTGGAGATTTTATCCCAGTAAATGCTAAGGTTTCTTATAAGAAAAATCAAATGGATACATTAAATATGAATATTGTTATTAAATATAACGGTAAAACAGAATTAATGGCTCTTACCCAACTGGCTGCTCAAAGTATGTTAGAAAAACTACCTAAAGATGCAAAAGTACAATTGCAGATCAAGTCCGAGAGTAAAATCGAGGCAATTATTATAAAAGAGAAAAACAGCGATAAACCGTTTGTTTCCTTCTTATAAAAAAGACAGTGTTTACACTGTCTTTTTTATTGTAAGTGAAAAGGTGTGATGGGAAGGAGCGACGCGTAATACGCTTCCTATATCCGCTGCGCCGATTTTAAAGAAAGAAACACATTTACCTGTCGTTGCCGATGTAACGCATTCTACAGGGCGCCGTGCACCTCCAAATTCAGCGCATCAAATGACTACCATTGTCGGTTTCTGTCGGTAAGTCGATATATTAAAAAAATCGCTGATATAATTGGAGTTGTGATCGATATAATTGAAAAATCGCTCATATATTTCGAGTTGCAGTCAATATATTTGAAAATCGCCGATATAAATTTCATTTACTATCGTATTGCTTAAAATAAGGTTTCTACGTATTGAATATCTATATTTTTACAAAAAATGCCCTTTTTTTCATAAAAAATACGAAAATACGAGAAAAGAAGCGAATTTTTTCGAAACTTTTGCGGGAAAATATTGTATGAGCCTGCGTTTTTATCGTATCATTAGTAAAAGGAAGAACTCGGGACGATTGGTGGCATCTGCAAATAGAGTTGATGTCTTTTTTTCATTCAAGTAACCGATACATAAAAATAGATAACAAAAATAGAAGGAGTGTGCGATGAGATGAACGTAACAATCTATGATGTAGCGCGCGAAGCGAACGTTTCAATGGCTACCGTATCACGCGTTGTGAACGGTAACCCAAATGTAAAGCCTACAACAAGAAAGAAAGTATTAGAAGCAATTGATCGTTTAGGATACCGCCCAAATGCGGTAGCACGTGGACTAGCAAGTAAGAAGACAACTACAGTAGGTGTTATTATTCCTGATATCTCAAATACGTTTTATGCAGAACTTGCTCGTGGAATTGAAGATATCGCAACAATGTACAAATATAACATCATTTTAAGTAACTCTGACCAAAACAAAGAGAAAGAGTTCCATTTATTAAATACGATGCTTGGAAAACAAGTGGACGGAATTGTTTTCATGGGTGAAGATATTACAGATATTCACATTGAAGAATTCAAAAAGTCTCCAGTACCAATCGTATTAGCAGCGTCATTTGATGAGCAAAATGAAACGCCATCAGTAAATATTGATTATACACAAGCAGCTTACGACGCAATGAAGCATTTTATTGAGCAAGGACATAAGCGTATCGGTTTCGTCTCTGGTCCTTTCATTGATAAAGCGGGCAGCGCGAAGAAGTTACAAGGTTATAAAAAGGCTTTAGAAGAAGCAGGTATTTCATATGATGAAAATCTTATAATCGATGGAGATTACACATATGATTCAGGTATCGAAGCATTCGAAAAGCTTTGGAGCAGTGATGAAAAGCCAACAGCAATCTTCGTATCTTCTGACGAAATGGCACTAGGTGTAATCCATGCAGCACAAGACGCTGGATTAAACGTACCAACTGATGTAGAAGTACTTGGTTTCGATAATACACGCCTTGCATTAATGGTTCGTCCACAACTTTCAACAGTTGTACAACCAATGTATGATATCGGTGCAGTAGCAATGCGTCTATTAACAAAGTATATGAACAAAGAAAAAGTGGAAGATCACACTGTTATCTTACCTCACCGTATCCAATTTAGAGATTCAACGAAGTAAGTATAAAAAAGCTCACAGCATTCGCTGTGAGCTTTTATTCGTATTCAGGATAGTATGTTTTAACTACTGTATCTACCGTTTCATTTTTCTTAACGTGTAAAAATCTGGCGTACAATTCTTTTCCAGTTTCGAATGGTGTATCGTCTAATTCAAACACATGCAATACTTTTCGAAACGTCCACGTTACTTGCTCAACGTACATATTATCGTATGATTCTTCAGAGTGTATAGCTATCTTTTCACCTAATTCATGAGCTTCCTCTATACTGTTTGCTTTAACAAGAATAATACTTTCTTCAAAAAGTGTATCGTGATTTTCTTCATAATGCTCATCCATTTTCGTAGGATCAGGCTCACCAGAATGAACAGATTCAAACAATAATTTTACAGCGTACATATTATGCTGCATGTTTCACTCTATAAATAATACTTGCGACAAGCGAAGCAGGTATTGTAAATACGTTACTTTGATAGTGATAATGTATTTGGGATTCTTCATAAGACATGTTGTCGTATAGTTCGTTTTGTGACCTGTTCATTTTTTTCTGTTTTGTCTTGAGCATCTTAATATAGTTATACTGTATTGGGACGAGAATGATGAAATAGGCTAATACGATTAGTGAAATCCAAATCATTATGAACACTCCCTTGTAAAGAATAGTTGTATATGGTAATTATATCAATTTATATGAATGATATCCATTTTTATAGTGGTCAATTTCCTTTCCAAAATGCAAAAAGTTCTTCAGGACTTCGTAAATTATGTTCAAGACATGTTTGTGCAGTCCGTTTAAAACTTTGTATGAAATGTTCTAATCTAGAAGGATCATATTGTTTCACATTTCCAGCAATAATGGTTTCATCTTTGTCTAAGTTAAGTGATACTTTTAGTAAAGTTATATTTGTTTCTCGTTGTACAACTTCGATATAAAAAAACTTTTTGTCTAAGTCGATTGTAATATAATCGAATCGTTCTATTTGTTTAAAATATCCTACAATATCATCTCCCAATTGAAATCCTCCCGAGTACATGGTCTATTGGTGACTTCGTTGCAAAATGGTATTATTCCTTGTTATATGTCACATAAGTGCAAATTTAACTATTATAGGGCAATGTCATGTATAATAGAAAGAAAAGGCTTGTGAGGGGGGAAAAGAGATGATCGTTCTTTGGATAATTACGCTTTGTATGACTGCTATTTTTGCATATATGACGTTAAAACAAAATGGCTTAAAGCGATTTGTTCCAGGAAGTATTCTTGCAGGAATTGCCCTTATCACGTATGTAATTTCTATTTTTATTGAAAGTGTATCAGTGGACATGAGCACGAGTTTAATGTTCATGGGCATTACACTATTTGCAGGTAGTATTATGGTACTTATGGTTGCGGGTATTATTTTATTTATTCATATGAATTCGGAAACGTTATAGCATATAGAAAAGGCATGTCCCGAGGGGCATGCCTTTTTATCCGTTCAATTATGCTCTATCTTTAGAAGAGTTTTGTTGTTTTAATAAGTCGCGAATTTCGCCAAGAAGTTCTTCTTCTTTTGTTGGTTCTGGAATTTCTTCCTCTTTTTCTTCTTCTCTTTTAGAGGTTAGTTTGTTGAATACTTTAATAAACATAAAGATAGCAGCTGCAATAATTAAGAAATCAAAAATAGTTTGGATGAAGTTACCATACATAATAGATGATTTACCAAATGTAATTTTTAAATCTGTAAAGTTAACGCCACCTAATACCATACCAAGTAATGGTGTGATGATATCTTTTACTAAAGAACTAACGATTTTACCGAATGCAGCACCGATTACAACCCCGACAGCTAAATCGATTACATTTCCTTTGAATGCGAATTTTTTAAACTCGTTCCACATGTGTTAATCCCATCCTTTCCACGATTCATTATGAAATTTATAATTCCTATCAACATATTCTATAGAAATTTGCGCCAGAAATAAAGGGGAAATGGGAATGAAAGTAAATTCTGAAAAATGTATCCGTTTTACTTTTTGTTTACATCGTCAAGTAGAGATTGCAACAGCTGCTGCGTTTTTAATGCTTCTAATCCATCTACAACAGGCTTTGTATCACCGTATACACATTCAATAAAATGATGAACAGCATCTTCAAAACCACGCTGTTTCAACGTCGTATCCCATGATGGTGAACCGCTTTGCGAAACTGTATTATCCTGCTCAACTTCAAATGTGTTCATATTTTTTACGCGAATGATTTTCCCCTTCGTTACAAGTTCAATTTGTTCTAAATTTGTACCGGCATGGCGATGCATCGCGGTAGAAAGTAACAGTCCACTTGGCGTTGTATATGTATGATGTCCGTAAAGAAGTTCATTCTTTTCATTCGTTTGCATCATATTATGAACGACGTTAAGATCACCGTTAGCTAACCAGCGAGCAGTATCTACAATATGTAAGTAATCATCTAACATAGTAAAGTCGTACGTGTATGGCCCAACTTTATTTGTGCGGTGTTTTTCAATTCGAATCCATGAAATATCATGAGCTTGCTCTTTTGCAGCGACATACATAGGAACGAATCTGCGATTAAATCCGACCATTAACTTTCGATTATACTTTTCGCTCAACTCGACTAGTTTCTCAGCCTGTTCTACTGTAGCTGCTAGCGGCTTATCAACATAAACGTCGATTCCTTTTTTCAAAAGTTCAGAAACGATTTCATAATGTGTAGCAGTTGAACTATGAACGAAGATTGCATTACATTCCGAAGCTAACGTTTCAATAGAATGAAAGTCTTGCATGCGGTATTGTTGGCAAACTTGTTTCCTTTTCTCCGCGTTAGGTGTAAACGCCCCTACAAAATTCCAATCGATTTCTTTTGTAAGTGTTGGAAGATAGGCTTTTTGTGCAATACTTCCAAGTCCAATCATCCCAATTTTAGGTTTGTTCATGTTTATTCCCACCCTATTAATATTGATGTAACGGGTTAAATGTAGCATAGGGCGGGGGAGGAAGGCAAAAATTAGCTTTTTACTTATGTCCTTCTAACAAAATCTTCTCTATCTCTTTAAAGTTATGAGCGCGAGCATGCTCTAGCGGAGTAACACCATCGTTGTCTGGAATATTTACATCTGCATCGTGCTCAATAAGAAGCTGAATGACTTGTTGCTGTGTTTCGTTTCCGTTACTTAGTACGATGGCTTCCATTAAAGCGGTCCATCCGAGATTATTTACATGGTTAACATCAATAGTTGTTCGCGTAAGGAGTTCTTTAATAACATCAATATAGCCATGTTCTGAGGCGGGGATAAGAGCTGTTCCGCCGTAACGATTCGTAAGCGATGGATCTGCACCGGCATCAATCGTTAGTTTTAAAATATCCAAGTAACCTTCCGCACCGGCGTATAGAAAGGGATTGTTTTTTATATCATCCTGGATATTTACGTCAGCACCAGCTTCGATCAGCGCTTTTGCGGTTTTTATATCATTTTTGTATGTAGCAATCATAAGAGGGGTACGTCCTTTATTATCCGTTATATTTATGGCAGCCCCTTTTTTGAGTAACGATATAACAGTACTCGTTTCTTGTTTCTCAGTAGCTGCTAGTAGTGCTGTCGCCATGTTTGTCATCTCCTTTTTAACTTCTTGTTCTTGTGAGCATCCTTGCAAAAAAATTACGCAACAGATCATGCTTAATGTTTTTTTGAACATGGAATTTCAACCTCCTCATTTCAACTGTAAAAGAATAACATTAAATTTTTATAAACTGACGCTAAAATTACTATAAAATCGCTTGAGTATTTGAACATATATTTCTATGCTTATAAATAATAAGGTTTGATAAAGTGAAACTTTAATCAGTGGGGGTTTTGTTCATCCCCCACTGATTATTAGTTGAACCAATCGGGCTTTTATGGGCAGTTGATCCTCTACTTAACTTCTTTGCTTTCTCTGAATTTTGAGGTGGGGATCTTACTGCCCGTTAATGCGGGGTAAAGTGAGGATGTAAATGATGTCTATTAAAATAAGATTTTTATTCTCCTATATTGCTGTTATTCTCGTTTCCATCACGCTCATATTAGTCGCGGGATTTTTAATTGTTTTTTCCATAACAGGAGACTTGGAATCAGTGAAAAATTTCTATAAAAGTTCCTATATTCAAAAGCCGCTTACGCCAGAAGAAGAGAATGCGTATATTGAATTGAAATTAGCGGCAAAGAAAAATCAATCACAACTATTAGATGAATCGTTCGTTTCATCACTTGAAAAAGAAGGTGTGAAAATAGTTGTAAGAAAGGGAGAAACCATTTCTTATGCTACAAAAATATTTGAAAGTGTATCTTTAAAAGAAGCTCTTCCAAAATTTGAATCAGCAAATATTAATAGTCGTGGTACAACGGAATTAGGCGATACATTTTATCGATATGTAAAATTTGATTTTTATTTTCCTGGGGATGAAGAAGGGAGTATATTTGTATTAAAAAGGCAAAGTTCATTTGTCGATCTTATACAAAAGTTATTTCCGATTTTGTTCGTATCACTTTTACTGTTAGCCATTTTACTTATTGGATTATTAAGTTATCTCGTTTCAAGAAGTGTGATAAAACCAATCTTGGTATTGAAAGATGCGACTGAGAAAATTAAAGAAGGAAATTTAGATTTTCAAATAACAGTTACATCGCACGATGAAATCGGACAATTAAATCAAGGGTTTGAGGAAATGAGGAAGAGATTAAAAGATTCGATAGAGATGCAAACACAGTATGAAGAAAATCGAAAAGAGCTCATTTCAAACATATCTCATGATTTGAAAACACCGATTACATCTATTATTGGATATGTAGAAGGCATAAAAGACGGGATAGCAAATACACCAGAAAAAATGGATAAGTACTTAACGACTATTCATACGAAAGCAAGACATATGGATACACTGATTGACGAACTATTTTTATTTTCGAAGCTCGATTTGAATAGGGTTCCCTTTCAGTTTGAAACGGTTGAATTAAATATGTTTATGCAAGAATTAATAGAAGAGATGCAGATGGATTTAAGTAAGGAAGGTATAGAAATTAACTTACAATTACATGCATCACCACTATATGTAACGGCTGATTGCGAAAAGATAAATAGAGTGATATCAAATTTAATTCATAATAGTGTGAAATACATGGATAAAGAAGAGAAGAAAATTAGTGTAACAGTATTGAGTGATAATAATAAAGTGATTGTGAAAGTGATGGACAACGGATCAGGTATTGAATCGGATACACTTCCCTACATTTTTGAACGTTTTTATCGTGCAGAGCAATCGCGAAATTCTAGTACAGGTGGAAGTGGACTTGGCTTAGCGATCGCGAAGCAAATTGTTGAAGAGCATGGCGGGAATATTTGGGCGGAAAGCGAGCTTGGGAAAGGCACGAGCATTTTCTTCTCATTGAAAAAAGTACAGGAATGTGGTGAGTAGAATGAAGAGAATTTTACTAGTAGAAGATGAAATAAGTATTGCAGAATTACAGCGAGATTATTTAGAAATTAGTGATTTTCAAGTCGATGTAGAGCATTCAGGAGAAATAGGTCTACAAATGGCTCTTCAGGAAGACTATGACTTAATTATTTTAGATATTATGCTTCCGAAAATGAACGGATTTGAAATTTGTAAACAAATACGTGCTATAAAAGATATTCCGATTTTACTTGTTTCAGCAAAGAAGGAAGATATAGATAAAATCCGCGGACTCGGTTTAGGAGCGGATGATTATATAACGAAACCATTTAGTCCAAGTGAATTAGTTGCAAGGGTAAAAGCACATATTTCTCGTTATGAAAGATTATCAGGAAATGTAAGTAAGCAACGCGATATTTTATATATTCACGGAATTTCTATTGATCAGCGAGCGAGAAAAGTTTTTATAAACAATGAAGAAATCGCGTTCACAACGAAGGAATTTGATTTATTAACATTCTTTGTAACGCATCCAAACCAAGTATTAAATAAAGAACAGTTATTTGAACGTATTTGGGGACTAGACTCAGCTGGTGATTTAGCCACTGTCGTTGTTCACATTAGAAAGTTACGTGAAAAAATTGAAAGAGATCCTGCTCACCCGCAATATATTGAAACAGTATGGGGAGCTGGTTATCGCTTTAACGTGTAATGTACCTGCCGAGTAATTGGCAGGTTTTTTATGTTATTCGAACAAAAAGGGAATAATAGGTAATTTGTGTTAAAATATAAAGAGAGATAAAACATAGGAGAGCATGAGAGGGCGTGCTACATTTTGGGAGATACATTAAAAGATAATAAATCAAACAAGGCTTTAAAGATTGGAACCAATATCGTACTTATTTTATTAATTATTGGTGCAATACAAATGTTTTATGATGAAGATTCTACGAATGATCATTTCGGTGGGTTATTTATGATGGTCTTTTTTGGAATTAAAATAATTTCTAATTTTATGATGAGTATAAAAGAAGGAGATAAAAAGGCAGTATTACTTGATGTAGGTTTAATGATTTTTTTGTTCTTCTTTTTGTTGTTTCTAGTGTGAAATATTTCTTTTGAAAAGTAAGCTCATAGTCATATAGAGACTTTGAGCTTTTTGTCATTGTATAGATTTTCTTAATAATAACGGTACTGGCGTAATGATTTATAAAATGTTTGAGTAGTAGAAGTAAACTGAGCAGATTCTTCTAAAAAAGGATAGTGGTTACTCTCCTCAAATATCACAAAGATAGAATTATGTATGCCATCATGCATCTCAATAGAATACTGAATTGGGCACTGTACATCATGTCTTCCGCATATAATAAGTGTCTTTGTTTGGATGGAAGGTAAATGCTCTCTTACATCAAATGAAGGATATTCATTGGCGAAAGCATTCATCCGGCTAGCGGACATTGTTTTTTGGATTGGTTTATTAAAGTAAGAGTTATAGTTTTCGGGTTTATACAATGATAATTTTGATCTCTTAGTAGATAATTCTTTTCTCTCTTTATTTGTAAGGTGAGGGCTTTTTAAGTTTTCGATGAGTTGTTGCATATAATGAAACTGTGGATGTACTGGGTGATAAATGCAAAATGGTGTTTCGGTATAGTTACTTGCTGCAGCTCCGGCCAAGGCTAATGATTGTAAGGAATTTGGATATGTAATTGCATATAAAAGTCCAAGCATACCACCTGTTGAATGGCCAGCGAAGTGCCATGTTGGAAGTTGTAGAGCTTCTCGTATTGCTTCTAAGTCGTGAACTGTTTCAATCATACTTAATTCTTTTTCTGAATTGGCTTTTGCTGAGTTACCAGCGTTTCGTAAATTAATGAGGAATACACGATGCGTAGCAGTGAAAACATCCGCAAAGTAATCACCAGTTTCATTAAATTGTGAATAGTGATGTGTAATACAAAGTGGTTCGCCATTTCCTTTTGTAAAGAGTTCAAATGTGCCACGTTTTGTGGGGAGCATTTGTTGCTTCCACATAATATCACGACCTTTTCTCATAAAAATTGGATCAGTTAATGATTAAATAAAATATATCAGCGATTATCAAAATATATCGACTTACCGACAGAAACCGACAACAAATAAAAGGAGGCTATTAAAAAACGAGCCTCCTTTTCGTTTAGTACAAAGATTTTGTCATATTATTCCGAATAATTTCAAGAGATTTCGTTACAGTTAATGCATTCTTTTCTTCAATTTCTGGTTTACGGGGGATCGGTTTATACATGTTGTCTGGATCTTCCCATGTGAGGGGAAGTTCTGTTTCAGCTTGTCCTTTCCAAGCGTCAATCCATTCTGGAGGGAGATAACCTGAGATGTTTTGGATGTTGTTCATTTCGAGCCAAATGAGTGCCCAAGCTCTTGGGACGACGCGCCAGTGGTCGTAGCCACCGCCGCCGACAGCAATCCAGCGACCTTCGCAATATTCGTTAGCGATTTCGCGAGCGAGCTTCGGTATTTCACGATAAATATTCATCGTTGCGCAAAGGTGTGTAAGTGGGTCGTAATAATGTGCGTCAGCGCCATTTTGCGTTAAAATAATATCTGGTTTAAAGTAGGCGGCAACTTCTTTTACGACGGTTCGATAGGAATCTAAAAACGATTCGTCTTCTGTAAAAGCATCGAGTGGAACGTTAAAAGAATAACTATAGCCATTACCTTGTCCGCGTTCATTTACAGCGCCAGTTCCAGGGAATAAATAACGCCCAGTTTCATGTAGTGAAATGGTGCATACGTTAGGATCGTCGTAAAAAGACCACTGTACACCATCACCGTGATGAGCATCTGTATCAATATATAAAACACGTAAACCATATTTCTTCTGAATATATTTCATTGCGATGGAACTATCGTTATAAATACAAAAGCCAGATGCCTTGCCACGGAAGCCGTGATGTAAGCCACCGCCTAAATTAAGCGCGTGTTTTACTTTCCCGGAAAGAACAGCATCGACAGCAGTTAACGTACCGCCAACGAGTAATGCACTTGCTTCGTGCATATTTGGAAACATCGGTGTATCTTCTGTTCCAAGCCCATATGTCATCGCAATTGATGTTTCTAACCTACCTTCTCCAGCACGTTTGACCGCATTTATGTATTCCTCTGTATGAACGTAGGCAATCTCTTCATCTGTAGCCATCCGTGGTGAGATAATTTGGGAGGGAGAGATAAAACCGCCCTTTTGTAATAAATCATACGTAAGTGTGACGCGCAGTTGGTTAAAAGGATGATCAGGGCTAAACGAATAGCCCCGAAAGTCATCCGAATAAATAAACGCGCTACTCATGCTTGCATCCCCATAATATTTGGCCATAAGACGCGGTATCCTTCTGCTTCAAGTGCATCAATCACTTTTAGAGGATTCATCGTTTGAATGCGGAAAACGAGTACTTTATCATTCTCATCTTTTGCTGGATAGACGAGAACACTTACGATATTTATTTGTAAATCACTAAAAATAGCAACTACTTTTCCGAGAATACCAGGTTCGTTTTTTACTTGAATTTCAATTTGTGAACTCGGTTGATGTGCTCCTGTTAATTTCACTAACGTGTGCAGTACTGTAGATTCAGAAATGATGCCAATTAACTTTCCAGCCTTTGTAACAGGAAGGCAGCCAATTTTATTTTCAAAAAATAAAGTAGCAATTTCCTCAACGAAATCGAGAGGATGACAAGTCATAACAGGATGTTTCATAATGAGTTCGAGCGGTTGCTTCAGCATATCGAGTGAAACTTGTTCATCTAAAATAGACGGACTTGCATCTCTTACATCCCGATCAGAAATAATGCCTACAACGTGATTATTTTGATCGACAATTGGAATGTGCCGAATGCCTTTTGTACGTATTGTTCGGATTGCTGTTTCAATTGTATCGTTTGGATGTAGTGTCACTACATTTTGATTCATAATTTCTTCTACAATCATTCCAGTTGCCCCCTTTATTAGTACATAAAACGATTGTGAAAACGTAGACGATCAAACGCTTGAATAGAATCCGTATCAATGCGTTTTCCGATGCGAACCATTAAACAGTTGGCAGGATGTGAACAAATTTCAGGATCATCTGTAGCCATCCATTGTAAACCACCGGCATTCATCATCTTTTCCATTACTTTTCGGTATTCCCAAACATTTAAGCCTGTTTGTTTTAAATCCCAGTGCCAATAATATTCGGTCGTCAATATAATGTAATCTTCCATATGGTCGTCCATCATTGAAACTTCTAATAAGTTTTTTCCGACAGAGCACCCGCGAAAGGCTGGGACAACTTCGATTGCCCCGAGTTCAATTAAGTTTTCAATCTTTCCTTCTGACCATCGCTCGAGCGGATCAGGATATAAGTATGTAACATATCCAACGATCGTTTGGTCATGTCTAGCAATAATGAGACGAGCTTCTGGTAATTTAGAAATTTCGACAATTGCTTTATATTGCTGCTCGGCAGGACGAAACGCAACTAAATCTGGATGGAATTCATACATTTCAAGATTATGTGTAGAGACAGGACCTTCAATAATTAAAGTTCCTTTCGCCGTTTTTAAATTTCTAGCATTATATATTTTTTTATGGATCAATGTATTGCTCACCACCTTGAGGGTTTGTGAATCTATTAATATCGTACTTTATAATATATGCGATGTGAATCGAATTTTGTCATTAAAAATTTGTCTAAAAATCAACAAATATACTGAAAATTTTAAATAATATCATTATAATAGATAATAGAATACATAGGAGGGGGATGTAAAGTATGAAAGTAGAAACGCTTCCTGTCATTAAAGGAGAAAATAATTTGCCGAATTATGATGAGGCATACGCGAATTTTAACTGGGAAGAGGTTAATAAAAATTTTACTTGGAATGAGACAGGCCGAGTAAATATGGCGTATGAAGCAATTGATAAGCATGCGAAATCCGATCGTAAAAATAAAGTAGCCCTTTATTATCAAGATGGATCGCGAAAAGAGAAATATACATTTAAGGAAATGAAGGATTTTTCTAATAAAGCAGGAAATGTCCTGAAAAATTATGGCGATGTTGAAAAAGGCGATCGCGTTTTTATTTTTATGCCGCGTTCTCCAGAATTATATTTTGCACTTCTTGGTGCAGTGAAATTAGGAGCAATTGTTGGACCGCTATTTGAAGCATTTATGGAAGGTGCAGTTCGCGATCGTTTAGAAGATAGCGAAGCAAAGGTGTTAATTACAACGCCTGAATTGTTAGAGCGCATACCATTAAATGATTTACCAGCTTTAAAAACAGTCTTTCTTGTTGGAGACAATGCAGAAGAGGGCGGTAAACTGGTAGCGTTCAATCCTTTATTTGAACAAGCTTCAAAAGAATTACATATCGAATGGTTAGGCCGTGAAGATGGTTTAATCCTTCATTACACATCTGGCTCTACTGGTAAGCCAAAAGGTGTCCTTCATGCACAAAACGCAATGGTTCAGCATTATCAAACAGCGAAATGGGTATTAGATTTAAAAGAAGATGATGTATATTGGTGTACAGCTGACCCAGGCTGGGTAACGGGAACGGCTTACGGTATTTTCGCACCGTGGTTAGTCGGAGCATCAAATGTTATTTTAGGTGGCCGCTTTAGTCCAGAAGCGTGGTATGAAGCACTGCAAGATTACGGTGTAACAGTTTGGTATAGTGCACCGACAGCGTTCCGTATGTTAATGGGAGCTGGACAAGACGCAATTAAAAAATATGATTTATCACAAGTTCGTCACGTATTAAGTGTTGGTGAACCGTTAAATCCAGAAGTAATTCGCTGGGGTATGAACGCATTTGGACTTCGTATTCATGATACATGGTGGATGACAGAAACAGGTGGACAAGTTATTTGTAACTACCCTTGTATGGAAATCCGTCCAGGTTCAATGGGGAAACCAATTCCAGGCGTGAAAGCAGCGATTGTTGATAATGAAGGAAATGAAGTGCCTCCATACACAATGGGTAACTTAGCAATCGGTAAAGGGTGGCCAGCAATGATGCGCGGAATCTGGAATAACAAGCAAAAATATGAGTCTTACTTTATGCCAGGAGATTGGTACGTATCAGGTGACTCTGCATACATGGACGAAGATGGATACTTCTGGTTCCAAGGACGTATTGATGATGTAATTATGACATCAGGTGAGCGAGTTGGTCCGTTTGAAGTAGAAAGCAAATTAATTGAGCACGCTGCTGTTGCGGAAGCTGGTGTAATTGGTATTCCGGATCCAGTGCGCGGCGAAATCATTAAAGCATTTATTGCGCTTCGTGCAGGGTACGAGCAATCAGAAGAATTAAAAGAAGAAATTCGTCAATTTGTAAAGAAAGGCCTAGCAGCTCATGCAGCGCCAAGACAAATTGAATTTAGAGACAAATTACCGAAAACGAGAAGTGGTAAAATTATGCGCCGCGTATTAAAAGCGTGGGAACTGAATTTACCAACAGGCGATTTATCAACGATGGAAGATTAAGAGAGGAAGGTCTGAACGAGAAACGTTCAGACCTTTTTTTATGGTATTATAAACTCCTATGTATAAGTTAAAGGGGGCAGTAAAGTGAAAACAGAAAAAGAAAAGATGATATTAGGAGAAATGTACATACCAGCTGATCCAGTTTTAGTACAAGAGAGGGAGCAGGCTCGTATATTAACGAGAAAATTAAATGAAACACCAGAAGTACAATTAAAAGAGCGTAGCGAAATCGTAAAAGAACTATTCGGAACGACTGGAGATAACATTCATCTTGAATCTTCTTTCAGATGTGATTATGGCTATAACATTCACGTTGGCGAAAATTTTTACGCGAACTTTGACTGTACAATTTTGGACGTATGCCCAGTAACAATTGGAGTGAATTGTATGTTAGCTCCAGGTGTTCACATTTATACAGCAACGCACCCGCTTGATCCAGTAGAACGCATAAGCGGATCAGAATACGGAAAACCAGTTACAATTGGCGATAACGTATGGATTGGCGGAAGAGCAATTATTAATCCAGGTGTAACAATTGGACACAACGCGGTTATCGCATCTGGCGCCGTTGTAACGAAAGATGTGCCTGATAATGTAGTAGTTGGCGGGAATCCTGCAAAAATTATTAAAAAAATAAAATAATATTTGAACGCATTGCCTTCCTCGTCTGTATACATTTATGAAAGAATAGATGAGGGAGGCTTTTTATATGTCTAATAAGTTACTTCTTACTTTTGCTTTAATTGGAATTATCGTTGTATTTTCTTGTGGTCTGTTATTACCGATGCCAATTGGCTTTAAAGTTTCAATGATTACAGTTGGGATTATAATGATTGTTATTTTTTCAATCATTATTCCGTTGGATAAGAAGTATATTGTACGAAAAAATGGAAATAAAATTGATTTTACAAAAACAAAAATATATTTTCGTTGGAATGTATTTGATACAATTTCGGTCTGTCTTGCAGTGTATGCATGTATATGTGTGCTGGCGTTAAATATTTTCGTTTTTAGTGGATTTACGATTCAAAACCCATATGTTCAATTTTTTACGCATCAGTCACAAGCATGGGTCATTGTCGCAAGTGCATATTTAATTTCCCGTATTTCATTAACGTTAAAAGGAATAAAGGAGATCAAAAAAAATGGCGCAGATTGGGATTGAGGAGGAGCTCATGCTTGCGTACCAAAGTGGGGATAAGGAGGCTGGGGAAAAACTATATGTTTTAATTAAACCAGCGCTATATACATTTTTGTATCGCTTTAACCGAGATGAACAGTTAAGTATCGACCTTGTGCAAGATACATTTTTGACGTTAGAGCGTAAGAAACATATGTATGAACTTGAGAAAGGAAAAATAAAAACGTATTTATTTCAAATTGGTTATCGTCTTATGATTAATAAATTAAATAGAAGAAAAAAGTGGCGTACGCTTTTGCCATTTTTAGTGCCGATTCAGGAAAAAGAATTTTCTCACGAAGATCGGCTCACAGTAAGAGAAGCAATTTTGAAAGTTCCTGAAGAACAGCGAGCGGTCTTGATTCTTTCTTATTATCATGACATGCAGCAAAAAGAGATTGCGGAGATATTAAACATTCCGATTGGAACCGTGAAATCGAGACTCCATAACGGGATAAAGAAATTGAAACAATTGCTGGAGGTGGATGAAATTGAACGAAAATCCCTTTAAAAATGAATATAAATTACAGCAGCATTTAGATAGTGACCATATAGAAATACCGGATTTTCCAAAAACGGTAAGTCGCTTCGATCGATTAATCGGATTTCTTGGTTCTCCGGCGAAGGATCCTGTGGAGGCTACGATTGGAAATGATTTATCCGTTGTGTTTCATGTATCGTTATTAGTTGGGGTTCCAATTCTTTCTCTTATTACGATACTCTTTGCAACGTTGTAAAGGATTGGCAAGGAGAGAAATCCTACCTCTATTTGACACGCCTATATAAATGATGGTATAAAGAAAAGTATATGAATAATTGAGCGTGGAAAGGGAGAAGTAGTGATCATTTCCCTGTTTTAGAGAGCTGATGGTCGGTGAAAATCAGCACATAGATGATCGCGAATTACGCCCCTAGAGCATCTTTTTTCGATTGAATTGTATTCAAAAGGGAAAAGACGGTGCTAAGCCGTTATGTAAATAAGGTGGTAGGCTTTTTTTTGCCTGCAACTAGGGTGGTAACGCGATAATCAAAATCGTCCCTTATTTGAAGGGGCGATTTTTTTATGTTTTCAACCTTCACGCCAGTAATGAACTTAAAGGAGAGTATGTAGGATATGGGTATTTTACAAGATCTTGAATTTCGCGGTCTAATTAATCAGCAAACAGATGCTGAGGGACTTGAGCAATTATTAGAAAAAGAAAGCGTTAAATTATACTGTGGTTTCGACCCGACAGCGGATAGCTTACACATCGGTCATATGTTACCAGTATTAATGTTACGTCGTTTCCAATTAGCTGGTCACCAACCAATCGCACTTGTTGGCGGAGGTACTGGTATGATCGGTGACCCAAGTGGTAAAAAAGCAGAACGTACATTAAACACAAAAGATACAGTTGCTTACTACACAGAAAGCATTAAAAACCAACTTTCAAACTTCTTAGAGTTTGAAAATGTAGACAACCCAGCAACAATGGCTAACAACTATGACTGGCTTGGTAACTTAGATGTAATTACATTCTTACGCGATATCGGTAAAAACTTCGGTTTAAACTATATGTTAGCAAAAGATACAGTAGCATCTCGTTTAGAAACTGGTATTTCATTCACTGAGTTTAGTTACATGATTTTACAATCATACGACTTCTTAAACTTATACCAACAACATAACTGCCGTCTGCAAATTGGTGGTAGTGACCAATGGGGTAACATTACAGCTGGTCTTGAATTAATCCGTAAATCAGAAGAAGATGCGAAAGCATTCGGTTTAACAATTCCACTTGTTACAAAATCTGACGGTACGAAATTTGGTAAAACAGAAGGCGGCGCAATTTGGTTAGACCCAGAGAAAACAACTCCTTATGAGTTCTACCAATTCTGGATTAACACAGATGACCGCGACGTTGTTAAATACTTAAAATACTTCACATTCTTATCTCATGAAGAAATTATTGAGCTTGAGAAGCAAGTAGCTGAAGCGCCAGAAAAACGTGCAGCACAAAAAGCATTAGGTTCTGAAATGACAAAACTTGTTCACGGCGAAGAAGCGTTAGAGCAAGCAATCAAAATTTCAGCTGCACTATTCAGCGGTTCTGTAGCAGAACTTACTGCAAACGAAATCGAACAAGGCTTCAAAGACGTACCATCTGTAGAACGTACTGCAGAAGATACAGTATTAATCGACTTACTTGTAGAAAGCAAAATCTCTCCATCAAAACGTCAAGCACGTGAAGATGTAACGAACGGTGCAATCTACGTAAACGGTGAGCGTACACAAGCATTAGACTACGTTGTAACAGAAAACGACCGCATCGAAGGTAAATTCACAATCATTCGCCGCGGTAAAAAGAAATATTTCTTAATTCGTTACTAATCAGAAACGAATATAAAACAAATAGTACCCCGAATTGTAGGCTGAAAAGTCTATGATTCGGGGTTTTTTATGTATGGATTTAAATCGCCGGATCTTTTCTTTTAAATAGAATATAAAGAATTAATATGAGCATATAAAGTAAACTAATTAGCATAACGATAAATGCCGCGGGATAAAATTTTGCTGCATATATAAAGAAATCGATTTGATAAATATCTTGGTAACTTGAAACGGTGCCTTTAAAATAATTCGTAAACTTAGCGCTATATTTCCATTCATCAGGATAATCGATTAAATTACTCCCCTGATACCAACTCATAAGTGCTGAAGTAATAAACAGCATACATGCACTACCTAATTGAACCATTTGATTTATTGTCAAAATGAATCGACCTCCTATTTAATGGTTATTATAGCGTGCATTCATATTCCTGTAATCTTTTTGTTGTAATCTCCTTTTCGAGTTCATACGGAAATCACATGTAAGCGGTATGATAAATGTATAACAACTAGAAAGGAGTGGTAAAACAAAATGTCACTAGAAGCGCTCATTATTTTTTCTTTGCTAAATGCGGGTCAGCTTGCAGAGAATTCGAAGGTGGATGTACATAAAGAGCAGAAAGATGCTTATGTATACGTTCAAAAAGAGGAAAATAAATAATTTTAATATATATAAATAAAAGCTACTCGAAGTAACTGTTTTGGTGTCTTCGGTAGCTTTTTACATTATGAATAGATAGGAATCAATTCTCGCTTGAAATCTTCGTACATTTCAAAGGCAATTTTCATGATTTCTTTGAGTTCATCGTAACTGTGGAAGCATACTGCTGGCAATCTTTCAGAACCATTGGATAATACTTTTACAAACATATCCCATGAATTCCCAACTCTAACTTCACCATTATACCTTGCAGACCAAATGAACTCAACAAGCCCATATTTTAAGCTGATATTGAATCTGAAAGTATAGAAATCCTTGTTCTTTACTTCACCAACAATAAAAAAGTTTTCCTTTTTCATAAAACGAGCTTTATAGCCAAGAGACTCAAATACTTCAATTGCTTTTTCATTTTCATAGTTTTCAAATGTGTTTTCTCTATCTGGAAATTGTTTTGATAATGCTTTATATCTCTGAATAAAATCAATTTTCTCAAGTACCTCTTTAATTTCGGGTTCTAAATCATACGCCATCAATTATTCCTCCCTAAATCTAATATCAATATCATATTTTTCTTTTGCTAGCTTGATATATCCATCTATTTTTTTTGAATTTTTTATTAGATGTTGGAATCTCTAAAATATATCTTCCTTCTAGTAACTTTCCCTCCCTTTACAAGAAAATAATACCAATTTAAGGAAGGGATTGTAAATTGAATATTCTAATAATTCTACGGTTAAAGAGATACTAGTTCATTAAGTTTTTTTAATCTTATTCAGATGCTCGGGTGATGAAGAGGTTTTTAAGGTTGAATGTAAATAGAAAAAGGGAAGGTATAGAGAATGTACACATAAATACGTTGTAAAAATCATGTTAACAAAAAGAAAGTATAGCAAAGAAAAATGAGTTATGGGGTAGAATGTATTGTTTTTAAGTGTTAGAAGAAGGTACACTGGCTAAATTCAGAAATGATAATTCTAATGTTGTATTAGCATTGAAAAGAAATACTAACATTAGAACAAATAGGACAGTATAAAATGAATTAGATAATGAAGAAAGCCGCTCGTTTTTTCGGGGCGGCTTATTCTTTACATGTTTTAGTTTTCTTCTTCTTTGTAATTCAATGCAATCTCTACTATTTCTTCCGGTGTTAAATCCCTAAAATCCCAAAAGATTATATCACTTGGAGCGGGATGAGGTACACCGCTATTATTAAATTGGTTTACGTATTCATTAAGTTCTTCTTCAGGTAATTTAGGATTACAAATCTTTGTTACAAGTTCAATAAGTTCTTCTTTTGTCATTTTGAGTGTCATACTAACCATCCTTTCATAATCATTAACCTTTTTTACCGAAATGATATGAACGATCTAAAACATTTTGATGCATTTTAGGAGAAACAATTATTAAGTTATCGAGATTGTACACATCTCCACCCTGGTGAATTGGTTGTTTATGGTGCAAAATATATTGATTGTGCTGACCATACTTCTCAGATAATGGAGCGAATGGAGCTTTACCCTCTTTCATAAGGTTTATATTTCTTTGGTTAAATTCTGTCGCATAGTCTGAATCAGCAACTGTTTTCCAAAACTCTTTTCTAAAATCATCAAATGAGTTGAAATTTTTTCCAATTAGCTTATTTCGAATTTCTTGTGGAATAACACCAATTGAACCTTTATTATACATTAGTTTCTTTTGAGTCCCTAAACTTCGTTCAAGATTAAAACTTGAAGTTACTGTTCCTGGAGAATTTCTTTTTTGTGCACTTGAAATCGTAGTCTTTGCAAAATTATAGTAGGCTTGATTCAATTCGCTTTGAGGTATCTTGGTTATGATAGTTCCACCAGAGAAAGATAAGAAACATCTTTCTTAAAAGATTGTAAAATCTCAGATGCGTGCCTCATTTCTTTTATTAGTGTTACTCCTTTTGTTAATGTACTTGCTCCACTTGATGCTTTTACTCCTTTTATAACAAGTCCTGCTCTACCTAATCCCTTGTCGGTGATTAGACCAATACCTATTTGGGTTAATGCATAAGTAATCCATTGCGTACGGCTCTCTGCATCTCCATTTATCATATCTCGTTTCACGGTACTTGAAAATGTATGCCACATATTTTTCGCCGTTTCATCCAAATGTAAAATCGCATATGTAACATTAATAAAAGTTTCTATATCCATATTCCTTATATTCATATTACTTAAAGTTTCCATGGACTTGATTGTATCTTCAACAGCTTTCCCTGTTCCGATTACAGTACCATTCCATATCTTTTTTACTGTTTCGAACATTTTAACTACACTGTCTACCTTATCGCCCCACGCTTTTTTAATCGCAGATGTTTCTTCTAGCCTACCGCACATTTCTCCATCTTTAATTAAATAATCAGCTTTTCGTTTTTTTTCTTCTGTAATTGCTTGAATAGGACCCGTCCATTCCATATTCAACCCTTGTGTACTAAATGTACCACTGGCGGGACTAAAACCTTTTCCGCTTTGTACTTCCGCCAAACCTGTCGCAATGCTAGCGGCTAGTTGGAGTGCAGTATCATAATTATTACTAGAAGTATAATTAAATTCATATAGATGTTCTAATTTTTCTTGCAGTTTTTGCCTCATGACAGTAAAAAGATTTACCATAGCGTCCATACCTGGGATCGACATAGTTTGGTTGAGCGCTTCTGTACTTGCTATCATTCGATCGATTTCTCGAATTTGTTCTATTATCTCCTGTTCGATAACATCTGTAGAAGCTACCTGTGATTGAAAGTCTCTTGGAAAGGCATCATTTTGAAGGATTAATTCTTCGCATAAGTAAATGATTCCTTGTGCTAACGGACGAAAGGTTTGTAAGAAATATGCTTTTGCACTGCTATATGTTTGTCCTTGTAGAACAGTATCAATTGCAAAAGCATCAATCGACTGAATAGCTTGTTCCATACCTTGAATGGTAGCGGTACATACAGCATTCATACTTTGTGTTTGGGTATGTACTTCCCCTAGATACATATTTAAACTCAAAAATCTCCCCCTTTTAATAAGTAAATGATACCAATTTAAGGAGAGAACTGTAAATGTTACATTGCAATGAGTTTATTAGAGGTAGTAATATACCTCAAAGCGAACTTATCCATATTCAAAATGACAGGTGACATAAAAAAATAAACTCATATTTCTATAGCATATAATGTGAGTTTGAAAGTTGGAAATGAAAAATAGTAGGATTAAAAATAGTTTGAACTTTTATTAATCAGATAAAATTACAAGCTGGTTTTTGTGATATAAATGGGCATTTGTATTCATAAATTGTCTAACTTTTCCGCCTGTCATTCGATATGTACATACTGCGCATACAGCAATATGCTGTCCGGGGTTTATATCTTCTGGCGAAAGTGTTTCAGAATCGAAGTAAATAGAGGGTGAAGGAATTTGCTCTATACCATTACTACTAATTCCTTTTTTTCCCCAACGAAGGTTTATAGCGTATTTCCCTGACATTTCTATATATCGCACGCTGTCTACAATGCCTTCTATACAAATGGGATGTCTGTTTTCCCATTTTAGTTGTTTGACGTAATTGCACGATTGTATATAACGGTCAGGTTCATAATAAAAATCACTCCACTTTATTCTTTTTCCATGCATTTCAATTTCAATAATAGAGTGTAGTTCGGTTTGTTTTTCTAGAATATTCCGTAACTCAATTATCTTTTTCATGGCTGATAAGTATGAGTTTAAGCTCCCGCTAGAATGATAAGTTCTATCTTTTTTATTCAGTGCCTTGTTTTGATCATTCTTTGGCTTTGTAGTTTGATTTTTCAATTCTTCTAAAGGCTCATGGATCATATTTAAGCGAAATAAAAAAGTTTTATCCTCTACACTTTTTAAAATGTCATCATCGGAATCACGTGCGATAACTTTAATCTGACCGAGTGTATTGTATGAACAGAATTCCTCGTGGTTTATGCCGCCTTTTCGGTAAAAAAGCGCTGGAATTTCTACTTCATTTCTCATATGTCTTGTGCGATGCGCCACAGGTATTCTACAAACTCTACATTCTAATTCTTGTTTTAAATGCTTATTTACAGGTTCATCTATTTCTTGCGCTGAAACCTTTTCATTCAAAATTGTCGAGTAAGCTTCTTTCATTGTTACTGCCATTTTCCTCTCCTCCTAATAAAGAAAATTTACCACCATCATAAATTGTATTTATATAGGATATTTTACCATTATCAGCATTCGAAGTGGCTAAGTTTGGAATTTAATATTTGACGTATGAAAGAAATTTGGTATCTGAAGATAATCTGATTTTTATTACGTTATTTTGAAAAGAGGGGGGATTTAATTATAAGTAGATTCTTTTTGCGCTTTTTTTAGGGGGATTAATATAACTTCAAACAAATTCACCAATATTTTAAATAAAAGGGTGATTTAGATAAATATCATGAAAATTATCGTGATAATGCATAGTCCTTGTATATCGTAATAATCTTATGTAATAATGGTGATTTAGAGCATAAAGAGGGACCAAAGTGAATATAGCACTAATTATTACATCAATTCTTTCATTAGCTACATTAATTGTATCAATTTATAACGCTAGAACCTTAAATGAAAACAAAGAAAAAGATCGTAGGATAGCTGTAGAATTATCTGAGAAAAGAAGAATGCAAAATGATTTATTCGAACACATTACAAAAGTTCTTGATTTGGGTAGAAGGTGTAGTGTGGAAACTGATGAAAAAGAAAAGCAAAAAATAAAATTTGAATTGTTAAATCATAAAATATTTATTTGGATTAACTTAGATAGAAAAAATAAGTTTACAAAAGATTTAAGGATAAACTGTAATGAATATATTACCTGGTGGGCTTCTTTTTTAGAGTCATCGAATGATGAAGAAAAATCAAATTTCGAGAGAGCATCTTATAAAAATATGAAGTCAATATGGATTCTGATTGATAAATATATTGAAGAAGAAAATAAATTAATTGAAGAATTAATGTAGTCACATTCAATCGAGTGTGCTCTTTATTATGTATTAGATGTATATGCGATTGAACGTGGAAAGAACCGAACACATTAAATAATTAGCCAAGTAAAAAAGTGAACGCCTACGGAAAATATTCGTTCACTTTTTAATTTTTATAAATGTAGTTCATAATTTCCGTCAGTACTATTGGGCTTTCTAAATATTTCCTCGAAAGGATTAAGCTTTTTTGAGAAACCATTTTTTAATGCAAAGTGGTAACCTTCTTCAGTTATAACTTCTTGTAATACTAATCGTTCAAATCCTTTTTCTTTAGCGAATGTTTTAAACCATTCAAGAACAATACTTCCCTTACCTTGATTACTTGGTGTAATGTTTATAGCAGTAATCGCCAAGTATGGATCGGGGGAAAATTCGCTTCTAAGGTTAATGGTGACTTTAGATTTTTTAGAAGAAATATCTAAAGAATACTTAGAAAGACCTTCTATGAACATTATTTCATCTTGTACCAATTCGTCTAATAACATTTTTAATTTTTGAAAGTCTTGTACATGAAGAGGGATCTTGGTGAATTTTTCTTTCAAAACAATTAACTCCTTTTATCATCTGTTTTTTGCACTTATCCATTTCTATACACACGCCAGCCATTATATTTTTTGTCCCAAACTAGCCCCACTTAGCCCCAGGTGCATACTTTTTAATGCTTTATTTTGCATTATTAGTGACAAATAAAAAAAGCCCAGACCCCTTGATAAACAAGGTTTCTAAGGCTTTTAATAATACTCTTTGCAGAGTACCGAGATTAACGAGAGTAGAACTCTACGATTAATGCTTCGTTGATTTCAGCCGCTAACTCAGAACGCTCAGCGTGACGAGTGTAAGTAGCTTCTAATTTATCAGCATCGAAAGTTAAGTATTCTGGTACGAAGTTGTTAACTTCGATCGCTTCTTTAACAACAACAAGGCTGTTAGATTTTTCGCGAACGCTGATAGTTTGACCAGGTTTTACACGGTAAGATGGGATATCTACGCGAGATCCATCAACTGTGATGTGACCGTGGTTTACTAATTGGCGAGCTGCACGACGAGTGCGAGCTAAGCCCATACGGTAAACTAAGTTGTCAAGACGAGCTTCAAGAAGGATCATGAAGTTTTCGCCGTGCTTACCAGGCATTTTACCTGCTTGGTCAAATGTGCGACGGAATTGACGCTCAGTCATGCCGTACATGTGACGAAGTTTTTGTTTCTCTTGTAATTGTAAACCGTATTCTGAAAGTTTCTTACGTTGGTTAGGACCGTGAGGACCTGGTGCGTAAGGGCGTTTTTCTAATTCTTTTCCTGTGCCGCTTAGAGAGATTCCAAGACGACGAGACAGTTTCCATGCTGGACCTGTATAACGAGCCATAGTTGACTCCTCCTTTAAAAATGTTTTTATTTTCGTAAAATAAAAACAGACGTAATCGATATTTACGGGCATTTTGTTTTCATGTACCTTCGCTCCAGCAGCAGGGAGTTACGAGATACACCTCCGTAGAGGAACAAAATACAAACGATAAACTCACATTACAAGGCTGCCTTTTTATTTTACACAAACGCTATTATATCTTTTACCCAGAGTTTCGTCAAGTGATCCCCTTTTTGTTTTATGCATATAAATTTTGGAAATTAACAAGAAGGAATTTAAAACGATATAAAAGAAGAGATAGAAACACAAATAAAACGCTTACATAAAATGAAGTAAAACGTTCATCAAATTTTTGTTGATGAATATGCGGGATAAAAACATAAAAGGGGATGTTTTTATGAAAAAGAAGCATATGGAGACAGCGTTAATTCATCACGGGTATAAATCTGAAGAACATAAAGGAAGTTTAACACCACCGTTATTTCAAACATCTACATTTACATTTGAGACTGCGCAGCAAGGAGAGGCGAGTTTTGCGGGAGTGGATCCGTCTTATATTTACTCAAGACTTGGAAATCCAACTGTAAAATTATTTGAAGAACGTATGGCGGTGTTAGAAGGAGGAGAAGAAGCACTTGCTTTCGGATCCGGTATGGCAGCTATTTCAGCAACGTTAATTGGCTTTCTAAAAGCTGGAGATCATATTATTTGTTCAAATGGATTATACGGGTGCACGTACGGATTTTTAGAAGTATTAGAAGAGAAATTTATGATTACACATTCGTTTTGTGATATGGAGACAGAAGCTGATGTTGAAAATAAAATCCGTCCAAATACAAAGGTTATTTTCGTTGAAACACCGATTAATCCAACGATGAAATTAATCGATTTAAAACAAGTGATTCGGGTTGCGAAGCGAAATGGCTTACTTGTCGTTGTTGATAATACGTTTTGTTCACCTTATTTACAAAGACCGCTTGAGCTTGGTTGTGACGCAGTTGTTCATAGTGCGACAAAATATATTGGCGGTCATGGCGATGTTGTGGCGGGTGTAACGATTTGTAAAACGACAGCATTAGCTGAAAAAATTCGCCCGATGCGAAAAGATATCGGCGGTATTATGGCGCCGTTTGATGCATGGTTATTGTTACGCGGATTAAAGACATTAGCGGTAAGAATGGACCGCCATTGTGATAATGCCGAAAAAATTGTATCGTTCCTGAAAAATCATGATGCGGTAGAAGGTGTTTGGTATCCAGAAGGTGAGTTAGCATCTCGCCAAATGAAACGAGGCGGCGGTGTGATTTCTTTTTCAGTAAAAGGCGGAAAAGAAGAGACGCAAGCGTTTATCAATGACCTTCACTTTATTACAATTGCCGTAAGTTTAGGAGATACAGAAACGTTAATTCAGCATCCGGCAACGATGACGCACGCTGCGATTCCAGCTGAGTTAAGACAAGAAATGGGTATTTACGATAATTTAATACGTTTATCTGTCGGTTTAGAATCATGGGAAGATATCGTTTCTGATTTAGAGCAGGCACTAAAGAAAATATCTACTGTTAGTAATCAATAAAAAAGAGTGAGCTATCGGTTTCGTACGTGATGTACGCAATCGATAACTCACTCTTTTCTTTTTTAAATATGTTTTAGGAGTGTTTCCACAAACTTTTCTAAATAGCGCTGATCTACTTCATCAAAACGATTTTTTTCAGGGCTATCAATATCAAGTACACCAATGACAGTTCCTTCTTTCACGATCGGTACAACGATTTCTGAATTCGAAGCACTGTCGCAAGCGATATGTCCTGGGAATTGGTGAACGTCTGCTACAAGCTGCGTTGTTTTCGTTTCAGCTGCAACGCCGCAAACGCCTCGTCCAAATGGAATGCGCACGCAAGCAGGCATTCCTTGGAAAGGTCCAAGAACAAGCTGATTTCCTTCTGTTACATAAAAGCCAACCCAATTCACACGATCTAAAAATTGATTTAATAATGCGGACGCATTTGATAAGTTTGCGACTACGTTTGGTTCGCCAGTTAATAATGCATCCAGTTGTTTAATTACTGTCTCGTATTGCTGCACACGAGAACCTGCATAACTTTCTTTTGTAAACATGGAAACAACTCCCTTTTTATCGAGATGTGTAAAATATTAGCAAAATACGATGTATTTCACATGACTTTGTCGATAGAAAATTAAAGGAATTTGTCTTAAAAGTCAAGAAATTTAAACTATAGCTGTTCAGTGAGAGGAAGTGAGCGCATGAAACAGACGAAACAAAAAGTAATTGATGCGGCAATATCGTTGTTTAACACGAAAGGTTATGATGGAACGTCGGTGCGAGAAATTGCAAAGCGAGCGGATGTGAATGTAGCGAATATTTCATATTATTTTGCTGGAAAGCAAGGTTTATTAGAACAGCTTATTACTGACTTTTTAGAAGGATATATTCATGTGATTGAAATGTCGTTCGAACAGAGAGAATATTTGTCGGCTAAAGATGTGATGGTGCAAATGGTGCGCGGGATTTTACGATATCAATTTGAAAATAGGGAACTGACACGTTTCTTCTACCGAGAGCTTTCACTTGATACGACATTAATTCGCGAAGTGATGACCATTTACTTTTCTAAAGAAAGATATTATATAGAGCAAATGATTAGACAGGGACAAATGAAGCAGGAATTTAAAAAGGTATCTTTTACAATGTTTATGACGCAATTAAAAGGCATGATGAATATGCCGTTTTTATATCCGCAATATATATCAGAAGTGCTGCATTCTTTTCCGTCTGAGACATTTTTCATAGAAATGTACACGAAAGAAATTGAACAATGGATGGAGCAAACATTATGTATAACGAATATGTACTACGAATTGCCAAGAGCTGTTCACATGTGAAAAATCCCCACCTATCGAACTGAGGTGGGGATTTTTGTGCTTTCTTTCCTTTGCCATACATTGTTGCATAATAGCGCGATAATTGTTAAGGAGGCTCCGGCAACTTCAACTTTGTCGACTGTATAACCTCGACAGATGGAACCGATAAGTGCAAGTACAGGAACTAAATTCATAAATAATATGCCGTTAATAGATGAAATATAGCGATTTCCTGTGTTCCAGCAAAATACAGCGATAACACCTGCAATAATTGACATATACAAGAGTTCAAAACGAACGCTCATAATTGTACGAAGTGACGGCATAGTAACGATGTTTGTGTAAGTGAAGAAAGTGACGATAACGATGAGTGAAATCGAGCCGAATAAACAAGTTAACGTCGTATACCTGAGTGGTGACCAAGATTGAAAACGAGCACCGCCGTTCGTATAAATGACCCAGCAAGTAACGCCGCATAGCATAAGTATATTTGTTGAGAGGTGACTGGCAGCTCCAAATAATAAGTGAATATTTCCTTTTGAAATGACAAGCATAACACCGAGCAATGCAACGAACATACAAAGGAATGTGTAGTTTTGTGGGCGTTTGTTTTTTGTTATCCACTGCAATAATAAAGCGATGAGCGGCATAAGAGACTGAATCATCGCAGCATGGATGGCTCCAGAAGGCCCAGCAAGTTGTTGGCCGTAAAAGATGAGAAAACCATATCCAGCGAAACCGACTGTTCCGTAAAAGAATAACGAAAATGTTCTTTTTTCTAAGCGGAGTGAAGTTTTTCCTTCAGTAATGAGTAGCAAAATAAGAAAAATTACAGCTGCGGATCCGTACCGGATAGTTGTGAAGAAGAACGGATCGATAAACTGCAGGGCATTTGCCATGACAGGAAACATAAATCCCCAAGCGGTTACGGCAAGTAGGCATAGGAAGGATCCGAGTAGCATTTGTTTTTTGTTCAAGAGTTTCATTCCCCTTTGTATTTCGTTATAGTAAGTTGATGAAATAAGTATAAAGAGTAATTGTTTATAGAAGGAAATATCGATTTTTTATGACAGTTATAACTTTTTGTTAGAGGTGTGTACGATGGATTTGGAGGCAGTAAGATCGTTTATTGAAGTAAAGAATACGCGAAGTTTATCAAAGGCGAGTAAGCTGTTACATATTTCTCAGCCGGCGCTTAGTAAGCAAATTCAAAGGTTAGAAGCGGATTTAGAGGTTACTTTACTCAAGCGTTCCGCGCAAGGAGTGGAGTTAACAGAGGCTGGAGAGTTATTTATAACAAGGATGTTACCGATTTTGGAACACATACATGAAGTGAAAGCCGAAATGAAGAATTTTCAAGAGAAGCGGAAAATTTCTATAGGCATATTGCCAAGTTTAGCAGCGCATTATATATCAAAATGTAAAGATGTATTAGGTGATGGATTCGAAGTAGAATGGAAAATTGAGCATACGAAAGTACTAATGGGACTCTTTAAAGAACGGAAGATTGAAGCGATGTTCGTCGATTCAGTAGTAGAAGACGCTACGTGTATAAAAGAAATGCGAGAAGAAAAAATTGTTTGTGTAGTTTCAAGTGATCATCTTTATAAAGAGAAAATAGTAATCCGAATGGAAGATTTGCAAAATGAAAAGTTAATCGTATATCCAGAAATTTGTGATGTAAGGAAAATGATTACGAATATGTTTCAAGGGATAGGTGCGAAACCAATCATTGCATTTGAAACTTCTTATGCAGAACCGATGCTTGCAATGGTTGGAGCTGGACTTGGTATTACGTTACTTCCAGAAATGGCAATAGAGCAGGCGGTAAAGCAAGGGAATGTGTATGCGATTCCTATTGAACCACCACTTGTGCGCAAAATTTATTTCGTATCTCATATGAAAGAGAACCTGTTATTACAATCATTTGATGATGGAAGATAATCCAAACAGAAGATTGAGAAAGATTACAATTGCATTGAAAGAAACATGAAATTTTAAAAAAAACTAGGTCAAAAACAAGCCATTACATGGTATGATTAGTACATTGTTAGTTGTTAAATATAGGGGAATTCCCTTTTTATACATAATGCCTTCCATTTCATAAACGGAACGGACAAAAAAAGAGATATAACTAGGAGGCTTTTTTGCATGGATTCTATCCTGACGATCGTTATCATTGTAGTAAGCTCTATTCTAGTGCTGCTCATGATAGAGCTTGTGATAAGAAATCGTTCATATAAAGATATTGAAGCACTGGAGCAGTGGAAACAAGAGATAAAAGATAAACCTGTGGCAGATGAACTAAAACGGGTGAAAGATTTAAACATGACAGGTCAAACAGAAGAACTGTTTGGTAAATGGCGTGAAGAATGGGATGAGATTGTATCAACAACCCTTCCGAAAGCAGATAAAGATTTAGCGCAAGCGCGAAAATTCGCCTCGCAATTCTCCTTCCGAAAAGCAAAGCATGCGATGAATGAATCCATAAGTGGTTTAGATGACGCTGATAATCGTATTACAGACATTTTAAATGAATTACAGCAATTGTTAGAAAGCCATGAAAAAAATAGCTCGGAAATTGAAGGGTTACGTGATACATATCGTAGTATGAAGAAGAGTGTTCTTGCTCATAGACATATGTATGGAGCAGCAGAGCAGAAAATTGAAGAGATGCTAGACGCTGAATCTAATAAGTTTAAAAGCTTTGAAGAGGCAACAGATAATGGCGACTACTTAAAAGCGCGAGAAATTGTTATTAGTTTAGAAGAAGGTTTAGCAAACTTAGAAATCATTATTCACCAAATTCCAGATTTACTGGTAGAGTGTCAAGCGACGTTACCAGTTCAGCTGGAAGATTTATTACACGGACATAATGATATGGTAAGACAAGGTTATGTATTAGAGTATTTGGAAATCCCTAAAGAAGTTCGCGATATGACGACACAACTACACACATGTTTAATGGATATACAGGAGCTTCATATAACGGAAGCGGCTGAAAAAGTAGAAGACTTAAAAACGCGTTTAGATGGCTTCTATGATCAACTGGAACAAGAAGTGCATGCGAGACATTATGTGGAGCAAAAAACACTTTCTGTTTATGAAGACTTAGAAGAAATCCGCACTGAAACGCTTGAAACAAAAGCAGAAACACAACTTGTGAAACAAAGTTATCAGTTACAAGATAAGGACATTGAGTCTCAAAAAGTAATTGAAAAGCAAATGCACATTTTAACGAAACGTTTTGAAATGCTACAATTACGCGTTGCGGAACAAGATATTGCCTTCTCTATTATTCGTGAGGAACTAGAAGAGGTTTATGAGCAATGTGAAACGTTAAAAGTACTTCATGCAGAGTATAAAGAAATGCTGCAAACGATGCGTAAAGAGGAATTTGAAGCGCGTGAGAAGTTGCAAGAAATGCGAAATATCATTTTTGAAACGAAACGTTTTATGCAAAAGTCGAATTTGCCAGGTCTTCCAGAAAGCATTATGGAAGATTTAAAAAGAGGACAAATGGCAATGCAAGCTGTATATGAACAGTTAGAAGTGAAACCGTTAAATATGAACGCTGTAAATAGCAGTTTAGAAGAAGCGTACACAACTGTTAATGGTGTAGCTGAAATGACAGAAGAGTTAATTGGACAAGCGTATTTAGTTGAAAAATTAATTCAATACGGTAATCGTTATCGCAGTCACGATGAGAACCTTGCAGAGAGCTTAAATTATGCGGAGAAATTATTCCGTGAATATCAATACGATGCAGCTTTAGAACAAGCGGCTTCTGTACTAGAGCAGCTTGAACCCGGCGTTGTTCAAAAAATAGCTGAATATGTAGACAATGAACAAACCCTTTCATAAGGGTTTGTTTTTTTGTGTAATTTTGAGGGCGATGTTGCTATAATGAATAGCGGAATACAGTAAGGTTATTCATTTTAAGATAAAGTGAAACTGTAATCAGTAAGGGCATCTTCACTAATTATCGCCCTTCACAATCGGGATAAAATGGAACCTTTGAGTAGTCTTAGCGTAATTACACGTATTTGTGATATGATTATATGATGTGATAGCGCTGAAAGGGGAAGAACGATGATCTATTTTGATAATAGTGCGACGACGAAGCCATATCCAGAAGCCCTTCAATCGTACGTAACGGTTGCTGGAAAATATTTTGGAAACCCTTCTTCTATTCATTCGCTTGGGGGAGAGGCAGAGCGTCTATTAACACAATCAAGAACGATTGCAGCGCAGCTTCTTCACGTTAAACCTTCTGAGATTATTTTCACATCAGGTGGAACAGAAGGGAATAACCTTGCGATTAAAGGAATAGCGATGAGGAATCGTTCGCGCGGTAAACATATCATTACAACAAATATTGAACACGCGTCTGTGTTTGAAGCATATAAACAATTAGAAGATCTCGGTTTTGATGTAACATATTTACCGGTTAATGAGCATGGTGTTGTTTCGGTAGAGGATGTAAAACGAGCACTTCGTGAAGATACGATTCTTGTGTCAATTATTCACGTGAACAACGAGACTGGAGCAATTCAGCCTGTTGCTGAAATTGGAACGTTATTATCGAACTATCCGAAAATAAGATTCCATGTGGACCATGTACAAGGGATAGGAAAAGTACCGCTTGATTTATATGCTTCTCATATTGATCTTTGCTCAATATCTGGACATAAATTCCACAGTGTAAAAGGAACGGGTCTTCTTTATGTACGTGATGGCGTGAGGTTAGATCCGATTTTATCAGGCGGTCAACAAGAGCTTAAGTATCGCTCTGGTACAGAAAATTTACCTGGCATTGTAGCGATGGTGAAAGCACTTCGCATGACAATGGAACAAGTGAAAGAAAAGATAGCTCATTTGCACAATTTACAAACAGAGCTTGTCCGTTTCTTTAAAGAGATGGAAGATGTAACGATCAATACGTCGCTTGCATATGCAGCACCGCACATTTTAAATGTATCATTTGTTGGTTTAAAACCAGAAGTGGTCGTTCATGCTTTAGAAGAGCACGGTGTGTATGTATCGACGAAGTCTGCTTGTTCTTCAAAAGCAAATGAAGTGAGCAGAGTGTTAGTGTCAATGGGGGTACCGCATGCCGCTGCTGCAAGTGCTATTCGCATTAGTTTGGCACCAGAAAACACGATGGAAGAAGTAAAACAATTTGAAGGTATTGTGAAAGAGACGATGCCAAAATTACATGAAGTGATGAGGTAAAGGAATATGATGACATATGAATATATTTTAGTTCGTTATGGAGAGATGACGACTAAAGGTAAGAACCGCTCTAAATTTGTAAGCACATTAAAAGATAACGTAAAGTTTAAACTGAAAAAGTTCCCAAATATTAAAATCGATGCAACGCATGATCGTATGTACATCCAATTAAATGGCGAAGACCACGAAGCAATTTCTGAAAGATTGAAAGATGTATTTGGTATTCATAAATTTAATTTAGCGATGAAAGTACCATCAGAATTAGAAGATATTAAAAAAGGTGCATTAGCAGCTTTCTTACAAGTAAAAGGCGATGTGAAAACATTTAAAATTACAGTGCACCGTTCTGATAAGCGCTTCCCAATGAAGACGATGGAGTTACTTCCAGAAATCGGTGGGCACATTTTAGAAAATACAGAGGATATCACAGTAGATGTTCATAATCCAGATGTGAATGTACGTATAGAAATTCGCAGTGGTTACAGCTATATTATGTGTGGTGAGCATATGGGAGCTGGTGGTTTACCAGTTGGCGTTGGCGGAAAAGTAATGGTACTTCTTTCTGGTGGTATCGATAGCCCAGTAGCAACGTACTTAACGATGAAACGCGGCGTGTCTGTGGAAGCAGTTCATTTCCATAGCCCACCTTTCACAAGCGAGCGTGCAAAACAAAAAGTAATTGATTTAGCACAAGAGTTAACGAAGTATTGTAAACGTGTAACGCTTCACCTTGTTCCATTTACAGAAGTGCAAAAAACGATTAATAAAGAAATTCCATCTAGCTATTCAATGACAGTTATGCGCCGTATGATGATGCGTATTACAGAGCGTATCGCAGAGGAGCGTAATGCACTTGCAATCACGACTGGTGAAAGTCTTGGACAAGTAGCAAGCCAAACATTAGATAGTATGCATACAATTAACGAAGTAACAAACTATCCAGTTATTCGTCCACTTATTACGATGGATAAATTAGAAATTATTAAAATCGCTGAAGAAATCGGAACATATGATATTTCAATTCGTCCGTACGAAGATTGCTGTACAGTATTCACACCAGCAAGCCCAGCGACGAAGCCGAAGCGTGAAAAAGCAAATCGTTTTGAAGCGAAATACGATTTCACACCATTAATCGATGAAGCTGTAGCGAACAAAGAAACAATGGTATTACAAACGGTAGAAGTAGTGGCGGAAGAAGAAAAATTCGAAGAACTTTTCTAAAACCATAAATTACCATATCTAAAATATGTATGAAGTCATGTTGTTTATCACACTCTATACTCACAAGGAGGTGATACAACATGGCAAGCAACAATAAATTAGCAGTATCTGGTGCTCAAGCAGCATTAGATCAAATGAAATACGAAATCGCTCAAGAGTTTGGTGTTCAACTTGGAGCTGATGCAACATCTCGCGCTAACGGTTCTGTTGGTGGCGAAATTACGAAACGTCTAGTTTCACTAGCTGAGCAACAATTAGGCGGTTTCCAAAAATAATCCCATATATGATGGCTTAGAAAGAGCGGGTTCTCCCGCTCTTTCTTTTTGTTGTTTGCATCGTTATACATTCATTTCGACATAGACATAAAAAATTTGTCAAAAGAAGAGGGTTCAAAATTAACTGAAAATTCTTTATTATATAAGGGAGGCATAAAGAAAAGGGAGGATGTTTATGAAGAGAGAAGAATTGTTGGCGCCGCAGTCTTATAATTTAGTTTCTGAAATAGAGAAATATACAGGTGATAAAGAGAAGCTTGCTTTAATTTGGCAAGATGATAAAGGGAATAGACGAGAAGTTACATATGCTGAGTTAATGCAAGGTGCGAATAAAATTGGAAACGCTTTTATAAAGAGTGGGCTGCAGAAAGGGGACAAGCTCCTCATTATGATGCCACGTTTAATTGAAGCGTACATGACGTATATCGCTGCGATTAAAGCAGGATTTGTCGTAATTCCGAGTTCGGAAATGTTGCGCAAAAAGGATATCGAATATCGCATTGGGCACGGGGAAGTAAAAGCGATTGTAAGTTATGAGCCGTACATTGGGCAGTTTGATGATATAGAAGCGATGGAATCTCTTCAAAAATTCGTTCTGAGCGAGCAGTCAGTAGATGGATGGATTAATTTAAAAACAGCGTTAGAAACAGAAAGTGACCTGTTAGAAATGGCGAAGACAGATAAAGAAGATATGGTCTTTTTATCTTACACGTCAGGGACGACAGGAAATCCAAAAGGTGTTGTTCATACGCATGCGTGGGCGTACGCTCATTTACGTACGAGCGCTCCAAACTGGCTCGGAATTGAAGAGAATGATGTTGTATGGGCGACAGCTAGTCCAGGTTGGCAAAAGTGGATTTGGAGCCCGTTTGTAGCAACTCTCGGTTCAGGTGCAACAGGATTTGTATACCACGGTAAGTTTGAACCAAAAACGTATTTAAACTTATTAGGTGATAATAAGGTGAATGTGCTTTGTTGTACGCCGACTGAGTATAGATTAATGGCAAAGGTAGAAGACCTAAGTGAGTATAGTTTAGAAGCATTACATAGCGCTGTATCCGCAGGTGAGCCGTTAAATAGAGAAGTTATTGAAACGTTCCAAAAGCACTTTAATACTACAGTAAGAGACGGCTATGGGCAAACGGAAAACACATTGCTTGTTGGTGTAATGAAAGGAATGGATATTAGACCAGGATCAATGGGAAAACCAACGCCAGGCAACCACGTTGATATTGTAGATGAGGAAGGTATGCCAGTAAAGGTAGGAGAAGTGGGTGATATTGCAGTTCACATTGAAACACCAGCCCTCTTTAAACAATATTATAAAGACGATGAGCGCACAGCGATGCAATTCCGCGGTGATTATTATATTACCGGTGATAAAGCGAAGAAAGATGAAGACGGCTATTTCTGGTTTGAAGGGCGCGGTGATGATATTATTATTAGCTCTGGTTATACAATCGGACCGTTTGAAGTAGAAGATGCGCTCGTAAAACATCCTTACGTAAGAGAGTGCGCAGTTGTCGCAAGTCCTGATGAAATTCGCGGAAGTGTCGTGAAGGCATTTATCGTATTAAGAGAGAATATAGAAAAGAACGAAGAAACATTAATTCCAATACTCCAACAACACGTCAAAGAACTTACTGCACCATATAAATACCCTCGTAAAATTGAATTTGTAGATGAACTACCAAAAACGATTTCTGGAAAAATTCGCCGTATTGAACTTAGAAAACAAGAGATGGAGATTCCTTCAAAATAATTTTGAAAATAGTTGAATGAACTGTAAACCATATGATATTATAAAAACGAACGTAAGTTCTGTTTTATAAATTTAAAAAAGAGGTGTCCGTATGATTTTAGGTATTAATCCGTACTTAGTTTTAGATGGTAGTGGGCAAGAAGCTGTACAGTTTTATAAAGAGGCGTTAGATGCAAAAGTAGAAGTCATGCAAACTTTTGGTGACATGCCTGAAAATCCTGAATATCCAATTCCAGCTGAAGCAAAAGAGCGCGTTTTACATGCTACTTTAAAAGTTGGTAATACGGATCTTATGATTTCTGATACATTCCCAGGTCAAGGGCATGCAATCGGATCTCAAGTAACAATCGCAATTCAAATTAGTGATGCAGAAAAAGCGAAAGAAGTATTCGAAAAGTTACAAGAGGGTGGAGAAGTTATTATGCCACTTCAAGAAACGTTCTGGAGCCCAGCATACGGACAACTAAAAGATAAATTTAGCATTGAATGGCAAATCACAACGTCTACTACTGAGCAAAAGTAATTTTTAGAAAAGCACCATGTTTTGAAATGGTGCTTTTTTTTATACAATAAAAACAAAGGAGATGGGATATATGGGAGAAATTTGGTATGGCGGCACCATTTACACAATGCGAGAAGAGAATGAAAAAGTAGACGCTGTTTATGTTGAAAACGGTATGATCGTTGATGTCGGGAGTAAAGAAGAATTAGAAGACCGATATGCTACGGTTAAATTGCACGATTTAGAAGGGAAAACGATGATTCCAGGTCTCGTTGATAGTCATATGCATCTTATTGGGCATGGAGAGAGGTTACTCCGTCTAGATTTATCAAACTGCACATCTTATAGCGAAGTGCTGACTCTCGTGCGGAAGCGAGTGGAAGAAGCTCCAAAGGGCTCTTGGGTTATTGGAGAAGGATGGAATGAAAATAACTTTATAGATACGAAAGATGTTCATGTGAAAGATTTAGATGAAATCTCGAAAGAACACCCCATTTTATTAAAGCGTGTTTGTCGTCACGTGACATGGGTGAATTCATACATACTGCAAGAAGCGAACATAACAGAAGCGACGCAAGACCCGAAAGGCGGAAAAATTGGCCGTGATGTATCAAATAATTTAACAGGACTTTTATATGAACAAGGGCAAGAGTTAATTAAACATGTTCAGCCAGAAATTGATGAAGCTTATTTACAAAGCGCTTTGCAAACAGCGATTAAAGACTGCTGGCAATATGGTCTCGTTGGTGGGCATACGGAAGATTTAAATTATTACGGTGGCTTTAGAAAAACGCACAATGCGTTTTCTCATGTTATAAAGGAAATGCCATTTAAAGCACATTTACTCGTTCACCATGAAGTAGCACATGAACGAAAAGAATATGAAAATGAGCATTATATTGAATTTGGGGCGATGAAAATTTTTTCTGATGGCTCTTTTGGCGGAAGAACAGCTTTATTAAGTGAACCGTATGAAGATGCGCAGGAAACAAATGGAGTGGCGATCTTCTCACGCAAAGAGCTTGCGGAGTTAGTGAAAAAAGCACGAGATTTACATATGCCAGTAGCGATTCATACAATCGGTGATTTATCGCTTGAATATGTCATTGATGCACTTGAATTATATCCACCAGCAGAAGGATTACGTGACCGCATTATTCATTGTCAGCTCGCTCGTGAAGAATTAATTGAAAGAATGAAGAGTTTGCAAGCAATTATTGATATTCAGCCTGTCTTTGTTTCATCGGATTTTCCATCAGTCATTGAAAAACTAGGAGAGCATCGTCTTCGTTATGCGTACGCTTGGAAGACGTTACTGGAAGCGGGATTACACTGCAACGGTGGATCTGACGCGCCAATTGAACAAGTGAATCCATTTTTAGGTATATATAGCGCAGTTACACGCAGAAGTTTTATTGACGGTGTATGTTATATGCCGGAAGAAAGATTAACGGTATATGAGGCTGTCTCTTTATTTACGACAGGAAGTGCCTATGCAATCGGAAAAGAAGCGAAGCGAGGACAAATCGCAAAAGGATATGAAGCGGACTTTACTATATTAGATCGCAATATTTTTGAAATAGAGGCAGAAGAAATAAAAGAAGTACAAGCAGCGATGACCGTAATTGATGGACGGGTTGTCTATAAAAAAGTATGTGAAAATATATCAGAGATTATTGAAATATATCGACCGTGACTCGAAATATATCAGCGATTATTAAAAATATCGACTTACCGACAAAAAATAACAAGAATAGTGGCCGGTAGCGAGAGAAATAAAAACCGCCGAATTATGGAATCCCATAATTCGGCGGTTATTTTCATGCTATAAAAATGTTCTCTGTACTTTTTCCCAGAAGGAATTGTTTTTTAATTTAACAGTTTTAATTTGTTTATCGCTTAAACGAACAACGGCTTTTTCCACTTGTTTAATGCTAAGTGCTTCGTTATCCATTCCGATAACAGGATAATCATTTCCGTCTGGTTTAAGTGTTAAAGTTAACGTACGCTCGTGATTTAAAAGGAATGGTGATCCGAGTGTACGGTATGTGTTGTTATTTAAAGATGCTAGTTCGCTTACTTGGAAACATGGGATAAGTGGATCGACAACTGCACCATGTAATGATTTATTGTAAGCGGTACTTCCTGTAGGCGTGGAGATAACTAATCCATCACCTCTAAATGTTTCAAAATGTAAATTGTCGACGTGTACGTCTACAACAAATGTTTTAATGATACTAGAGCGTAATGTGAATTCATTTAAACAATGGAAAGATGTACCGTGATCTACATCTACTTTAATTGTTGGATATTTTCGCACTTCAATTTCGTTTTTTGTAATTTCTTGAAGGGCTGTATCAATGTGATCGATATGGAAATCGCAGTAGAAAGAAATTTCATCTTTCGTAGAAATACCTGCGTATAAGCAATCTTCTCTAAAACCAGTTTTACGAACGGCTTGTAAGAAAGTTCCATCATCTCCAACGCTGACGATAGCGTTTGCATTTTTTGGATGATCTAATATGGTAAATCCATTCTCCTCTAAAATACGATATATTGGTTTCATTTTTTCAACGAGTGTTATTTTGTCATCACCATAAAAGAAAAATAAATTGCGACGATCTGCCATTATGTATCCCTCCACTGCAGTTAAATTTTCTAGTCTTAGTGCTACATATCGTCAGAGCATGTTTCTGGATGATATGTTCAAATAGTATATTTCGATATAAATTGTCAAAATCCCTTTTTATTTTTAGAAAAATTTTTATATTCAATTTTATAAAAGTCTGTTTAATGATGAATAAACTTGTCGACAATGGGTATGGAGTGAAAGGATGGTACGAATGAAGTGGCTCGTAATTGGAATGATAATTCTTCTACTTTTTATTTTGCTAATACTATTATCGAAAATATCGCTTAAGGTGACGTTTTTATATTCAGAAATGGAAAAACAATGTTTATTTCAAGTGAAAATATGGATGATTCGATATACGTTTGATGTATTGGAAAGAATTGAAAAACAGCAGAAAAAGACAGGACAGAAAATCGAAAAAGCTGAAAAAGACGGTGGAATAGATAATAAAATTATGGCGCAACTTGATAGCATTGGAGAGCTGATAAAAAAGCTTCAAGACGTTCATACTATTGTTAAAGATTTTCTCAAACGAGTGAAAATCAATGGTTGGAAATGGCATACGCAAATTGGAGCAGGCGACGCAGCTAGTACTGGAATTGTCACTGGATATGCATGGGGGACAAAAGGAATGGCTGCTGGAGTTGTAGGACAATATATGCATATTGTCGACGTACCAGAATTTGAAATTACACCTGTTTTTCAAGGGAAGGGATTTGCATCAAGATGTGAGTTAACAGCATCTTTTCGTATATTCCGTACTGTAAAAACAGCGGTGAAATTACTCATGTTTATGAGAAAGCAAAGATCTGGTATGACAGAAAAATCTGTTCAAGCATAGGGGGGATATAGAATGGACCATCCAATTCAAGGTTTAATGACAACCGCAATGCAGCATTTAAAACAAATGACTGATGTAAATACAATTGTTGGTGACCCAATTAAAGCGGCAGATGGAAGTGTAATTCTTACCGTTTCGAAAGTCAGTTTTGGATTTGCTGCTGGTGGAAGTGAATTTGGTAAAGTAGAACATTCAGGCCGTCATCCATTTGGCGGGGGAAGTGGTGGAGGAGTTTCTATTAATCCTGTTGCCTTCCTTGTTATAAATGGAGAAGGTGTGAAAGTATTACACTTAGATAAGCAAACACACGTCATCGATAAAATAATTGAATTAGCGCCACAAGCTGTTGATAAAGTGAAAGAAATGATGGATAAACGAAAAGAAGATGATCCTGAATTTCAAATTTAACGAATAAAGAAGCTGATCAATGGATTGGCTTCTTTAATTTTTTTGTAAATAAAGCGATTTTATTTGCATTATCGATAGGGACAAACTATCATTTACATTGTACATATTTTGTTTAAATAAGGGAGGATTTTCAAGTGGCAAACGTAACTTTTAAAGGTAATCCAATGACTTTAGTTGGAACAGAAGTTAAAGTTGGCGATCAAGCGCCAAACTTCCAAGTATTAGCAAACGACTTATCTCCAGTAAGTTTAGAGACATACAAAGGTGAAGTAAAATTAATTAGTGTTGTACCTTCAATCGACACAGGTGTGTGTGATGCACAAACACGTCGTTTTAACCAAGATGCAGCAGGTATTGAAAACGCGAAAGTATTAACAATTAGCGCTGACTTACCATTCGCTCAAAAACGCTGGTGTGCAGCAAACGGTTTAGAAAATGTTGTAACACTTTCTGACCACCGCGACCTTTCATTCGGTGAAGCTTACGGCTTAGTAATGAAAGAGCTTCGTTTACTTGCTCGTGCAGTATTCGTAGTAGATAGCAACGACAAAGTAGTTTACGCAGAATACGTAAGCGAAGGTACAAGCCATCCAAACTATGAAGCAGCATTAGAAGCAGCTAAATCGGCAAAATAATGTGAAGGAAATGACCTCTTATAAAGAGGTCGTTTTTTCTCATATATTGCTGCGTAATGGTACCAATATATGAGAAAAAGCGTTATATCATATATAACTTAAGGGGAGCTCTTTGCTGGAGGTCGCTTTTTCTTTTTGGAAAAAATCACTTTGTGGTATGATATAAGTTATGTGTAAAAGAGAGAAGGAGGAATGTACGTGAGTCAGACAGTGGAAACATTATTTTCTATTTTTGATTCTTCTGCGGTAGTTTTACGTAAAGAATTAGATGTAACATATTTAGAGGCGCTTGTAGAAACAGGTGATAACTTGTTTGAGGGAGCGATTTCACAAGAGGAATTATCCGAATCAGCAATTGAAAGGCTGAATCGTGAATATAGTACGTTTAATGAAGAAACATATAAAGGTGAAGAAATTCGTAAAGCATTTCAGTTAGCCATCTTAAAAGGAATGAAAGAAGGCGTACAAGCGAATCATGAAATGACGCCTGATGCAGTTGGAATGTTCATGAGTTACTTATTCCATAAATTTATGCAAGGTCAAAACGAGATCACAGTTTTAGATCCTGCAATTGGAACAGGAAATTTAATGACTACAGTGTTTAATAGCGCCAAAGAAGGGCTAATAATGAGTGGATTTGGTGTAGAAGTGGATGAAGTGCTAATTAAACTTGCTTTAGTAAATGCAAATTTACAAAAGCATGCAATCGAATTCTTCCATCAAGATGGACTAGCACCACTTTATATCGATCCAGTTGATGCAGTCGTTTCAGACTTACCGATTGGTTACTATCCAAACGAAATCGGTGCAAGTGAATATAAATTAAAAGCAGATGAAGGAATGTCGTATGCCCATCACTTATTTATTGAGCAAAGTGTGAAACATACGAAAGAGGGCGGGTACTTATTCTTCTTAGTACCGAACTTCATTTTTGAAAGTGATCAGGCACCAAAATTACATGCATTTATTAAAGAAACATGCTTTATTCAAGGATTACTACAGCTTCCTGTTTCCATGTTTAAAAACGAGAAAAATGCAAAAAGTATATTTGTTCTCCAAAAGAAAGGCTCTAATGTAACAATGCCAAAACAGGCGTTATTAGTGGAGTTGCCTAAATTCTCTAACATGAAGGCGATGGAGAACATTATGGATCAATTAAATACTTGGTTTGCAACACATAAATAAAGTCGGGTATATGTAACAGGGTTAGTAATTCATGTAGTACAGTTTTATATAATATGTCATATTTTTAAATATATACTAGATTTAACTGAATTTTTTTGAAATCTGTAATATATATTTTTTCTTGGTGTTACAATTTTTTCACTTGAAATATATGTCGGACGATGTTTAAATTAAAATCGTGAGTATAAAATTTGCTAATGATGAAACGTTTTCATATTTAGTAAATTTGATTAGATAAAATCGAGCGGTTTGTGGAAACATCCACACAACTACCAAGAGAAAAAGGGGCGAAAGACTAGATGTCAAAAATCATCGCGATTAACGCAGGAAGCTCTTCCTTAAAATTCCAATTATTTGAAATGCCAAGTGAAACAGTATTAACAAAAGGTTTAGTAGAACGTATCGGTTTAGAAGATAGTATCTTCACTATTACTGTAGATGGCGAAAAACAAAAAGAAATTACAAACATTCCAGATCACGCAGTAGCAGTTAATATGCTTCTTAAAAAATTAACTGAAAACGGAATCGTTAAATCTCTAGATGAGATTGGCGGTATCGGTCACCGTGTTGTTCACGGCGGCGAAAAATTTGCTGACTCTGTTTTAATTACTGATGAAGTATTAGCTGATATCGAAGAATTAAGCGATTTAGCACCACTTCATAACCCAGCAAACCTTGTTGGTATTAAAGCATTCCAAGAAGTATTACCAAACGTACCAGCAGTAGCAGTATTCGATACAGCATTCCACCAAACAATGCCGGAATCTGCATTCCTATACAGCTTACCATATGAGTACTATGAAAAATTCGGCATCCGTAAATACGGTTTCCACGGAACTTCTCATAAATATGTAACGGAGCGTGCGGCTGAATTATTAGGTCGTCCAATTGAAAGCTTAAGCTTACTTTCTTGTCACTTAGGTAACGGTGCAAGTATCGCAGCAGTAGAAGGCGGTAAATCTATCGATACTTCTATGGGCTTCACTCCACTTGCTGGTGTAACAATGGGTACACGTTCTGGTAACCTTGACCCTGCGTTAATTCCATACATCATGGAAAAAACAGGCCAAACAGTAGAAGAAGTAGTTAACGTATTAAACAAGAAGAGTGGTATGTTAGGTCTTACTGGTTATTCTAGTGACCTACGTGACATCATTGCGAAAGAAGAAGAAGGCGATCACCGTGCGAAAGTAGCACTTGATGTATTCGTAAGCCGTATCCACAAATACATCGGTTCTTACACAGCTCGTATGAAAGGTGTAGACGCAATCATCTTTACAGCTGGTGTAGGTGAAAACAGTGCGATTATTCGTGAGCGCGTATTAGAAGGCCTTGAGTACATGGGCGTATACTTCGACGTAAAACGTAATAACGTATTCGGTGAAGAAGCATTCATCAGCTTCCCACACTCTCCAGTAAAAATTATCGTAATTCCAACTGACGAAGAAGTTATGATCGCTCGTGACGTACTACGTCTTGGAGATATTGGTTAATATACTATATGAAAAAAAGACGAGATCCTATAGGGTTTCGTCTTTTTTCTTTTGGATATATTTCAAGAGCCCATTTGGATATAGTGCTTTCTCTTTTTGAATGAATGCTGTCATGGGAATCCATTTTGCATATGATGCTGTTTGTTCATCTTGTATATTCAGTATTTCCATTTCATATAGTGACATATCTAATAAGTGTAAAGAATATAGCTGAATGATTTCATGACCAATTTCTCCATCAAGGTGAAAGATGTTTTCTAAGCAACCTAAATAATTGGTGATTTCCACTTCGGTATGAAGCTCTTCTTGAAATTCACGAATAACGGTATGTGCTGATTTTTCACCAAGTTCAATTGAACCACCAAGAGGTCGGTAATATGTTTCATCGCCTGTATGATATTCTTGTACGAGAAGGCGATCGTGATATATAGCAATGCCAAAAGCTTTTGCACGTGGATACATATATAATCACTCCTTATTTCTTCTGTATAAGGATGATTATAAGACAATGTGTAATAAAAAGTATCGTGTATTTAAGCCTGCGGTCTAATCGTGATTCCATCAAATAAGTCATTCCAAAATGCTTCATTGTACTGATATACATCCATAATAGGGCATTTTATAACGCAAATATTTTGCAATCGCCAATCTTCTTGGACAATAGTTGGTACATCTGCAGGAATGAGTAACAGGACAGAAAAATTATGTTTGACTATTTGAGATAAAATTTGTTCCAAGGAACGTGCTTCTTCGTATGTTCCTCCCGTTCGAATAAACAATGTGGATTCTGCCGTTTCGATTGTAGTTAGAAAACGATTAATTCGATGCTCATAGTTTAACTTAATTTCTGTATAAGAAGGCCAGGAAGTTGGTGTGTTTACATCTGTTTTAAAGTCGTGACAGGAGTCGATTTCATATAGGTTGTCACGGAGTCTTAATTTCGCATCATCATCCCAAAATGAGATGAAGGATAAGTTTTCGAACTGTAAAAAACGGTCAAATCGATTTTGTAATAATACATTCACTTTTTCTAATGAAGGGCTTAGCATAAAATCGATAACACCAAAAAATGGTGATAATCCGAATTGATATAAAGCCCAAGCAGGCCAGCAGTTTTGTCCTAAGCTGAATACTGCATTATATTCTTTTTTTATATTGGATAGATTCATGTGATTCATCTCATCCTTTTTGCTAATATTTTATGTCATTAAAAAATGGTATGTGAATAAAGATAGACAAGCATATTTGCAAAGAAGAAGCAGAAATATGTTACAATAGAAAAAAATCGAACGAGGTGGTTGTTACGATGCGATCGAAGCGAGAACAAGCCATTTTAGACAATATAAAAGAATGGGAATCGCAATTAGTTGAGCAAGAAGCGACTGACTTTCAAAAAATGTTTGATAAATGGGTACATACTACAATTGCGAAATTACCTGAGAAAAAACGAAAAGATTTCTTTACGAAAGCAGATGGATGGCTCTTTCATTTGCATGCATTGATTCAAAGTTCACAAACACAGTTAGATGCGCGTAATCGTATTTTAGGAACGTCGAGATTATTTGATGAATCGATTGAGCAACTAGAGGATTTGAAAGCATTATCTATTGATCAATTAACATACATAGCAGAGCAGCAAACAGCGAGACATCGCCTATATTCATTCGTACAAGGCGGAGCAACGGGTGCTGGAGGTTTATTATTATTAACGGCTGATTTTCCAGTTATGATTGCGTTAAATGTGAAGGCTGTCCAACTTATTGCCACATCATTTGGACATGATGTGAACAAGCCTTATGAAATGATGCTTGCGTTAAAGGTATTTCATGCGTCATTACTACCAGGAAGGCTTCAGCAATACGCATGGTACAATTTACTGCAAGAGCTAGAGCAAGAAGATTCGTTCTTCTACGAAGGAGACGAAGCGGTGTTACAACCAGCTTCTACTGAAGTTGTGTTAAAACAAATTTTGAAAACATTTTCGATTTATGCTCTTCGTCGTAAACTATTCCAAGGTATTCCGGTAATTGGAATGGCAATCGGGTCTACAGTGAATTATCGTTTAACAAGAAACGTTACTGAATTTGCAAATAGATTTTATCAAGTGCGCCACATAATCGAGAAGGAAAAAAGAGCGTAAAAAAAAAGCGAGAGGCCGAGGCCTTTCGCTTTTTTAATTTGTTGCATGCTTTTTGGACATTGGAATAGATACTGGTTGCTTTTCTGCTTTCTTCTCTGCTTTTGGATAATAAATTAAATCCAATGTTTTTGCCTGTACAGCAATTGAAAGAATAGTAAAAGCAATTTCTGTCCAATTTAAATAATATAATGAAAGCGCAAGAACAATCGCGTCAAAGACGAAGAAAATTTGCCCAATTGTAAAGCGAGTTCGTTTACTTAATACAATTGTTAAAATATCGTCTCCGCCGGTTGCACCGCCAAATCGCAATATAAAACCGAGTCCAATACCAGCTAACGCACCGCCAACTACTGCAGCTATAAATAAATTATTTGATAAATCGACCGTAAATGGAGAATAATTTTCCATAAGAGAATAAAATACTCCGAATGAAATCGAACCTAGGAATGAATAGCCAACCATTTTTTTACCTAAAAATGAAGCACATAGTAAAATAATTGGGATATCCATAATTACAGTTGAAATAGATGGTGAAATATCATAAAAATTTTGGATGAATAGTGCAATTCCTACAAAGCCACCTTCTGTTAAGTGGTTTTGGAAGTGAATGTGATATAGCGCTGCTGCTAAAATAAATGAACCGATTAAAACCATAAAAATTTCTTTAATAATTTGCCGACTTTGGATGTTCCTCATCGTTATTCCTTCTTTCCGTAGTTAGTAGTCCTTTTTGTGTTGTAAACTAACTACGAGCTCACATGTAGCTTTCAGTTAGTTTACGAAAAAACTAACTACGCTATATGTCGCTGAAGAAATAACGAATAATCCTCTCGTCCATCAATTCTCCCTACCTTCGTTTTAGTTTAAGTCTTAAAACGACTAAACAAAACGTGGAGTAGGATTCGTCATTTAGCAATCCTGCTCTTCTTTGTTTTGTTTAGTTAGTAACAATTAAGTCCTAAACAAAACGCTATGTGTAAGAAGAGTCTTTTTTTTGCCAAATTATCCTTCGGGCAATCATAATTTCCCCACTCTCGTATTTTTTTCGCTAGACTAAAGTATCTGAGCTAAAAAATACGCTACGTGTATGATTCGTCAATACGATGCCACATGCTCCTTCGAGCGATCATGATATCAAAATCCCTTCCTTCAAGATTTATACTATTATATCATACTTTTAAAAAATGTATGCGGATGGAAACCGACAATAAACGGAGGGAATCTACAAAAAATGTTATGTTTAAATATTTTTGTAGAAAAGCCTAATTTATTTCGGAGGATTGGCCAGTTTGTAACGGTTTGTCCAATAAGTAAGAAAAAAAGGGTTTTATTCAGTTGTATTCTTTTCATCATTTTTATCTTTAAAAAACGCATCCCAACTAATCACACTTAAAAAAGTTAAAGCGATAATAACGAAAGCTCGCATAGGTTTGAGACCTCCTTTTGTACATAGTATATGAATCATTCGATTCGGAATGTGTCATTTTTTTACAAGTCTTAATTATTATGAGAGTATATTAATATAGATAGATGAAGGGGAGAGTAAAGATATGCTAAAAGACATGTTCAAAAGAAAAGAATTAATATGCGTTTCATGCCAGAAAAAAATTCAATATGAGGAAGAGCTTGTTGCTTTTGTAAAGTTGCCGAAAGAAAGAAGTATATTAGTTGGTCCATTTGATGTATGTTTGGCGAAAACAGCACAAGAGATATATTGTAAATCGTGTTACGACAAAAAAGCATGACCCAAAGTAATTTAGGGGCATGCTTTTTTCATTGGTGTGCTTTCCCCTCAGAAACATTTTGAGTGAGTCGATACCAAAGCCAAAGGTCATTAATGATGGAAGCGAGATCGGCGATTTCTGAATTAAGTTTGCAAGAAATTTCGAAGTCTTCTTCGTGATTTAAATGATGTTGTTTTGTATTAATATAGTGCTCAAGTTCTTTTATACGATCAGGGATTCTCCCGCGAACTTGTTCCCATTTTAATAAAATCGCATGTTGTATTTTTTCGGGGATATCTTCCCAATCTTCTTGTAAATGCGGAATTTCAATTCCTAGATGTTCATCGTATAAGAAATACTTTTCCATAAGTTCACCCCCGTTTTCCTGCTTATATTGTACAGAAAAACAGAAAGAAGTTCGACGAAATTGTTTGAAAAAATTTGAAAATGACTCTTGATACATTTTATAAAAGGTGTTAAAGTGTGTATTATTATAAAAGAAAATGAATATTTATTCTTTAGGGGGATGCAAAATGGAGAAGAAAAAAGTTGTATTAGCATATTCCGGAGGTCTTGATACTTCCGTTGCAATTAAATGGTTACAAGAGAAGAATTATGATATTATCGCGCTTTGTTTAGACTTAGGGGAAGGTAAAGACTTAGCATTTGTAAAAGAAAAGGCACTTTCAGTAGGTGCAATTAAATCATATATGATTGATGTTCAAGAAGAATTTGCAAATGAATATGCATTGATGGCGATGCAAGCGCACACCTTATACGAAGGGAAATACCCTCTCGTTTCTGCTTTATCACGCCCGCTTATCGCGAAAAAATTAGTAGAGATTGCAGAACAAGAAGGAGCGACTGCAGTTGCGCATGGATGTACAGGGAAAGGGAATGATCAAGTTCGTTTTGAAGTTTCTATTCAAGCATTAAATCCTTACTTAGAAGTGATTGCGCCTGTACGTGAATGGAAATGGTCACGTGAAGAAGAAATTGCCTATGCAAAAGAAAACAATGTACCAATTCCGATTAATTTAGATAGCCCGTTTTCAATCGATCAAAATTTATGGGGACGCAGTAACGAATGTGGCATTTTAGAAGATCCATGGGCAGCGCCGCCAGAAGATGCATATGAGATGACATTAGCTTTAGAAGATACACCGAATAAACCAGAGTTTGTAGAAATCGGTTTTGAAGCAGGCGTACCGACGACTTTAAATGGTACTGCATATTCACTTTCAGAATTAATTAAAACGTTAAATGCACTTGCTGGAAAGCATGGGGTTGGACGTATCGATCACGTAGAAAATCGTCTTGTTGGTATTAAATCGCGTGAAGTGTACGAATGTCCAGCTGCAATGACGTTAATCACAGCACATAAAGAGCTGGAAGATCTAACGCACGTAAAAGAAGTAGCGCATTTTAAACCGGTGATTGAGCAGAAAATAACAGAACTTATTTATAACGGTTTATGGTTCTCTCCTTTAAAACAAGCACTTCATGCTTTCTTACAAGAAACGCAAAAGAATGTAACAGGTACAGTGCGTGTGAAATTATTTAAAGGCCATGCGATTGTAGAAGGACGTAAATCTGAGTACTCTTTATATGATGAGAAACTAGCAACATATACTGCCCAGGACGAATTTAACCATGATGCAGCAGTTGGATTCATTTCATTATTCGGTTTACCGACGAAAGTATACAGCCAAGTGAATCAAAAGAAGGTGGAAGCGTGAGCAAACTTTGGGGCGGACGTTTTACAGAAGAAGCGGAAGCATGGGTTGAAGAGTTCGGAGCATCCATCTCCTTCGATCAACAATTAGTAAATCAAGATATAAACGGAAGTATTGCGCACGTAACGATGCTAGCAAAGCAAGGCATCGTTACGAAAGAAGAAGCAGGGAAAATAAAGGTAGGGCTTCAGTATTTATTAAAAGAAGCAAAAGAGAATAAGCTTCAGTTCTCAGTAGAAGCAGAAGATATTCACTTAAACATTGAAAAAATGTTAATTGAACAAATTGGAGAAGTCGGAGGGAAACTTCATACAGGCCGAAGTCGTAATGATCAAGTAGCGACTGATATGCATTTATATTTAAAAGAAAAAGTAGAACATATTATTAAAGCTACAAAACAATTGCAAACGGTTCTTGTTCATCAAGCAGAAAATAATATTGAAACCATTATGCCTGGTTATACGCATTTGCAACGCGCCCAACCAATTTCATTTGCACATCATATTCTCGCTTACTTTTGGATGTTAGAGCGTGATGTGAATCGCTATGAAGACTCATTAAAGCGCATTAACATTTCGCCATTAGGAGCAGGAGCGTTAGCTGGTACAACATTCCCGATTGATAGAGAATATAGTGCGGAGCTTCTTGGGTTTAATGGAATCTATGAAAATAGTTTAGACGCAGTAAGCGATCGTGATTTCATACTGGAGTTCCTAAGTAACTCATCTATGCTTATGATGCACTTATCACGCTTTTGCGAAGAACTTATTTTATGGAGTAGCCAAGAGTTTCAATTTATTGAAATGAGCGATCAATACGCAACGGGAAGCAGCATTATGCCGCAAAAGAAAAATCCAGATATGGCGGAACTTATTCGTGGTAAAACAGGCAGAGTGTACGGTAATTTATTTAGTTTACTTACAGTCATGAAAGGATTACCGCTCGCTTACAATAAAGACTTACAAGAAGATAAAGAAGGAATGTTTGATACAGTAAAAACAGTAGAAGGGTGCCTTCATATTATGGCAGGTATGCTAGAAACGATGACTGTCAACAAAGAAAAGATGGGGCAAGCTGTAACCAAAGATTTCTCAAACGCAACAGAAATTGCTGACTACTTAGCAAGTAAAGGACTGCCATTCCGTCAAGCTCATGAAATTGTTGGGAAGCTAGTGCTACACTGCACACAAAAAGGAATTTATTTAGTAGATGTACCACTTGCAACGTATAAAGAAATGAGTTCGTTATTTGAAGAAGATTTGTATGAAGTTCTTTCACCGTATGCAGCTGTGAAACGTCGTAACAGTGCTGGCGGGACAGGATTTGAGCAAATTGAAAAAGCTTTGGAGAAGGCGAAGGGATTAGCCATAGAGTTCGTTGGAATTAAGTGATGCATAGTATAGAAGGTAAGGTGCTTTTTTTGAAAGTGCCTTACCTTTTGTATTTAGATTTTTACAGGAGTATTTATCATTTCATAATTATTTTTCATAATCATAAAATGATGTTTTTCATGTATCGCTAATAGTTGAATAGATTGGATCAGGTTAGGATAGTGAGCAATCGGATCTAAAAATACGATATGTCCTGCAATATTTTCTTCTATATTTTGAACTAGCTTTTTTATGTCATCTGTTTCACTTGCAAGTAATTCTTCTAATTCAGTTACATTCATAGATTGATAGATTTTTTTTGAAGGGATTAAAATCCGAGGTGCTTTCATTCCTTTGCCGTGCTTTTCTTTATATTCGGCATAAATGTCGTGTATGTCAGTTGCAAATGGGGCATTTCTTCGTAGTTTTGCATAAGGGATAAGAGTGAAAGAGAATTTAATCGCGACTTTTAGCATCTTTGTAATTAAATATAAATGATAAAAATGCTCCCCAATAGACCATTTTCCATTCTTCGGGCGATACCATAGTTGTTCTTGTGATAGTGAATGGAGCTGAGGAAGGAACTTGTTTCTTTGTACATGTAATGTATGAAAATGTTTTGAGATATTTTCAGATTTCATATTTTCGTATCCTTCCACACTTTTTCCTAATTATAACATTTTTCGTATGGATGTAAGTAAGCCTAGAGCAATCTGCTCTAGGCTTACAATGTATCGATTAATCGTACTTATGTCGATCTTCCGTAATTCGAATATACTCAATATCCATCAAATCTCGCAGCAATGCACCATTACTTAGTTCCACGCCATGTTTCTCTTTAAAATGAGTACGAATCATATCTAACATTTCGAGTTCTTTCCCATTCACGTCTAAAATAATACGCTCAGAATCATTCATATAGCATCCTCCTTTTTTAACATATATATTTTGTCCGTCTATTTCTAAAAAATGTATGTTAACCTAAAGTTAGGAAATAAGAAAGGAATGGAAAATGAGACGTATTTATTATATAGGGATAATTTTGTACACGCTAATTGTATTACACGTTGCATTCCCAAATATCTTTTCATTTGAGGATGTAGAAACAGTACACGTTGGGATATTTATCTTTATTCTATTTATAGTAGATTGCTTTATTTCGATATGGCTTTCGAAAAGAAAACATGTACAAAATAAAAAAGAAATGGAACGGAAAAAGAGAAAACGTTCATTTTGGATGACGACGTACTGTTTGTCTTTAGTGCTTATTGCTGTCTTTTTTAGTGAACATATTCCATTAGAAAGATTAGATATTGGATTTGGAGCGTTCGTATTTGCATACTATTTTTTCATGCACTTTCTTCCTTATATGAAAGAAAAGCGAGGAGAAGAGGAAGATCAGCTTGTAGAAGAAGCGAGAGAACAAGAACATAAGAGAATAGAAGAAGGTATACAGAAACTCGGAGAACAAAAATGGTATTTAAAATCTAAAATCATATATGTTCTTTGCTTCATTACGCCGCCAATCGGTTATTTGTATGTTTTCTTTCTTCGTAAAAAAATGACAGAGGATGCAAGGCAATCTTATTTAACGGTAGCTACGATCATGATGGTATTGTGGTCTTTGAAGTTCTTACCGCCATATGTGCTGGCAGTAGCTGTTGTAGTGGTTGTTTGTCTTGTATTTATAGTGAAGTATGTGAAGTGAAGAAAAACAAGAGCCTGTATTATTAAGCTAATATATAGATTAAAGTAAGAAATGTTATACTATGATTTGATTGTTCAGTAATAATAGGAGGGATAATAATGATTCAATCCATAGTTCATATCGCATTAGTAGTAAAAGACTACGATGAGGCAATAGAGTTCTATACAAAGAAACTAAATTTCACATTAGTCCAAGATATATATCAGCCAGAACAAAACAAAAGATGGGTAGTGGTATCTCCTCCTGGTTCAGTCGGCACCACAATATTACTGGCTAGAGCATCTAAACCTGAGCAAGACTCCTTTATCGGTAACCAGTCAGGCGGCAGAGTTTTTCTTTTCTTAAATACTGACGATTTTTGGAGAGATTATAATGAAATGATTTCAAGAGGAATAGAATTTGTGAGAGAGCCGAAAGAGCAAGAATATGGAATAGTTGCAGTATTCAAGGATTTGTACGGGAATTTATGGGATTTATTACAACTAAAAGACGACCATCCAATTACTCAAAGAATTAAGTAGAATACAGTTTAAACTTGATTAGAAAATCAATTAAAAAATGATGATTTTAAAATCCATGTAAGAGTGGAGAAAAACAGAGAAGATTTATTTTTATGAGTAACATTAAACATCTTTATTCTTTTTACACAGTCGTGAAAAAAAGGAGTGGATTACCCACTCCTTTTTTATCGTTGTTTAACAACATGTATTTATTGTTCATTCAAGCCTAAAGCTTCATTTCCCTTATCCACCAGTAAAACATGTGGACTTGGTGTTTTATTTATGAATTAAAGATCACCTTGCTCCTCATCACCACGAACAACAAGGACATCGCATTTCGCATAGCGAATAATATGTTCAGAGACGCTACCAATTAGGAAACGCTCAACAGCATTTAAACCAGTTGCACCACACATAATTAAATCTACTTTATGGTTTGGAGCGATTTCTTTTGAAATTTTAGATTTAGGATTACCGAATTCTAATACAGCTTCAATTTTTTCAAGGCCAGCTTCAAGCGCAGTTTTTTTGTAGTCTTCTAATAAGTCTTCTGCAAATAGATTTGCACGTTCAGCAATTGCGCGGCTATAAGCTTCTACTGCTGAATATGCTTTTACATCAACGATATGAGCAATTGTTAATGTTGCATTGTTACGTTTTGCGACTTGAATTGCTTTTTTAAAGGCTCTTTCTGCTTCTTTAGAACCGTCCACCGCGATTAAAATATTTGTATATGTATTATTCATAGTAAATTCCTCCCAATCATTTTTATTACTGTTTACAACTTTATTATAAAACAAATTTTGGTAATGTGCTTACCGAAAACGTTACAGAATTTTGAAAACTTTGCTTTAATTCATTTTAGTTGTAATTGGAGCGAGAACTTGTTACATATGAAGTATAGCAATTAAAAAGGAGGCATGTTTGTGAGACACGCGCTCATTACAGCCGGTACGAAAGGTTTAGGAAAGCAAGTAACAGAAAAGTTATTGGCTAAAGGATATTCAGTAACAGTAACGTATCATAGCGATATAGTGGCTATGGAAAAGATGAAAGAAACATATAAAAATATGGAAGAGCGTCTACAATTCGTGCAAGCGGATGTCACGAAAAAGGAAGATTTACATAAAATAGTAGAAGAAGCGATGAGTCGTTTTGGTAAAATTGACTTTTTAATTAATAATGCTGGTCCATATGTATTTGAAAGAAAAAAGTTAGTTGATTACGAAGAAGACGAATGGAATGAAATGATTCAGGGAAATTTAACAGCGGTATTTCATTTGTTGAAACTTGTCGTTCCAGTTATGAGAAAACAGAAATTTGGCCGTATTATTAATTACGGATTCCAAGGGGCAGATAGCGCACCGGGATGGATTTATCGTTCAGCATTTGCAGCAGCGAAAGTAGGACTTGTTTCATTAACGAAAACAGTTGCTTACGAAGAAGCAGAATATGGTATTACTGCAAACATGGTATGTCCTGGTGATATTATTGGTGAAATGAAAGAAGCGACAATTCAAGAAGCACGTCAGTTGAAAGAACGTAACACACCAATTGGTAGATCCGGAACAGGTGAAGATATCGCAAGAACGATTTCGTTTTTATGTGAGGAAGATTCCGATATGATTACCGGTACAATAATTGAAGTGACTGGTGCAGTCGATGTTATCCATAGACATCGATAGAATAAAATAAAATGAAGTTTCGAATAATTGGACAGTTTATCCATTGTGCTGAGAGTTGCGGATAATACTGTCCTTTCATGTAAGATTAAATCTATCGGAAAACTTGTATTATTTTTTGTCAAATATTGAGATATTATGTTAAAATATAAGAGCGTAGAAAGCGCTTTAAAAAATGATTCAGGGGTCATTTCATAACTCAAGGGGGAACTAATAATGCGTATCGGTATTCCAACAGAAATTAAAAACAATGAAAACCGCGTGGCAATGACGCCAGCGGGAGCAGTACATTTAGTACAAAATGGTCATGAAGTTTTTGTTCAAAAAGGAGCAGGTTTAGGATCTGGCTTTACAGATGAAGAATACGTACAAGCTGGTGCAAAACTTGTTGAAACTGCTGAAGAAGCATGGAATCAAGATATGGTTATGAAGGTAAAAGAGCCAGTTGCAAGTGAATACGGCTATTTCCGCGAAGGTTTAATTTTATTCACATACTTACACTTAGCTCCAGAACCAGAATTAACGAAAGCATTAATTGATAACAAAGTTGCATCAATTGCATACGAAACAGTACAATTAGAAAATCGTTCTTTACCATTACTTGCACCTATGAGTGAAGTAGCTGGTCGTATGTCTGCACAAATCGGTGCACAATTCCTTGAGAAAAACAAAGGTGGTAAAGGTATTTTACTTGCAGGCGTTCCAGGGGTAAAACGCGGCAAAGTAACAATTATCGGCGGTGGTCAAGCTGGTACAAATGCAGCGAAGATTGCAGTAGGTTTAGGTGCAGATGTAACAATCATCGACTTAAGTGCAGAACGTCTTCGTCAATTAGATGACATTTTCGGTAATCAAGTAAAAACGTTAATGTCTAATCCATACAACATTGCAGAAGCTGTAAAAGAATCTGACCTTGTTATTGGTGCAGTATTAATTCCAGGTGCAAAAGCGCCAAAACTTGTAACAGAAGAAATGATTCAATCAATGGAACCAGGTTCTGTCGTTGTAGACATCGCGATTGACCAAGGTGGTATTTTCGAAACAACTGACCGTATTACAACTCATGACAACCCAACTTACGAAAAACACGGCGTTGTTCATTATGCAGTTGCGAATATGCCAGGCGCGGTGCCACGTACATCAACTCTTGCATTAACAAACGTAACAGTACCATATGCAGTACAAATTGCGAACAAAGGCTACAAAGACGCATGCTTAGGTAACACTGCATTACTAAAAGGTATTAACACATTAGATGGTTATGTAACATTCGAAGCAGTTGCAGAAGCTCACGGCTTACAATACGCTGATGCGAAAGAGCTACTTGAAAAAGCTCCTGCTTTATCATAATAGAAATACATGTAAGCCCCTCCTTTTGTAAGGAGGGGCTTTTTATTTGAGTTAATTGTCTAGTTTCTTTACGATTCTCAATCCGAACATCATTGTAAAGAAAAGAATGCCGAACAAGTAATATAAGGCATACTCAACTCGTATCATCGAATTTTTGTCAGTGATATATAAAATAAATAGTATCGCAGAGCCGACTAAATGAGAGAGACCGAAAATTTGTGCCATAAGTTTTAAACTCATCTTCTCGATTCTTTCATCCATCTCAGGTAATGGATATTTTTCGGGAGCGTTCTTTTTTTTCTTAAAGAATAATCGTTTCACTACGAATAGTATTAAGGATAAGAGTATGTAGACGCCAGCGAATAGAAGGACAGAACTAATCTTTTCTTCATCATTACTATTGAAATAAAGAAAAGTTGAACCTAACAACAAAATGGTAAGATGCGAAATGAACTCTTGATTAAAAGTATTTTTCATTCGTTTTCCTCCCCAGTTTTATCTAATTGAAATAAATCTTCTACTTTACAGTTGAAAAACTCACATAATTTCAATGCTAATTCTAAACTTGGGTTGTATTTGTTTTTTTCGATAGCGATGAGGGATTGTCTAGTGATTTGAACAGAGGAAGCTAATTGTTCTTGGGTGATGTCTCTAACGACGCGGAATTGTTTCACCTTATTTTTAATCAAATATACAAAGTCTCCTTTTTGTAAATTTGTTACATTTATTATATCCATTTTTAGGTAATAAGTAAATAAAACTATACAAAAAGTAAACAAAACTTTACGTGAAATATAGCTTGTTATGATATTGTTTTTTGTGATAATTTGGAATTAAATGAAAAACGGAAGTCGAAAGAGGGGAATTGGATGGGAAGAACTATGGAAACAGTAAATCTATTAGAGTTAACAAAAGACATTCAAGATCAACATAAAAACTTCATCGTTTCAAATATAAATAGTCATTGTTTACGAATCGCTGTATTTACTGGTGAATATGATTGGCACTATCATTCTAATTCGGATGAATTATTTATTGTGTTAGAGGGAGAATTACTTATTGATTTTGAAGATGGAGAAACAGCGGTTTTAAAGCCAAATGATTCTATCTTAATTCCAGCGTGCACAATCCATAGAACGAGAGCATTAAAGAGAACAGTAAATCTTTGTTTTGAAAATATAGAGGCTGATACGATTAAAGTGGAGCGGTTATGAAAAAATTATCTGTAGCCGAGTATAGAAAAATCATTCCGATTTTAGAAAGTCATACAAGAACGACGACGTTTGCTTATGCGGTATGTGACCAAATGATAGATGGTGAGATTTTTGCCAACGAGAAGTTAACAGCAGGACTAATTCGTACAGCGAACGGTATCTATTATTTATTTGGTGATACGGATGATCAAAATTATAACGAAGATTTATTTGCGTATTTAAAAATGGCTATTGAAAAAACAGAGAAGAGATTTACACTCTTCACTTCAAGTGAAGAGTGGGAAATGATGATTGAAGTGCGTTTTAGTAATGCACTTCGGAACATGCCTCGAATGAAGTTCCAACGAGAAATTTCTGAAGAGAGAAAACGAGATTCAAACAAAAATACATATGAAGTGAAGCGTATTGATAAAAGTGGTATAGAACGAAGCAGTGAATTTACAGAGGAGTATTACAAAGAATATTGGGGATCAAAAGAAACATTTTTGAACGGTGGATTTGGATTTTGTATAGAACAAGATGGGATAATTGTAGCTGAATGTGTTTCGATATTTAACGGAAATGGATTTGCTGAAATTGATATTGTGACGCATCAAGCATACCAAGGGAAAGGATTAGCCCAAGCTGTTGCAACACGGTTTATTGAACATTGCACAAAAAATGATATTACACCGTGCTGGGATTGTTATGTAGACAATATTCCTTCGCAACGATTAGCTAGTAAATTAAGTTTTAATCATCCAATAGAATATAGTTTGTTTGTACGTAAGAAAACGGGGGAATAAAAATGAATGTAGAGTTAACGAGATTTAAAGTGAAACAAGGTAAAGGTCATCGTGTAGATGAATGGATGCAGCTTCTTAATGACAATATGAAAGAAGTACTTTTGACACTAAACGACGAAAAGATGTACGTTGAGACAATTTTCCGGGAAATAAGAGGTGGAGAAGAGTACTTATATTGGTATTCTGTGCAAGGAGAAGGCGGGGCTCTTGTCGAAAATTCTCATCATGAAATTGATAAAAAGCACTTAGCATTTTGGTATGAATGTATTGATGAAGAAGTACAGTCTGTTGATATGAAAACAGAAGTCGTTATGATTCAAGATGTTGTGAAGGAAGCGATGAAATAATAGATTGGTATTTTATAACCGTAAAATGGTCATCTTTTTGGTTGGAATATATATTATTGGAGATGCTGTAGGATGATAATTAGTAATAAATATATCACTCTCGATGAAATAGAAATAATAAGAGAATCCTTAAATAAATTGCATGAATATCATAATGATAAATCAAAACATTTTTCTGGTGATTATCCAAGAATGACATTTGAGGAACGTATTGAAAATTATAAACAGAATTCAAAGTATGGAGAATATAGAATTGAATTATTAGTTGAGGCGGAAACAGATGATATATTAGGGTTTTGTATAGCGTATAGTAAAAGCGTAAGCGGAAAGATTGAAGTTTTATTCGTTGATGAAAAATACCGAAGAAACGGATTTGGTTTGAAATTAATGAATAGTGCAGTGGAATGGTTTAAAGAGAAGAAGATAGATGAAATTGAATTAACGGTAGTGTACGGAAATGAAGCTGTATCGTTTTATGAAAAACTGGGGTTTTATCCTCGTTCAATTATTATGGCAACTAAGTCATAACGATAGTATGGGGAGAGATGAGTGAGAGTTTTTGTTTCAAAAAATGATTCATATGTTACTAAAGTATATGTGTAGAGCGCATCAAAATAGATGTGCTTTTTATTTTGAAAAAAATTTAAAAGAAAAATTTTATTTAAGTATCTTTAAGTGAAAATAAAGGGGGATTTCAAGAGTATTTTAGGACAAACTATAATGAAATAAAAAATACCGAACCAAAAGACCTACCAATATACGGTGTAGTTGTAACAGGCAAAACAGAGGATTTACAAAGTTTACAAGGAGCACCATATATTAAGGCAGCTGTTAGAGGTGTAACAGTTGAGAAATATTGATTACAAACGATTAATGTGAATAATCAGAAAATTTATGTTATAATATGGGAAAAGGAGGTTCATATGAGGCAAATACATGGAGCAATTTATATTTACATAACAATGTTTTTCGTGGCGATATCCTATGGATTAGGGCACGTGTATTCGCATCCTATACTAACTTTTTTAAGCGGAGCATGTATGGCGTTTGCGCTTCTTGTCCACCTTTTCTCAGTTTGGATCGTGAAATTTCAATTAAATATTAGTGAAATAGAAGAAGGCACTTTTTGAGTAGCCTTCTTTTTTTAATAATATTTTGGAAGCTCTTGGAGCAATTTTTCAATTTCGCATTCGGTTTCTTTACATATAGACAGTGTACGTAGTCTGAAAAATAAGCTACGTAAGAAAGATTTTATATTTCCGTATAGGTACTCGTACGATTTAATATGTAATGTTTGTTTTTGGGCGGGTAATTGAGCTACCAGGTCATGAAGGGCTAATATGAGTACTTCTTCCTTTAGACCATTTTGCAGCATTGCGACAATAGGATAAACGAGACGCTCATCTTCTTCGTATTTGTAATAGATGGAATGGACACAAACTTTGTTTAATAAAGTTTGTAGTATCTCTTCGTAATATAAAGCTTCCAGTTTAGGACTATTCACAAGCGCCTCGAATGTATCGGAAGCATGAGCGATACTATGTGCCCAACCGTGGTCTTGCACATATCCACGGAAATCATGTTCATTGTTCATATATAGAATTAATTGATCTTTTACAGCTAAAATATCATGCTGTGATAAGAAATTATGATTTGTATCAGCATCAATAATGAGCGCAATTAATAATGTTGTAAATGCACGGGTAAATACAGCATCTTCGTCATTTGAATGAATCTTATACAATAAATATTTGTCACTGATGCTTTCTAATAATAGTTTCTGTAAGTGTGTGTGTGAAATATAGTCCTTCTTGATTAGGTGATAAAAAGTAGAGTAGATAATTTTATCCCTTAAATAGCTATCAGTATCCCCAATATGCTCAAGCATACTGGAACTTAAAGAATCGATATTGAGGGCATCATTGATTATGTAATTATTATTACGAATTTCTTCTAACTGTTGTTGTAACATATAAACCTCCTATTTTAGAAAATTCTGTATTTTTATAATATAATAAGAGGAAGAAATAGACAATAAATAAGTGCTTTTGAATGGAGGGCCATTTATGAAGAGAGCATTATTCTTTTTCATTTGTATTTTCTTATTAGGAAGCTGCTCGATTTCGTATGTTACTTTTTCTAGTGAGAGCAAGAGTTGGACGGGGCAATATAAAGGATATATTAAGGATGATAGTGAAGATGGAGTGTTTACGTTTCAGTATAAGGGCGGAGATGGGAATACAGAATTTAAAAATTTGGAGATTGCTATTAATGAAACCCTTAGTACAATGACACAAACGTCAGAAAGTCATAGAGGAGCAAGGGTTGAAATGAAGTCTTCTTGTGTAAGTTGCGCACCCCCATCTAAAGATGAACCGATAGAGATTGTGATTAAATGGGATGATAAGTATGAGGAGAAGATGGTTTTAAAGCGGAAATAGCATAGAGTAAGGGGATAAAAATGAATAGGCATATAAAATTTTCTATGTTTATGTTTTTAGGTGCATTTCTAGTCATATTATCAGCGTGTACTACAAAACAAGTAGAGCAAGTAGCAGTAAAAAAAGTACCTGAAGAAGGGTATATCATAGTAAGAAATGACACGGTATTTTTTGTCGGTGATAAAACGTTTAATACAAAAGTAGAGTTGCGGCATTATATAGAACAACAAATGAAGAAAGAACATCCATCAGATATAGTGTTGAGCTTTAAGGATAAAGACGCATATAATCAATTAAAAACAGGGTATAAAGTAAAAATATGGTCTTCTCAAATGCTTGAAAGCTATCCAGCAAAAATGATTGTAGAGAAATTTGAAATAGTAGAGAAATAGAAAAAGGCAGCAATCACGCTGCCTTTTTTCTTATTTCACAAATTGTAATTCTTTCGGGAATTTCGTTAAAATTTCTGATCCATCTTTTGTGATGTAAATATCATCTTCAATACGAACGCCACCTACGTTTGGTACGTAAATACCTGGCTCGATTGTGAAGACCATACCTTCTCTTAATGGTGACTCGTTACCAGCTTTTACATCTGGATATTCGTGTACGCTAATTCCAAGTCCGTGACCAAGGCGGTGCGGGAAGAAGTCGCCGTAACCTGCATCTGCAATAACAGAACGAGCAGCGTTGTCGATTGCGCCAAGTGTAACACCTGGTTTACATGCTTCAACTGCTTGTAATTGTCCAGCAAGTACAGTGTTGTAAATGCGAGTTTGTTCTTCAGAAAGTTCGCCGAATGCTACTGTACGTGTAATGTCAGAGCAATAACCTTCAATGATTACGCCTAAATCAAATAGTACGAAATCGCCGCGTTTCATTTTGTTTGCACCTGGAATACCGTGTGGAAGAGCAGAGTTTGCACCTGCTAATACCATCGTATCAAATGACATTTTATGTATGCCCTTTGTTTTTAATTCGTGTTCGATAATTGCTAATACTTCTAGCTCGCTACGATTTTCTTTAATTGCATTTACACCAACTTCAACAGCGTAGTCCGCCATTTTAGCTGCTTCGCGTAAAATAGAAAGTTCTTTTTCATCTTTAATTAAGCGAAGTTCACGAACTTTTTCCTCAGCTGATTTGAAAGCTGCATTTGGGAATAACTTTGTTAATTCTTCGTAGCGCTCTACGTTTAAATGTTCTTTTTCAATTGCAACTGCATTTGCATTGATGCCGCGGTCTTTAATTGCTTTTGCAATCATATCCCATGGTCTGTCAGTATCAGTAAATCCGATAATTTCATGTGCCCAGCCAGCGTTACGCGCTTGACCTTCTTCCATTTTAGGGCAAATTAAAATAGGTTCTTTTTCTTGGAATACAAACATACCAAGAAGTCTTTCGTGTGGTTCGCAGTGGAAGTTTGTCATGTAGAAAACGTTTGGTGTAGAAGTTAAGAACGCAGCTTCTACGTTTTTTTCTTTTAGCCATTGCATTAAATTTTCTAATCTAGCATTCATCGATTGGCACCCCCGAGATATTTAATTACAAATATAACTTTACATCGGAAGAAAGCGTTATGACAAGTAAATAGATGTTAGAAAAGACAGGGAATTGAAAAATCATGTAGAATAAAAAATGAGAATGTGAATAGGGGAGGAATGTAGTAATGAAAGTATCTTATCACGGGCATTCAGTTGTAAAGATTGAAACGAATGGAAAAGTGATTTTAATTGATCCATTTTTAACTGGAAATCCGACAACGGATTTAAAGGCTGAAGATGTCAAAGTAGATGCAATTCTTTTATCGCATGGACATGGTGATCATGTTGGAGATACAGTAGAGCTTGCGAAGAAAAATAATGCAGTTGTTGTGGCACCATTTGAACTAGCGACATTTTTAAGTTGGCAAGGTGTAAATACACATCCGATGCATATTGGTGGTTCGCATGAATTTGACTTCGGAAAAGTGAAGTTTACACAAGCATTCCACGGTTCTAGTTATATTGATGAAGAAAATAAGACGATTACATATACAGGTATGCCAGCGGGTATTTTATTTACAGCAGAAGAGAAAACTGTATACCATGCGGGAGATACCGCTCTATTCTCTGATATGAAATTAATAGGGGAACTGAATAACATTGATATAGCGTTTTTACCAATTGGTGATAATTTCACAATGGGACCAGAAGATGCTGTTTTAGCAGCGAAATGGACTCAGGCGAAAATTGTTGTACCGATGCATTACAATACGTTCCCAGTAATTGAACAAGACCCATATCAATTTGTAGAAAAGCTACACAATTGTACAGGAAAAGTATTAGAAGCTGGAGAAAGTATTACACTATAGAAAAGAAACCCTTCATTTGAAAAGACAAGTGAAGGGTTTTTTACGTGTGTAGGACAGCTTTTAAAGGTTGTACTTGTTTTGATGATTTTTTTCTTTTTGGAAGTGGCTGTTCAGGTGTTTCATTCAATTCCATTGCAACTTTTTTTCCGTCTACGAAAGCTAAAAATACAGCACCTACAACTTCTAATAATTTTTTCATCATATATCCGCTCCTTTGTTTCATTTCTTGTCTTCATTGTATATGGAAGCGGCTGGACAAACTATCGAACGAGATGACAATACCATTACATTGTTGTAATAGAAGAAGTAGTGTAATGTAAGGCGTATTTTGTTATAAAAAAAATAGTACAGATATATAAAGAGAGAGTGTAACAGTTTTGAAAATATAGTATACTGAAAATACAACACATGAAGAATTTAGGGAAAAGAAAGTATGGTGAAACCATTTGGCTACCAAGCATAACCAAATTTTAGAACATATTAATGGCCTGCCAGTAGGGCATAAAATTTCTGTAAGGCAAATTGCGAAAGATTTGAGTGTAAGTGAAGGGACAGCTTACCGTGCAATTAAAGATGCAGAAAATAAAGGATATGTTAGTACGATTGAACGTGTCGGAACAATTCGAATTGAACAAAAGAAGAAAGAGAATATTGAAAAGCTGACATATGCAGAAGTCGTTAACATTGTCGATGGTCAAGTACTTGGGGGCAGAGAAGGACTACATAAAACGTTAAATAAATTCGTAATCGGGGCAATGAAGTTAGAAGCGATGATGCGCTATACAGAAGCAGGAAACTTACTTATTATTGGTAACCGTACGAATGCACATCAATTAGCGTTGGAAGCCGGAGCTGCGGTGTTAATTACGGGCGGATTTGATACGGAAGATCATGTGAAGAAATTAGCAGATGAATTAAAACTACCGATTATTTCAAGTAGTTACGATACATTTACAGTTGCGACGTTAATTAACCGCGCAATTTACGATCAGCTTATTAAGAAAGAAATTGTACTTGTTGAAGATATTTTAACGCCGATTGAAGAAACGTTATATTTAAAGCCAAATGATACGGTACAGCAATGGCATGCGTATAATGAAGAGACGATGCACGGAAGATATCCGATTATTGATGAAAATAAAAAGGTTCTAGGTATCGTAACTTCAAAAGATATGATCGGTGTAGCGAAAGAAACACCGATTGATAAAGTGATGACAAAACATCCGATTACAGTGAATGGTAAAATGTCTGTCGCAGCTGCGGCGCGTATGATGGTGTGGGAAGGTATTGAGTTACTTCCTGTTGTTGATGAAGGAAATAAACTGCAAGGTATTATTAGCCGTCAAGATGTACTTCAGGCATTGCAAATGATTCAGCGTCAACCACAAGTTGGGGAAACAATCGATGATATTGTAACGAATCAATTCATGACGCCGAAAGAAGCGAAGAATGAGCATTTATATCAATTTTCAGTGACGCCGCAAATGACGAATTCGATCGGAACGTTATCTTACGGTGTATTCGCAACGATTGTGACGGAAGCAACGAATCGTGTTATTCGTGCGCAAAAGAAGAGCGATTTAATTGTTGAGAACTTAACAATTTATTTCGTAAAACCAGTTCAAATTGACAATGTTGTATCAGTTCATCCGAAAGTATTAGAAATTGGACGTAAATTTGGTAAGGTGGATGTAGAAGTACATCATGAAGGTAATGTTGTCGGGAAAGCATTACTTATGGTGCAGTTGATCGATAAATAAAAAGATGGAGCAGACCGCTTTGGTTTGTTCCATTTTTTTTAGAACGCTATATTAGAGAATTTTAAAATTTAGTTATCAAATGAATCTATTATGTTTTGAATTGCAAAAGAGAAAGTTAAATCACGTTCTGTTTCATATTTATAAGTAGGGCACGCAATCATTTGAATATGCTTGAACAATAATTGTGGAGGTGTCGAATGGGAGTAATATTTTTCTTTTTAGGTTTAGTATTTGTAATTACTGTTCATGTGATAACTCATAGAATAATGGATTCAAATAAAAAGAAATTGTATGTAATAAGTTTGATTTTCGCTATTATTTGTTCCTTTATCCCTACAACTGGAGAAAATAATAGCGATTTTCTTTACTTCGGTATACCAGCAGAAAATTTCATTTATTATGGCGGATGGGAAATTTCGTTTAATCCACTAGCCTTTTTCTTTAACTTTATTTTGTTTTATTGGATTTTGAAGCTATTACTTAAGCTCGGGGAGGGTTTTGGTAGAGAAGTGAAAAAATAGCAGGATATGTTGGAGATTTTAGCTAATCTATCTCCAGTTAGAGAATTGGTTATTAGTCGATAGAAAAGTTTGCGTTACTATATGAACTAGGGGGAGAAGGATGGATTTTCACACTAAAAAGCAGTTATGTAAGCAATATAATTTAAATAGTCTTACGAAAGTTTCATTGTTGCATGGGGGAGAAAATCAAACATATATATTCGAATCGGACAAAAATAAATTTGTAGTGAGGCAGTATAGAGAAGGACGTTATACATGCGAGCAAATAGAGGCTGAAATACATTGGTTAATAGCGATACAAAAGCAAATGTTAGTACCAGAAGTAGTTGTAAATAAAAATGGCGATTGGATCACACCTGTTATGAAAGATGAGGGAAGTATCCAATATTTTGTTATCTTTAGCTTTATAAACGGAAGTGAAATTGTAGAACCAAAGGCTAAAGACTATGAAAAGCTTGGATCATTAATGCGAATGTTTCATGAAAAAACAAATGAAGTGTTCAAAAGAGTACCGCAAACTTGGAGAGGTTATGAAAGGTCTATATATAGCGAGCAAAAGACAATTCTCGAGCCTTTACAACGATTACTAAATACTTCATTTCTATCCCATGCGGATAAGCATAAGTGCATGATAACTGCAGAAAGAATACAAGAGCTCACAAATTCAACTCAATTAGGAGAAAAACAATTTGTTCATGGTGATATGCATTTTGGCAATGTTCTTGTAGACAAAGAGGATTGGTATTTACTCGATTTTGATGAATGTGGATTTGGGTATAAAGAGTTTGATATTGGTGTTCCAAGATTGCATTTAATTGCTTCGGGACAGTTAGAAGAAGTATGGGGGGACTTCATGGTGGGATATGGAGAAAATATTTCGGAAGCAGCCATTCGACTTGGGACCGCTTCAAGAATCTTTTATATGGCTGGGAAAATACCATTAAGGCTTGATATTGAGCCGATTAGAAAAGATCCTGGCGCTTTTATTCGCCGATATATTCAGTATGTCGAAGAAGAATTATGCGGAGGGACAATTGTTTAATAAAAAAACAGAATATTAATTCATTTAGATTCTAGCCTATGTTATAATTGAATTGTAAGAAAATGGATTTCTGGAAGGTGGTATGCATTATGTCATCAACAGTACTCTTTTTTGGTAGTATCGCACTATTTTACTTCCTTGTGATGATACCGATTCAATATTTATACTTACAAGGTTTACATGAAAAAAAGAAAAAAACAGGATTATCTCAGCGAGAGCTATATGAAAAAATGTCTTTTGGGGAAGAACAATTACATCTTCATGTGCAAGGCAATCCATTCAATATCCCTTCTGCGTTTGTCGCATACATGATTTTAAAAGTTAGAGGACGTAAAAAAGCATCACAATATTGATGCTTTTTTACGTTGCTTCATAAGAGTCAGCTTCTTCAACTGCTAATGGTAAGAAATGTTTATATTGGCGAAATCCATTAAATACACTTGCACTACCAAATAGAATAAATAAAACACCAACGATAATACGAGCGGTTGAAAGTTCTAAAAAGAATTGGTTTATCCCGAAGAATAGGACGAATGAACCGAGTGCCATTGCAGATTTTCCAGAGAGCCAACCTTTCTCCATTGGGCGGTTTGTACGAAAGTATTTTGTTTTGTAGAAGAGGTACAACATAAATGAAACGATAATACAGAAGACTAATATTGGCATAATGCACACTCCCATCGTTTTGTGAAAAATAATAGTGGAGAAAAGAGAAATATCTAAACTTTCTAACTTTTATTATAAAGCAATTGTTCGCATGTATGAAATACTTTCCGTTATAATGAAGGATAAAGTGAAACTTTAATTAGTGTGAGAATGTTTCCACGCGCTAATGATTAGCCCGCACAAATTGGGCTTTTACTGCACGTTAATGCGGAATAAAGTGAAGAAGTTGAATAAAAAGGAGATTATACATATGCATGAGCAAATTTTAGGAGCAATTAAAGAGTTTGATACGATTATTATTCATCGTCACGTACGTCCAGATCCAGATGCACTAGGTTCACAGGGCGGTCTTAGTACAATCCTACAAGAATCGTTTCCAGAGAAAAATATTTATACGGTTGGGTATAATGAACCGTCACTAGCATACTTACGAGTAATGGATGATATTGAAGATAGTGTATATGAAAATGCACTGGTTATCGTTTGTGATACTGCGAACCAAGAGCGTGTTGACGATCAACGCTATACAAAAGGGAAGATGTTAATCAAAATTGATCATCACCCAAATGAAGATCCGTACGGAGATATTACGTGGGTCGATACGACAGCAAGTTCTACAAGTGAAATGATTTATGAGCTTTACAGTTATGGAAAAGATAAAGGGTTACAGATAACAAAAGAAGCAGCTCGTCTTATTTTAGCGGGTATTGTTGGGGATACAGGTCGTTTCTTATTCCCGAATACAACAGCGAAAACACTTCGTTATGTAAGTGAGCTTGTTGATATGGATGTGAAATTCACAGATTTATACAATGAAATGTATAAGACGAAAGAAAAGATTGCTCGTTTAAACGGCTATATTTTACAAAACTTTACGATGGTAGAAGAAGGAGCAGCTTACATTAAATTAACGAAAGAAGTATTAGAAAAGTTTGATGTACTTCCTTCTGAGGCATCCGGTGTTGTTGGAGCACTTGGTAATATTGATGGATTAAAGTCGTGGGTTCTATTTTTAGAGGAAGACGATGTGATTCGTGTTCGTCTTCGTTCAAAAGGACCAGTAATAAATAAATTAGCAATGCAATATAATGGTGGAGGGCATCCGATGGCTTCTGGTGCAAAAGCATCTTCTTGGGAAGAAGCGGATCGTCTGTTTGCGGATTTACGTGAGATTTGTAAATAAGAGATTATATATTAAAACGAAAAGAAGGAGTGGCGCTAAAGCCCTCCTTCTTTATTTTTCTTTCTCTATAGCAATGCTAATTTCAAGCACGGTATCAAAAGATATTGTATCGACTTTAAAGCGGTATAGACGATCGTAATGTTTATACGTTTTATTTTCGATTGCTTTTTTGAGTAGGTCTTTATTTTTTGCGATACTTTGTATGTTTTTCGTTAAAAGATGCTGGAGGTCATTATGAATAGAAGTGGTCATATTTTCGAGTGTAAGATTGTCTAAATCGTATTTTTCTCGATTGATTATTTTTATTTTAATCTCTTGAATAGTTAAGAGTCGTTTATTTTCTGTATTCAATTTTTCTTGATCTTCGAGAAGGACGTGGAGCTTTGCTTCTTGTTTTTCTATAATTTCTCGTTGCTCTGCTATTTTACTAGCTTGTTCTTCTTGAAAAACACCGTATATGTACAAAAAAATAAACCAGCTCAACACGCCTCCAACAGCAGCACCAGCTAAAACTAAATACCATTTTTTTGCTGTATTGGCACTTGGTACTCTCATACATGTTCCTGCGTTAGCCATTTAATAATAGTAAGGCCTGTTTGCATACCACCCGTTGCGAAAAAAATAAGGAGAATTTGTTTTACGATATCTTTCATATCTCCGCCAAAGAAACTTCTTTCAAAGCTATAAAAAGTATCAAATGTTCCGCCAATTGCTGCAACGAGTGCCCAAATCTTTAAATTTTGGGCGAATTGATTAATGTAAGTTAGAGTTGGTTTTCCGATAAGAAATGCACCAAAGCCGCCAATTAATGAACCACCGAGTATAACCCCAAAGGCAATAAAATAACTAATAATAAGCAGAGAGAAAAAAGTGTGTTCTCTTACATCCATCGTCATTCCCCTTTCTTCTTCATATATATGGACAAAGTATAAGAAGTATGTTTTGATTTCCGCTTTCCTCATCACCTATAATAAAAGTAGTCAAATTGGTAAAGAGAGGGTACAACAGTGAAGTTTGTGCATTTACAATGTCAAACCGTTTTTAGTTTGTTAAAAAGTGCTTGTAAAATTGATGAGCTTGTAATCAGGGCGAAAGAACTTGGTTTTTCATCACTCGCTATTACGGATGAAAATGTTATGTATGGCGTTATTCCGTTTTATAAAGCATGTAAGAAACATGGTATACAGCCTATTATCGGCTTAACAGCTTCTATTTTTAGTGAAGAAGACGAAAAATCTTATCCGCTTGTTTTACTTGCTGAAAATGAAATAGGCTATCAAAATTTATTAAAGATTTCTAGTAGCATTATGACGAAGTCAAAAGAAGGTATTCCGAAAAAGTGGCTTGCCCATTATGCGAAAGGATTAATTGCTATTTCACCAGGTAAAGATGGGGAAATTGAACAATTATTATTAGAAGATAAAGAGAGTGAAGCTGAAGAAGTAGCTCGCATGTACCAAAATATGTTCGGCAATTTTTATATGAGTTTGCAGCATCATGCGATTCAAGATGAACTGCTTCTGCAAGAGACATTACCTGCATTTATGAGTAGGATAAATGTTCCAGTTGTTGCAACAAACGATGTACGCTACATCAATCAAAGTGACGCACTTGTTCATGAGTGCTTATTATCTGTTGAAAGTGGATCGAAAATGACGGATCCAGATAGGCCGAGGCTGAAAACAGATCAATATTATTTAAAATCATCAGATGAAATGGAAGCACTATTTTCTCACGTAGAAGAGGCGATTAACAATACAGTAGAAATTGCAGAACGTTGCAGAGTAGAAATACCGTTTCATGTAAATCAATTACCGAAATTTCCTGTTCCAGCTAACGAGACGAATGATATGTATTTACGCCGCGTTTGTGAAGAAGGGTTGCAGAAACGTTATGGTACGCCGAAAGAAGTACATATCCAGCGTTTAAATCATGAATTAAACGTTATTTCTAGTATGGGGTTTAGTGATTATTTCCTCATCGTATGGGATTTTATGAAGTATGCGCATGAAAATCATATTTTAACAGGACCAGGACGTGGATCGGCAGCTGGTTCACTCGTTTCTTACGTATTAGAAATTACAGATATTGATCCAATTGAATACGATTTATTATTTGAAAGATTTTTAAACCCTGAACGTGTGACGCTTCCAGATATTGATATCGATTTTCCAGATATAAGACGTGATGAGATGATTCGATATGTGAAAGATAAATATGGTCAACTTCGTGTTGCACAAATTGTAACGTTCGGGACGCTTGCAGCGAAGGCGGCAATTAGAGACATTGCGCGTGTAATGGGGGTTCCGCCGCGAGATATTGACATATTCTCAAAACTTATCCCATCAAAGCTTGGTATAACGTTAAAGGATGCATATGAGGAATCGCAATCACTCCGTGAGTTTATACAAGGGAATCTGTTACATGAGCGTGTGTTTGAAATTGCAAAACGTGTAGAAGGCTTACCACGTCATACGTCTATTCATGCAGCTGGCGTTATTATGAGCCAAGAGCCGTTAACAGGAAGTGTTGCAATTCAAGAAGGGCATAACGATGTGTATGTTACGCAATATCCAGCTGATGCATTAGAAGAACTTGGTTTGTTAAAGATGGACTTTTTAGGATTACGTAATTTAACGTTACTTGAAAATATTATAAAGTTTATCGTGAAAAAAACGGGGACACAAATTGATATAAGAAATTTACCACTTCAAGATGAAAAGACGTTCCAATTGTTAGGTAGAGGGGATACAACAGGTGTATTCCAGCTTGAATCAGGTGGTATGCGAAATGTGCTTCGCGGGTTAAAACCGAATGAATTTGAAGATATCGTCGCTGTTAACTCGTTATATAGACCTGGACCGATGGAACAAATTCCGACCTTTATTGAATCAAAGCATGGAAAAAGAAAAATTGAATATTTACATCCGGACTTAAAGCCAATTTTAGAAAGAACGTACGGTGTAATTGTGTACCAAGAACAAATTATGCAAATTGCGTCGAAATTAGCAGGATTCTCGCTCGGAGAAGCAGATTTATTACGCCGTGCAGTGAGTAAAAAAAATCGTGATATTTTAGATCAGGAACGTAAGCATTTTGTACAAGGTTGTTTACAAAATGGTTATGACGAGACATCCGCAGAGAAAATTTACGATTTAATTGTAAGATTTGCGAATTACGGTTTTAACCGAAGTCACGCTGTAGCCTACAGTATGATTGGATATCAGCTTGCTTACTTAAAAGCGAATTATACGCTGGAATTTATGACAGCATTATTATCAAGTGCAATTGGAAATGAAGATAAGATTGTGCAGTATATACGAGAAACGAAGCGGAAAGGTTTTCACGTTTTGCCACCGTCTCTTCAGAGAAGTGGTTACAATTTCCAAATAGAAGGTAATGCGATACGTTACAGCTTACTTTCCATTCGAAACATCGGAATGGCTACAGTGACAGCATTACTCGAAGAACGTGAGAAAAAAATGTTTGAAGATTTATTTGAATTTTGTCTTCGTATGCCATCAAAGTTTGTAACAGAGCGAAATTTAGAGGCGTTCGTCTGGTCTGGGTGTTTTGATGATTTTGGTGTTTCGAGAACGAATTTATGGAAAAGCCTTAAAGGAGCGTTAGAGTACGCAAATCTTGCACGTGATTTAGGGGATGCTGTTCCAAAATCAAAATACGTACAAGGAGAAGAGCTCTCTTTTATTGAACAGTTAAATAAAGAGAAGGAAGCACTAGGTTTTTATTTATCAAGCTATCCGACAGCGCAGTATGTGAAGTTAGCGAAAGAATTAGAAATTCCCTCTCTCGCTCAGGCAATGCGACATAAGAAAAAAGTACAAAGGGCTATCGTGTATATAACAAGCGTGAGAGTGATTCGCACGAAAAAGTTGCAAAAGATGGCGTTTATTACATTTTGTGATCAAAATGATGAAATGGAAGCGGTTCTCTTCCCAGAAACGTATATACATTTCTCAGATAAGTTACAAGAAGGAGCAATTGTTTTAGTTGACGGCATGATTGAGCTAAGAAATCATAAGTTACAATGGATTGTAAATGGACTCTATCCATTAGAAGAAATGGATGTGTATGAAGAAAAGAAAGATGCATCTGTTTACGTGAAATTGCCGTCTCAGTATGAGAAAAAGCTTTTAAATCAGGTTACTAAAATGTTGTTTGATTATTCAGGTTTTGCGAAAGTACTAATTTATTATGAAAAGGAACATAAAATGGTACAATTATCTCGAAGTTTATCGATTCATCCAAGTGAAGAATGTTTAGGAGCACTTCGTGAAATTGTCGGGGAAGAAAATGTAGTTGTGAAAATATAATGGACAATTTCCCTACACTTCGATTATTATAGTAGTAGTGTTCGTGGTCAGACCACTTGGAGAAATTGATATCAGCTAGAATAATTTGAGGAGAGTGGATAGTTTGTCAACACTTCGTGAAGAAGCACTTCACATGCATAAAGTGCATCAAGGAAAATTAGAAACTGTATCAAAAGTAAAAGTAGAAAATGCAAAAGATTTAAGTCTTGCATATTCTCCAGGGGTTGCAGAACCTTGTAAAGAAATTTATGACGATAAAAGTAAGGTATATGAATATACGATGAAGGGAAATATGGTAGCAGTTGTGACAGATGGCACGGCTGTACTTGGTCTTGGTAACATTGGACCTGAAGCATCTCTTCCAGTAATGGAAGGTAAAGCTGTATTATTCAAGAGCTTTGCTGGTGTAGATGCATTCCCAATCGCCTTAAATACAAACGATGTAGACAAAATTGTTGAAACTGTAAAATTAATGGAGCCAACTTTTGGCGGCGTTAACTTAGAGGATATCGCAGCACCAAACTGCTTCATTATTGAAGAACGTTTGAAAAAAGAAACAAATATTCCTATCTTCCATGATGATCAACACGGAACAGCTATCGTAACAGTAGCAGGTCTTGTGAACGCGCTAAAATTAGTTGGAAAGAAAATGTCTGACATTAAAGTTGTCGCAAATGGCGCAGGTGCAGCAGGTATTGCAATTATTAAACTTTTATATCGCTATGGTGTACGCGACATTATTATGTGTGACCGTAAAGGTGCGATCTACGAGGGTCGTCCTACAGGTATGAATCCTGTGAAGGATGAAGTTGCAAAATATACAAATAAGAATCGTATCGAAGGTTCTTTAGCTGATGTTGTACAAGGTGCGGACGTATTCATTGGTGTATCTGCAGAAGGTGCATTAACAGAAGAGATGGTTCGTACAATGAATGACAATGCAATTATTTTTGCAATGGCGAATCCAGTTCCAGAAATTATGCCAGAATTGGCAAAAGCAGCGGGCGCAGCTGTTGTTGGGACGGGTCGTTCTGACTTCGCAAACCAAGTAAATAATGTACTAGCGTTCCCTGGTATTTTCCGTGGTGCACTTGACGTACATGCGACACAGATTAACGAAGAAATGAAGATGGCAGCTGTACAGGCTATTGCTGAGCTTGTAGCAGAAGATGAGTTGAATGCAGACTATATCATTCCGGCACCGTTTGACGCGCGTGTAGCGCCTCAAGTGGCGGCTTACGTTGCGAAAGCTGCAATGGAGACAGGAGTAGCTCGCCGTCAAGTAGACCCAAATGAGATTGCTGAGAAAACAAAACAATTAGCGCTGATTGGTAAAGAATAAGCGAGGAATTTCCATTGACATCATCAAATACAAAAGTATATCTCGAAATTGTAAAAAAAATCCGTTCCATTATGGAAGAAGATGGATTGGTGGCGGGGGATCGTTTGCCGTCTGAGCGTGAGTTAAGTTCACGTTTAAACGTAGGGCGTTCCTCTGTAAGAGAAGCATTGCGTGCTTTAGAACTGGTAGGATTGATTGAAACGAGGCGTGGTGAAGGGACGTTTATTCGAAACTTTTACGATAACGGTCTTGTACAATTGATTGCGCCGTTCTTGCTGCAAGATGAGAAAACAATTCGTGATTTATTACAAACAAAACGATTACTTGAGAAAGATATGATTCGAATTGTATGTAATTTACCGAAAGAAACGTTTTCTAAAGTGCTAAGAAAATTACATCAAGTGCTTGAAGAAAATGAAAACTCAATTCCGATGCTTCATCAAACGTTCTTTAAAACACTTATTGAACAAGTGGATAATTATTTATTATATCGCATTTGGATGATCGTAAATGATTACGTATCAACTCTTTCTTGTAAAGTTTCAGGAGATTCTATCAATATGTATAGAAAGCTTTATGCTACTTTGGAAGAAAAACAAGAAAATGATGCACTAAAAATTTACGATGAATTAGTAGAGAATATACAGTTTCACTCGTAATGTATAAAATTTGTCGAAATGACCATGACACGTTATGACAAACATTCTATCGCGTAGCGGTTAAAGTTAAACGTAAAGAGTGAGGTTATTAGACAGATTGAGAAGATAAGGCTAACATCAAACTTTGGTGTTAGCCCAATTTTCTTCTTGCGCTAACCTTAGCTCTCAACGAAGGGGGTCAAATTGTGCTAAGAGATTTATTCGTGAAAAAGAAAAAGTACGCTGCAATACCTTCAGAACAAGTACGAAAAGATGTACCGGATGGCGTTATGACAAAATGTCCGAAATGTAAAAAAATCATGTATACGAAAGAGGTTCTAAAAAATTTAAAAGTATGTGTGAATTGTGGATATCATCATCCTATGAATGCATGGGAACGTCTTGATAGTATATTGGACGAAGGGTCATTCCGTGAGTATGACAAAGAAATGGTTTCATTAAATCCACTCGAGTTTCCAGGATACGAAGAGAAACTAGAGAGCGATCGTAAGAAGACTGAATTGAACGAAGCGGTTGTAACTGGTGAAGGAACAATTGATGACATGCTTGTTGTTGTTGCAGTAATGGATTCTCGTTTTCGAATGGGCAGCATGGGCTCTGTTGTAGGAGAGAAAATTGCCCGTGCAGTTGAAAAAGCATACGACTTACAAGTTCCATTTATTATCTTTACTGCGTCGGGTGGTGCCCGTATGCAAGAAGGGATATTAAGTTTAATGCAAATGGCAAAAACAAGCGTAGCTTTGAAAAAGCATAGTAATGCAGGAGGGTTATTTATTTCTGTTATGACTCACCCAACGACGGGCGGGGTTTCAGCAAGTTTCGCTTCACTTGGTGATTACAATCTTGCAGAGCCAGGTGCACTTATCGGATTTGCTGGTAGACGTGTAATTGAACAAACAGTGCGTGAGAAACTACCGGAAGATTTCCAAACGGCAGAATTTTTATTAGAGCACGGTCAATTAGATGCGGTGGTGCATCGTGATGATATGAGAGAATCGCTCCGTAAGATTTTAGAAGTTCATCAAGGAGGGGAAATGGCTGTATGGCAGAGCTAGAATTTGAAAAACCAGTTGTTGAGCTAAGAAATAAGATTCGTGAACTGAAAGACTATACGAAAAACAGCCAGATGGACTTCAGTGAGGAGATTCGTATTTTGGAAGACAAGTTAGAAAAATTAGAGGAAGATATATACGGCAATATGAAAGTATGGGACCGTGTTCAAATTGCTCGTCATGCAGAACGACCGACAACGCTCGATTATATTGAGCACTTATTTACTAATTTTTTTGAATGTCATGGAGATCGTCTATTTGGCGACGATGCAGCGATTGTCGGCGGCATTGCGAAATATAAGGGGATGCCAGTAACTGTAATTGGACATCAACGCGGAAAAGATACGAAAGAAAATATTCGTCGTAATTTTGGGATGCCTCATCCAGAAGGATATCGAAAAGCACTGCGTCTAATGAAACAAGCGGAAAAGTTTAATCGTCCTATTATTTGTTTCATCGATACGAAGGGAGCTTATCCTGGTAAAGCAGCTGAAGAACGTGGACAAAGTGAGGCAATTGCCCGCAATTTATTTGAAATGGCGGGTTTAACTGTACCTGTTATTTGTATTGTTATCGGTGAAGGCGGTAGTGGTGGTGCGTTAGGTCTTGGAGTAGGAGATTACATTCATATGCTAGAAAATTCCACGTATTCTGTTATTACACCAGAGGGTGCGGCGGCAATTCTTTGGAAAGACGCTGGTAAAGCAAAAGAAGCTGCAGAAGCGATGAAAATTACAGCATTAGATTTGAAAGAATTAGGTGTAATTGACGAAATCATTCCAGAAGCAAAAGGCGGAGCGCATCGTAATATTTTAAAACAATCAGAAAATATAGATTTAATGCTTAAGAAAACTTTTGAACAATTAAGCGGAATTTCAAAAGATGAATTAATCGAAAAACGTTATGAAAAATATATGAAAATTGGGCAAGTTTCGTTTTCAAACGCTTCCATTGGGATAAAATAATAAAAGCGTGCGTTCCTCTTCGCGAATGCACGTTTTTATTATGAAAAGACACATCTTCTCCATTGTGTTTTTATATTTTTTCGTGTTATTTTATTATAAGGCAAATAATCTTTATGAGGTGAGTACAAATGAAACGTATTGGTGTATTAACAAGTGGTGGAGATTCACCTGGTATGAATGCTGCCATTCGTGCAGTTGTTCGTAAAGCGATTTTCCATGATATTGAAGTATATGGTATTTACCATGGATACGCTGGTTTAATTTCTGGTCATATTGAAAAATTAGAACTTGGTTCTGTTGGCGATATTATCCACCGTGGTGGTACAAAATTATATACAGCAAGATGTCCTGAGTTTAAAGATCCAGAAGTACGACTAAAAGGTATCGAGCAATTAAAGAAACACGGTATCGAAGGACTTGTTGTTATTGGTGGAGATGGTTCTTACCAAGGTGCTAAAAAATTAACTGAACAAGGATTCCCATGTGTTGGTGTACCAGGTACAATCGACAATGATATTCCTGGAACAGACTTCACAATTGGTTTCGATACAGCTTTAAATACTGTTATTGATGCAATTGATAAAATTCGTGACACAGCTACATCTCATGAACGTACATATGTTATCGAAGTAATGGGACGTCATGCTGGAGATATCGCATTATGGGCTGGTTTAGCTGATGGTGCTGAAACAATTTTAATTCCAGAAGAAGAGTATGACATGGAAGATGTTATTGCTCGTCTGAAGCGCGGTAGTGAACGTGGTAAAAAACACAGTATTATCATTGTAGCTGAAGGTGTTGGAAGTGCAATTGACATCGGTAAGCATATTGAAGAAGCAACAAACTTTGATACTCGTGTAACTGTATTAGGTCACGTACAACGTGGTGGATCACCAAGTGCACAAGACCGTGTATTAGCAAGTCGTCTTGGCGCAAGAGCAGTTGAATTGTTAATTGCTGGTAGAGGTGGACGTTGTGTAGGTATTCAAGATAATAAACTTGTTGATCATGATATTATCGAAGCGTTAGCTCAAAAGCATACAATCGATAAAGATATGTATCAATTATCTAAAGAATTATCCATCTAATCGGCTTAATGTCGGATATTTGGGAACGGTTTCATAATTTTCGGAGGTGCAATATGCGTAAAACTAAAATTGTATGTACTATAGGTCCTGCTAGTGAAAGTATTGAGAAATTAGAACAATTAATCGAAGCGGGTATGAACGTTGCTCGTTTAAACTTCTCTCATGGTAGCCATGAAGAGCACGGCGCTCGTATTAAAAACATTCGTGAAGCTTCAAAGAAAACTGGTAAAACAGTTGGTATCTTACTTGATACAAAAGGTCCAGAAATCCGTACTCACGACTTCGTAGACGGACAAGCTGAGCTTGTAACAGGTGCAGAAGTAGTTCTTTCTACTGAGCAAGTATTAGGTACTGCAGAGAAGTTCTCTGTATCTTATGCTGGTCTTTATGACGATGTAGACCCAGGTTCTCGTATTCTAATCGATGACGGTCTTATCGAACTAGAAGTAATCGAAAAAGCTGACGGAAACATCCGTACAAAAGTTTTAAACAGCGGAACTGTAAAAAATAAAAAAGGTGTTAACGTACCAAACGTAAGCATTAAGCTTCCTGGTATCACTGAAAAAGACGTAAAAGATATCGTTTTCGGTATCGAGCAAAAAGTTGATTTCATCGCAGCTTCATTCGTACGTAAAGCATCTGACGTATTAGAGATCCGTGAATTATTAGAAGGGCATAACGCTCAATACATTCAAATCGTACCAAAAATCGAAAACCAAGAGGGTATCGATAACATCGATTCAATCTTAGAAGTTTCTGACGGTTTAATGGTAGCTCGTGGTGATATGGGTGTAGAAATTCCACCAGAAGAAGTACCATTAGTACAAAAACGTCTAATCAAAAAATGTAACGTGTTAGGTAAACCGGTTATTACTGCGACACAAATGTTAGATTCTATGCAACGTAACCCACGTCCAACTCGCGCGGAAGCAAGTGACGTAGCTAACGCAATCTTCGATGGTACAGATGCAATCATGCTTTCAGGTGAAACAGCTGCTGGTCAATACCCAGTAGAAGCAGTAACAATGATGGCTAACATTGCAGTACGTGTTGAAAAATCATTACAATATGAAGATATGTTCAAAAAACGTATTAAAGAGTTCACTCCAACAATTACAGATGCAATTAGCCAATCTGTTGCGCATACAGCACTTGCTCTTGATGTAGCTGCAATCGTAGCTCCAACAGAAAGTGGACATACTGCAAAAATGATCTCTAAATACCGTCCAAAATCTCCAATCGTAGCTGTAACATCTGACGAGCAAGTAGGACGTCGTCTTGCACTTGTTTGGGGTGTACAAGCATTTATGGCTGGAAAACGTGCAGCGTCTACTGACGAAATGTTAGATACTGCAATTCAAACAGGTATGGATGCAGGTCTAATTGGACTTGGAGACACTGTAGTAATCACTGCTGGTGTACCGGTTGCTGAAACTGGTACAACAAACTTAATGAAAATCCATGTTGTTGGTGAAGAAGTTGCGAAAGGACAAGGAATCGGTCGCAAAGCTGCAAAAGGTAAAGTAGTTGTAGCGAAAACAGCTGCTGAAGCTGTAGCGAACGTAAACGAAGGTGATATCCTTGTTACAACAAGTACTGATAAAGATATGATTCCTGCAATCGAAAAAGCTGCTGCTCTAGTTGTAGAAGAAGGCGGTCTAACAAGCCACGCGGCTGTTGTAGGTGTATCAATTGGTATTCCTGTTATCGTTGGTGTAAACGGCGTAACAGCAACTTTAAAAAATGGCCAAGAAGTAACAGTTGATGCAGCACGCGGAATTGTTTATAATGGACATGCGGAAGTGCTATAAGTAATACGGAGAGAAGGATCGGAGTCCTTCTCTTTTTTTTTACACAAAAATGAGGCGGAACTGGCTTGAGACGTCTGAAATTGCTTTTATAAGCTGTTTATTATGAAGTTTGATATTGGAATGTATTAGACTTTTATATGGTGTATATGGGCGTTGTAAGGGCGTTTAAAGTGATGGTATGTGAAAGGAGTGTAGAACTATGAAGTGGTTACTATTCTTGTTTATTTTAATACCGGCGATTGAGATTACGGTCTTAATTGGATCGAGTCATGTAATAGGTTTATGGTCTACGTTCGCTATGATTGTATTTACGGGTGTTGTAGGTGTCTATTTGGCGAAAAGGCAAGGATTTAAAGTGCTGGGAGAGATTCAATCTAAGTTGAATAGAGGGGAAATGCCAGGAGCGGCAGTGCTAGATGGTATTTTTATCTTTGTAGGAGGTATTCTTTTGGTACTTCCCGGATATGTAACGGATATAATAGGGTTTATCTTTGTTCTCCCTATGACGAGGGCTTTGTTGAAGCCATTTGTTATGAAGTGGATGGAATGGAAGTTTAGAAAGAATTCTACTATTATTGTGCAGAAATAGTGCTTAGATTATAGCGATCTAAGCACTATTTTTTTTGCCCGCAAAAGGATGGGGATGGATGAAGCTCTGTTAATTAAAGTTTGGTGAGTGTGAAGGGGTTAAGTGGAAATCAGACTGCCTATACAAGTCCGATTATTGAAAGTTAATAATCGGTGGTGGACAAAATTCTTACTAATCGTAGTTTTACTTTATTATATATTTGCTGTGTATTTTTCGATTGGATATTGATTGGAGGGGGAGGTAGTTCTTACTGAGTGTGCTGTAAGAAAATTTTTGTGAACGCAAGCTTGTTTTTGTATATAAACGGATTCGATTAGTGTGGAAAAGTTAGATACGAGCAGAGAAATTGTTAGTTTAAGCCTCATTCTGTGCTATTTTGTATATTTATTCATTTACATAAAAAGTAATAAATGTAAGTAATAATTATAAAAACAAAAGAATAAATATGTAAAAAGACCTCGAGATATGCGTTTTTTATACAAAAAACAAGAGAATGATCCTTTTTGGGTGCAATTCTCTTGTTGGATGTAATGAGTATGAAAAATAAGTACAAGGAATAATCAGTGGGAAATTCCCACTGATTACATGTAAGTTTTTTGTTGTATATGAATTAGAAACTATTATTTTGAAGGTGAGCCTTTAATATATTTCCACAAATCATGGAATACACGAGCTTTGTGCAATGTATTAAGTAGTACTAAGGTGACTGGACCGATGATTAATCCTAAAAAGCCAAAAAGCTTAAAGCCGACAAATAGAGCGATCAGTGTTGCTAATGGATCGAGGCCGATATTAGATGAAAGTACTTTAGGCTCCATAATTTGTCTTTGGACAATCACGACGATGTATAAGATGAGAAGACCGATGGCGAAAGCAGTGTCGCCAGTGAAAAATACGTATATAACCCAAGGAACGAAGACGGCGCCTGTTCCTAGGTACGGGAGTAAATCTACAACCCCTGTAATAATCGCGATAGTAATGGCGTATGGTACACGTAATATTAACAGTCCGATTAGTACAATAACAGTTGTCATAGATACGAGTGTAAGTTGCGCTTTAACAAAACCAAATAAAGCTTTTCTTAAATCGACAAAAATAGTTTTTCCATAGCCATGAACACGATTGGGCAAAAATTTTCTTACTTTCTGAGCAAGACGGTGCCAATCGTAACTAATGAAGAAAGTGGCTAATAAAACGAATACAAGAACAGTTAAAGTTGTTGGTAATGCACTAATGAAATTTGTTAACCCGCTTATAATAGCAGTTAAAAGTTCTTTCATTTGTGTCGTTGCTTCGGTTCCTAAGTTTTGAATGTTTTGTGTAATCGTATAGCGCTGTGGTTCCCCAAGATGATTAAATTTAGAAATTAAATCATCATAGAGAGGCATAATATGATTAAGTGCAAATTGCTCTGCGAATTTAACGATATCCGGAAACTTTACTGTAACAAGTTGAAGTAAGTATGTTGTGGCCGATATTGCTTCTGTTACAAGGTATGTAACGAGCCCGACGATAGCTCCGAATACGAGAATTAAGCTAACGAGCACGGCTAGTGCGCGAGGAAATTGTAGTTTTTGATTAAGGAAATTGACGACGGGATTAATCAAATAAGCAAATGCGAAAGCGATAATAAAAGGGTAGATAAGTCCTGACATATATAGTAATGCATAGAACCCGGCTACCGTTGCTACAATGACAAATATGAGTCGCAATATCATATATAGTAAGTTTCGGTTCAAAGATGTATACCTCCCATTCCAATTTGGATTATCCTAATTCGTTCAACTTATAACGAGTGTGCCGCCACTGATTAAAGTTTCACTTTACCCCGCATTAACGGGCAGTAAATCTCCTACCCAAAGTGCGGCTGGATCAAAGGAGTTAGATGGAGATAAACTGCCCGTAAAAGCCCGATTGGTTCAACTAATAATCAGTGAAAAATGCCCCACTGATTAAAGTTTCACTTTATGTTATAGTGGAATGATGGATTTTTCCTGCTTTTTCAGTATATGAGTGACCGGAAAAGCTTGGTGTTGATGCTTCTACTATATGGTAAAAACTTCATTTTCTCTTCTTTTTATTTTACCTGTTTCTTATTAGAAAAGAAAGGAGAGACGACCGTTTTTAAAAATGTATACATGCTTAAATTTTTGATGATGAAAGTCTCAGTTTGTCATTTTAAAATATGTAAAAAATGAAGTGATTATTGTGGAATATACATCGATATAGCATGTATAACGATAGGTTTAAAGGTATTTTTGTTTGGAAATGAGTTCATTATTTTCAGAAAGGAAGTGCAAACATGATTAGTCAGTCAACGTTATTTTTATTCATACTACTTATTATAGGACTTATTGCGAAAAACCAATCGCTTACTGTAGCTATTGGTGTGTTATTTTTATTGAAATTTACGTTTCTAGGAGATAAAGTCTTTCCTTATCTACAAACGAAAGGGATTAACCTTGGTGTTACGGTTATTACAATAGCAGTACTCGTACCGATTGCGACGGGGGAAATAGGTTTTAAACAACTTGGAGAAGCAGCGAAATCGTATTATGCATGGATTGCTTTAGCTTCAGGTGTAGCGGTTGCTTTGCTAGCGAAAGGCGGCGTACAATTATTGACGACGGATCCTCATATTACAACTGCGCTCGTTTTCGGGACAATTATAGCGGTTGCTTTATTTAATGGAGTTGCTGTAGGTCCATTAATTGGGGCTGGAATTGCCTATGCAGTTATGAGTATTATACAGATGTTTAAATAAGAAATTTTATAGTAATATAAAATTTTTGAATTCTTTCTGTTCACAAAAGTCAGATAATTGTTTATAATAGGATTAGAAACTTTGAAAAGTTACATAACAGCAGAGACTTTACACCAGATAAAATAAAAACAACATAAAACAATTTTATAATGATATTGTTTTATGTTGTTTTTATCATAAAACTCTTCGGAATTATTTTTCCTCACTAACTTGTTGTTTTGAGCGTGAGGATTCGGGGAGACATTCACGCTCATGCTTTCCATGTAGACAATGGACATAAGAGGGGAACATCGCAACAAATTTGCATGATCGTGCATTTTGCTTGCCTAAAGAGTGAACGGGCGTTCATAATTCAAAAGGGGAGCAAATAGATATAAGGAGCAAGGTTGGGAGAATTTTCAGGAAAAGGAGAGAATGTCATGACTGTTATTCGAGGTTTAGAAGGGGTAGTAGCAACAACATCATCTGTGAGCTCTATTATTGATGATACATTAACTTATGTTGGGTATAATATTGATGATTTAGCTGAGAATGCTACATTTGAAGAAGTAGTGTACTTATTATGGCATCGCAAGCTTCCTAATGAACAAGAACTAGCGAAATTTAAAGAAACTGTATCGGAATACTATAAAGTTCCAGGTGAGATTTTAACATATTTGAAACAAGTAGATTTAAAAATCGCACATCCGATGTCTGTTTTACGAACTGCAATTTCCATGCTATCATTATACGATGAGAGCGCTGAAAATATGGATGAAAACTCCAATTATTTGAAAGCGGTTAAATTGCAGGCTCAAGTGGGAACTTTAGTTGCTGCTTATGCAAGAATTCGTAAAGGTTTAGATGTTGTTGAGCCTAGAAACGATTTATCATTAGCTGCAAACTTCTTGTACATGTTAAATGATCGCGAGCCAAATGAAGTTGAAATTGAAGCTTTTGATAAGGCGCTTGTACTTCACGCAGATCATGAGTTAAACGCTTCTACATTTACTGCACGCGTTTGTGTAGCTACACTTTCAGATGTATATTCTGGTATTACAGCAGCAATCGGTGCGTTAAAAGGTCCTCTTCACGGCGGGGCAAATGAAAATGTAATGAAGATGTTAACTGAAATTGGCGAAGAAGAAAATGTAGAATCATATATTCATAATGCTCTTCAAAATAAAGTGAAAATCATGGGCTTTGGCCACCGTGTATATGAGCAGGGTGATCCGCGTGCAAAACATTTACGCGAAATGTCTAAGAGATTATGCGTGCTTTTAGGAGAAGACAAATGGTATAATATGTCTATCAAAATTGAAGACATTGTAACAAAAGAAAAAGGTCTTCCACCAAATGTTGATTTCTATTCAGCTTCTGTATACCATTGCTTAGGAATTGACCATGACTTATTTACACCTATTTTTGCAATTAGCCGTATGTCAGGCTGGTTAGCTCATATTCTAGAACAATATGAAAACAACCGTTTAATCCGTCCGCGTGCTGATTATAATGGACCAACACATCAAGTGTACGTTCCAATTGCACAACGATAAGCGAAAAACACTATTTTGATAGTGAAAATACGCTTTCAAAAGTCTGATTTTTTCGGGAAGACGTAATGATTAGAATATTTTAATTTGAATAACGGTTTGAACTGAGGGGTTATTCCCTCAGTTTCATACATATGAAATTTCAAACATGGGGGTTATCACATTGACGACAGGTGAAAAAATTACTGTAACTAATGGTGTTATGAATGTACCAAACAATCCGATTATTCCATTTATCGAAGGAGATGGAATTGGTCCTGATATTTGGGCAGCTGCATCTCGTGTACTAGAAGCAGCAGTTGAAAAAGCTTATGATGGTGAGAAGAAAATCGTTTGGAAAGAAGTGCTTGCAGGGGAAAAAGCATTCAACCAAACAGGTGAGTGGTTACCAGAAGAAACTTTAAATTTAATCCGTGAATATTTAATCGCGATTAAAGGTCCACTTACAACTCCAGTTGGCGGTGGTATTCGTTCTCTAAACGTAGCACTTCGTCAAGAATTAGATTTATATGTATGTCTACGTCCAGTGCGTTATTTTGATGGTGTTCCATCACCTGTAAAACGTCCGGAAGATACTGATATGGTTATTTTCCGTGAGAATACAGAAGACATTTATGCTGGAATTGAATATGCACAAGGATCTCCAGAAGCAGAAAAAGTTCTTGCTTTCTTAAAAGAAGCAATGGGTGTTAATAAAATCCGCTTCCCAGAAACTTCTGGTATTGGTATTAAACCAATCTCAGAAGAAGGGACAAAGCGTCTTGTTCGTGCTGCAATTCAATATGCAATTAACGAAAAACGTTCTTCTGTTACATTAGTTCATAAAGGAAACATTATGAAATTTACAGAAGGTGCTTTCAAAAACTGGGGTTACGAAGTAGCGGAACAAGAATTCGGCGACAAAGTATTTACTTGGGCTGAATATGACCGTATCGTTGAGAAAGATGGTAAAGATGCAGCGAATAAAGCGATGGCAGACGCTGAAGTGGCTGGAAAAATCATCGTAAAAGATTCTATTGCAGACATCTTCTTACAACAAATTTTAACTCGTCCACGTGAGTTCGATGTTGTTGCAACAATGAACTTAAACGGAGACTACATCTCTGATGCACTTGCTGCACAAGTAGGTGGAATTGGTATTGCACCAGGTGCAAACATTAACTATGTGACTGGACATGCTATCTTTGAAGCTACACACGGTACAGCTCCAAAATATGCAGGTTTAGATAAAGTAAACCCATCTTCAGTTCTTCTTTCTGGTGTATTATTATTAGAGCACCTAGGATGGAACGAAGCTGCGAAATTAGTAACTGCTTCAGTTGAGAACACAATTGCTTCAAAAGTAGTAACTTATGATTTCGCACGCTTAATGGAAGGTGCAACAGAAGTGAAATGTTCTGAGTTCGCTAATGAACTTATTAAAAACATGGATGTAGCGATAATCAAAAACGCATAATTAAAGCGGGGGGTAAATTATGACAATCAAACGCAAGAAAGTCTCAGTCATCGGTGCAGGATTTACAGGAGCAACAACAGCATTCTTATTAGCACAAAAAGAACTTGCAGATGTTGTATTAGTGGACATTCCACAACTGGAAAATCCAACAAAAGGGAAAGCGTTAGATATGTTAGAAGCGAGCCCAGTACAAGGTTTTGATGCTAACATTATTGGAACATCTGATTACGCAGATACTGCTGATTCTGACGTTGTCGTTATTACAGCAGGTATTGCGCGTAAGCCTGGTATGAGCCGTGATGACTTAGTAGCAACAAACTCTAAAATTATGAAAAGTATTACGCGCGACATTGCAAAACATTCACCAAATGCGATTATTGTTGTATTAACAAATCCAGTTGATGCAATGACATATTCTGTATTTAAAGAAGCAGGATTCCCGAAAGAGCGTGTTATCGGTCAATCGGGCGTATTAGATACAGCTCGTTTCCGTACATTCATCGCGCAAGAATTAAACTTTTCTGTGAAAGATATTACAGGATTTGTTCTTGGTGGACACGGTGACGATATGGTACCTCTTGTACGTTATTCTTATGCAGGTGGCATTCCGTTAGAGACGTTAATTCCGAAAGAGCGTTTAGAAGCAATCGTAGAACGTACCCGTAAAGGTGGCGGCGAGATTGTAGGCTTATTAGGAAACGGTAGTGCATATTACGCACCAGCAGCTTCTTTAGTTGAAATGACAGAAGCAATCTTAAAAGATCAACGCCGTGTATTACCGGCTATTGCGTACCTTGAAGGTGAATACGGTTATAGTGACCTTTACTTAGGGGTACCAGTAATTCTAGGTGGTAACGGAATTGAAAAAATTATTGAATTAGAACTTCTTGCAGATGAAAAAGAAGCGTTAGATCGCTCTGTAGAATCTGTACGTAATGTTATGAAAGTTCTTGTTTAATAATTAAATATAAGCGGAAAAAGATTCGGGGCCCCGAATCTTTTTCTACTATTTATTGAAATGTTTTTTTGAAATAACATGAAAACGCTATCATTTGGTGTATCCTATAATGAAACTATAGAATTATACTATACATTGCCCTCATCATAGTAAATTTCGGATAAGGTATCCCTTTTAGTAGGATAATAAGGTGAAAAAATCGGAGGGGGTTGTAACATGTTAAAGAAAAAAGTTCAAATTGGTCGTAAAATGGATGAAATTACAGTAGGAGAGAAACTATCTATCACTGAAAAAATTGAGGATAAAGATTTGTTATTGTATTTAGGGTTAACGAATGATGCCAATCCATTATATATTCAGCATGATTACGCATCCCAAACTCCGTATGAAAAGCCGATTGTACCAAGCATTATGCTAACTGGAATGATTACAACGGCAGTTACGAAATATTTACCAGGTCCAGGTAGTCATATTACTAGGAAGGACCTTACGTTCGTGAAGCATGTTCACCATTATGAAACGTTACAAATCCACTTTGAAGTTGTGGCTGTTTCTGAGGAGGAGCATACAATTGATATGCTTGTATCTGCTCATGATGAAAAAGGAGAAACGGTTGTAAAAGGTTCTTTAACAGTAACGCCGCCTTTTAAATCAGTTTCTATTATGGAAAAAGCATTAGATAATTTTTAAAAAGTAAAAATATGAATAGCGCTAGCATACCTTTCTATAAGGGGGCTAGCGCTATTTTTAGTTGAAGAATCCCTCTTTAAACCCTTCAGCAAATTCTGAACAACCTGTTGTAATCGTATCCCAGCTCGGTACATTAAAAGTAAGGAAACATGTTGCTAATAAAGTTAAAATAGGTAGTAATATCCGCATAATAGCCTCCGAATTTCATTTATTTGTATATTTAAATTAATAATATATTTATTGGTGATTGAAGTCAATGAAAGGGGTGGTTTTTTAAGATGAAGTGGAAGCGAGAAGACATTATTTTTGAAACGATAAGAGAATCTGAAGTGTGGGCAGATTCAATCGCGAATGAAATGTACGGGAGAGTATTTGATGGATATGAAACACCAGATTATAAAATAGCGTATGCTCTTTCGTTTTTCCTAGCGCAAAATCAAAATTTTACAGTTCATACGGAAGTGAGCTTTAAAAAAGAGAGAGCAATCTATAAAGTTTGGCAAAATCCTGTGTAGCTGAAGGTGAGCTGTAATTACTTCTATTTTCCGCAGTTTGATACAAATGAGCTCCATGTATAGACAATTATATTGAGAGGGACCTTGTTTTCTAGTATGATGAGAATAACGGGGAAAATACTAGGATGAAGAAGGTTTCAAGTCTATAACTTGGAGGAAAAGAATGAACAATCGTATTTTAGTAGTTGATGATGAGGAATTTATCTTAACTTTAATTGAATTTAATCTACAACAAGCTGGGTTTGAAGTGATAACAGCGATGGATGGAGAAATGGCGCTTCAAAAAGCGACAACAGAACGCCCAGATTTAATTATATTAGATTTAATGCTTCCGAAAATGGATGGTATGGAAGTGTGTAAAGAATTACGATTGCAGCGCGTTATGACGCCGATTTTAATGTTAACAGCAAAAGATGATGAATTTGATAAGGTGCTAGGTCTTGAACTTGGGGCAGATGATTATATGACGAAGCCGTTTAGCCCAAGGGAAGTTGTTGCGCGTGTGAAGGCAATTTTACGCCGCACGAAACTACAACAAGAAGAACAAGTTAAAGAAGCTTCAGATGAAGAGAGTATCACAATTGCTGAACTTAAAATTTTGCCGGAATTTTATGAGGCTTATTTCCAAGGAAGAAAGCTTGAATTAACACCAAAAGAATTTGAACTACTTGTTTATCTTGCGAAAAATAAAAGTCGCGTGTTGACACGTGATCAATTATTAAGTGCTGTATGGAACTATGATTTTGCTGGTGATACACGAATTGTTGACGTTCATATTAGCCATTTGCGCGATAAAATTGAACAAAATACGAAAAAACCGACGTACATTAAAACGATACGTGGTTTAGGATATAAATTAGAGGAGCCAAAAGGGGATGAATAAATTTCGTTCCAGGCTTCTTTTTACATTTGTTTCTCTTATTGTTTTTATTTTAGTTGGACTAGGTTTATTACTGGAAACCGTGTTTGAAAACTACTATATAGATCATGCCAAAGAGAGAATGGTAAAAGAGACAGAGTATGTTGCAGTATTAGCAGAAGAACAAGGTTTTGATGATGTTTTAAAAAATCCATATGTATTTGAAAAGTTAGAAGAAAAAATACAGGCTTCTATTGCATTTGTAGATGAAAAAAAGAAAGTTCTATATAGCGGCGGAGAACAGTCTGCATTTAGCCAAGGGATAATTAAAGAACTTACTTCTGAAACAACGAAACAAAGAAATAAAGTCATTACGAAAGAAACAGATCAGAATAATGAATTTTACCATGCGGTGTTCGTTCAAGATGTGGCAGGGAAACAAGGGTACATTTTGGTGAAAAGTACAATTGAGCCTTTGAAATCTGTTCATCAAAAAACGTGGGGATTATTAATTATCGGATTTGTTATCGCTTGTCTCGTAGTCGTATTTTTAGGTATGAAAATTACAGGGCAATACATTAGGCCGATTGAATCCGTTACGAAAGTTGCTATCGAATTAGCGAAGGGAAATTATAAAGCACGCGCTTATGAAAGTCATTCAGATGAGACGGGAATGCTGAGTAAAGCGATTAATATTTTAGCCCGTAATTTACAAGAGATGACACTTGAGCAAGAAATGCAACAAGATCGTCTGCATACGTTAATTGAAAATATGGGAAGCGGAATGATTTTAATTGATAGCCGCGGTTATATAAATCTTGTAAACCGTTCTTATAAGGAGACTTTCCACGTAACAGATGAAGAATATTTAGATCGTTTATATTATGAGTCGTTTCATCATACAGAAATTATAGAGCTCGTGGAAGAAATCTTTATGACAGAAGTGAAAGTGCGTAAACAAATGTTATTGCCGCTTGGAATTGAGCGAAAGCATTTCGAAGTATATGGAGCACCGATTATCGGGACGAACCATGAATGGAAAGGGATTGTCCTTGTATTCCATGACATTACTGAGCTAAAGAAATTAGAACAAATGAGGAAAGACTTTTTAGCGAATGTTTCTCATGAACTAAAGACACCGATTACTTCTATTAAAGGTTTTTCAGAAACGCTCTTGGACGGAGCGATGGATAATAAAAAATTCTGCGAACATTTCTTGCACATTATTTTAAAAGAAAGCGAACGCATGCAAGGGTTAATTGAAGATTTATTAGATTTATCAAAGATTGAGCAACAAGGATTTAAATTGAGTATGGGGACCGTTGATATGAAGGGACTTCTTGAAGACATTCATATGGTGCTTGATAACAAAGCAGGAGAAAAAGAAATTTCTTTACAAGTAAATGCGCTAAAAGGAGTCTCGGTCATTGGAGATCCAAGTCGTTTGAAGCAAATCTTTATTAATTTAATGAATAACGCAATCGTATATACGCCGGCTGGAGGCGTTGTTTCTGTAGAATTAGCAGAAGATAAATATAATGCTTATATAAAAGTATCGGATACGGGAATTGGTATTAGTAAAGATGAAATTCCGCGTATTTTTGAACGCTTTTACCGAGTGGATAAAGCGAGAAGTAGAAATACTGGTGGTACAGGCCTTGGATTGTCGATTGTAAAGCATTTAGTTGAGGCACATCACGGTACGATTACAGTGGATAGTGAAGTTGGGGAAGGGACAACATTTACAGTTGTTTTACCAAAATCAGCAACTGAAAAATAGGATGAAGGATGTTTACAATATATTAACAATGGCTTAATTAAATATTAATAAAGGTCTGTTAATATAATACATGAAAACCCCTTCATCCAAGGAGTAATTTTGGACGAGAATAGTTATGCTGTTCTCGTCACTTCCCTTTTATGTTAGTAAACGTTTGTATATATGATAGAAAATAGCCGTTATTTTTCTTCTCTCTATTAGTCATGTTAATATAGAGAGAGGAAAGGAACGGTTTTTTTTCTGTGAAAAAAATCATTTCAAATTTGTATGGGGAGGTTTCTGGTTTGGAAAAAAAGGTCGTATTAGTAGATGGTAATAATATCGCGTATCGTGCTTTCTTTGCACTACCGCTTTTAAATAACGACAAAGGTATACATACGAACGCAATTTACGGTTTTACAATGATGTTAATGAGAATATTAGAGGAAGAAAAACCAACGCATATGTTAGTAGCGTTTGATGCGGGTAAAACGACATTCCGTCATAAAACGTATAGTGAGTATAAAGGAGGACGTCAAAAGACTCCACCTGAATTATCAGAGCAATTCCCGTTTATTCGTGAGATGCTTGATGCATTCAACGTACCGCGTTATGAATTAGAAAATTATGAAGCGGATGACATTATGGGGACGTTAGCGAAAGAAGCGAGTGAACAAGGGTTTCATGTAAAAGTTATTTCAGGAGATAAAGACTTACTGCAACTTGTTTCAGACAATACACTCGTATGTATTCCTCGCAAAGGGATTACAGAAGTGGATGAATATACGAAAGAAGCTTTATTTGAGAAATATAGCTTATCACCAAAGCAAATTATCGATATGAAAGGTTTAATGGGAGACCAGTCAGATAATATTCCAGGTGTACCAGGAGTTGGTGAAAAAACTGCGATTAAATTGTTAACACAGTTTGAAACGGTCGAGGCAGTGTATGAAAATATCGATCAAGTAAGCGGGAAGAAATTAAAAGAAAAGTTAGAAGCAAATAAAGACCAAGCTCTTATGAGTAAAGACCTTGCAACTATTATTACAGATGCGCCGATTACAGTGCACGTGGATGATATGGAGTATAAAGGGTATGAAGCAAGTGATGTCATTCCAATGTTCGAGAATTTAGGATTTACATCGCTTTTAAATAAATTAGGTGTTACGCCAGAAGAAACGGCTCCAGCTGAATTAGATGATATTACATTTGATATTGTGGAAGAAGTTACAGAAGAAATGCTAGGGCAAGATAGTGCGCTTATTGTTGAAGTACAAGAAGATAACTATCATAAAGCGGACATTCAAGGTTTTGGTATTCAAAATGAAAATGGCTGTTACTTTATTCAGACAGACATTGCTCTTAAGTCAGACGCCTTTAAAGAGTGGCTTGCAGATGGCGAAATGAGAAAGCATACATTTGATGCGAAGCGTGCGATCGTTGCACTTAAATGGAATGGGATAGATATGCAAGGGATTGACTTTGATCTATTAATCGCTGCTTATTTACTTGACCCAGCTGATACGGATAAAGATTTCCGTACTGTAGCGAAAATGAAAGAAACGCATGCTGTGAAATCCGATGAAGAAGTTTATGGAAAAGGTGCGAAGCGTGCTGTTCCAGAGCTAGAAATAGTAGCGGAGCATGTAGCTCGTAAAGTGCACGTATTATATGATGTAAAGCAAACGTTCGTAGAAGAGTTACAAAAGAATGAGCAATATGAACTGTTTACAGATTTAGAATTACCACTTGCGCGTGTATTAGCTGATATGGAAGTAAAAGGTGTAAAAGTTGATACAGAGCGTCTTCGTAATATGGGAGAAGAACTTGCAGGTAGATTAAAGGAAATGGAACAGGAAATTTATAAGCTTGCGGGAACAGAATTTAATATTAATTCACCGAAGCAGCTTGGTGTTATTCTGTTTGAGAACTTAAACTTACCAGTTATTAAAAAGACGAAAACAGGTTATTCTACGTCAGCTGATGTACTAGAAAAGCTTATGGATCGCCATGAAATCATTCCAAACATTTTACATTATCGTCAATTAGGGAAACTAAATTCAACTTATATTGAAGGTTTATTAAAAGTTGTACATGAAGATTCGTCTAAAATCCATACTCGTTTCAATCAAGTATTAACGCAAACAGGTCGATTAAGTTCAACGGATCCGAACTTGCAAAATATCCCGATTCGATTAGAAGAAGGAAGAAAGATTCGTCAGGCATTTGTTCCATCAGTAGAAGGATGGATTATGTACGCGGCAGATTATTCACAAATTGAACTTCGCGTATTAGCTCATATTGCAAATGATAAAGGGCTAGTTGACGCGTTCCAACATGACATGGATATTCATACGAAAACAGCTATGGATGTATTTGGCGTTGAAAAAGATGAAGTAACTTCAAATATGAGACGACAAGCGAAAGCTGTTAACTTCGGAATTGTGTATGGTATTAGTGACTACGGTCTTTCACAAAACTTAGGAATTACAAGAAAAGCAGCAGCGGAATTTATTGAAAAGTATTTAGAAAGCTTCCCTGGTGTACAAGATTACATGAGTGACATCGTAAAAGATGCGAAACAAAAAGGGTATGTGGCTACATTATTAAATCGCCGCCGTTATATTCCGGAAATTACGAGTCGTAATTTCAATTTACGTAGCTTTGCTGAGCGTACAGCTATGAATACACCAATTCAAGGTACTGCAGCAGATATTATTAAAAAAGCGATGATTATTATGGCAGATCGTTTAGAAGAAGAAGGATTACAAGCTCGTCTTCTTCTGCAAGTACACGATGAATTGATATTTGAAGCACCACAAGAGGAAATTGAAAAATTAGAGAAGCTTGTACCAGAAGTAATGGAGCATGCAATTGAACTCGCAGTTCCGCTGAAAGTTGATTATTCTTACGGTCCAACTTGGTACGACGCAAAATAAGGAAGTGATGAAATGCCTGAATTACCAGAGGTTGAAAACGTCAGACGGACACTTGAAAATCTTGTGACAGGAAAAACAATTGAAGATGTCATTGTTACTTATCCGAAAATAGTAAAACGACCGGATGATGCAGAAATTTTTAAAGAAATGCTAAGAGGCGAAAAGATTGAAAATATAAAGCGAAGAGGGAAGTTTTTGCTTTTATATGTAACGAATTATGTTATTGTTTCACATTTGCGTATGGAAGGTAAGTTTTTACTGCATCAAGAGGGTGAACCGATTGATAAGCATACCCACGTCCGTTTCTTATTTACAGATGGAACTGAATTACATTATAAAGATGTGAGAAAGTTTGGTACGATGCATCTCTTTAAGAAAGGTGAAGAGTTGAATCAAATGCCTCTTGCTGACTTAGGTCCGGAGCCGTTTGATGCTGAATTGACACCGCAGTATTTACAAGAAAGATTGCAAAAGACCAATCGTAAAATAAAAGTTGTATTATTAGACCAGCGTCTTTTAGTAGGGCTTGGAAATATATATGTAGATGAAGTTTTATTCCGTTCTCAAATTCATCCGGAACGAGAAGCGTCGTCTTTAACAGCAGAAGAAATTGAACGAATTTACGAGGCGACTGTTACAACGTTAGGCGAAGCAGTGAAGCGTGGCGGAAGTACAATTCGAACGTATATCAACTCGCAAGGGCAAATTGGTTCGTTCCAAGAACTTCTAAATGTATACGGAAAAAAAGGAGAACCGTGTGTAACTTGCGGTACGATATTAGAAAAAACAGTTGTTGGCGGAAGAGGAACGCATTACTGCCCAATTTGTCAGCCGAGAATATAGAAAAGAGATAACATCGGATAGGCATTTGTCATATACATACAGCAGAGCTATGTATAAGGGAGGCGCTTACCGATGTACCTTTATTTATCTCTTATTTTATTAGCTTTTACATTAAGCTTAGATAGCTGTAGTGTAGGGCTAACATATGGTTTAAGAAGCGTAAGAATTCCACTAAGATCAATTATAATTATCGGAATGTGTTCAGCGGCTGTTATGCTTGCTTCAATGGGAATTGGGCATATGATCGCGAAAGTATTTTCACCTGTTATCGCAACGCGTATCGGTGGGCTTGTTCTTATTGGAATAGGAATTTGGGTATTATACCAATTTTTTCGAAGTGAGAAGAAAGAAGAACCGAAGCAAGAGGAGAAGGTATGGAAATTAGAAATTGCTTCGCTCGGGCTAGTGATTCAAATTTTACGGAAACCGACTGTTGCAGATTTTGATAAATCAGGCACCATTTCTGCAGGAGAAGCGTTACTTCTTGGTATCGCTCTTTCTATAGATTCGTTCGGTGCTGGAATTGGTGCATCTTTGTTAGGGTATGCACCTGCTATGATGGCGATATTAGTTGCAGTGATGAGTTCTTTGTTTTTATTTATTGGAATGAAACTTGGAACGGTTTTATCAAATATGAAATGGTTACAAAAATTTACATTCCTGCCTGGGGTATTACTCATTATTATTGGAATTTGGAAAATGTAAGTACGGGCGTGGAACTTTAGTTTCGCGCCTTTTATTATGAGGAGGGGAGGATGGTAAGTATATATTTATAGATAAAAAACCATTGTCAGGGTAAAGTAGCCTCATGGGGTGAAAAATCTTAAATTATATTCAATAATTGGTGATTTTGTAAAAGAGGTAGGACAGAGTAAACTAGTTGCCATCTTCAAGGAGAAGGAGCAAATATAGCTAAGAAGATGGTTAAGGAGTTGTTGGAAAGTGATGCTTGCGAAGAAAGTGAGAATCAAGCCAAATAAAGAACAAGAATTGCAACTTTGGAAATCTGTTGGCACGGCAAGATGGGCTTATAATTGGACACTGGCGAAGCAAGAGGAGAATTATAAGAATGGCGGAAAGTTCATATCAGACTGTTTTTTAAGGAAAGAATTAACTGTATTGAAGCAGACTGAAGAATATGCCTGGTTGTATGATGTTTCGAATAATATAGCCAAACAAGCAATCAAAGATGCTTGTGAAGCATATAAACGATTTTTTAAGGGGCTGGCTGATAAACCACGATTCAAAAGCAGAAGGAAATCAAAACCCTCTTTCTACAACGATAACATCAAGTTAAAAGTAAAAGAAAAACAAGTTTTGATTGAGAAAGTTGGTTGGGTAAAAATATCCGAAAAGTTACCTGAAGAGGTGAAGTACTCTAATCCACGCGTTAGCTTTTATGGTAAGTATTGGTATTTGTCTGTCAGTATCGAACAGGAGTTTACAAAAGAGAAGTTAACGGCTGTTTCGTTAGGAATAGATGTTGGAATCAAAGAATTAGCATATTGTTCTGATGGTCAGAAAAAGAAAAATATCAACAAAACAAAGGTGGTAAGAAAGGCAGAGAAACGCCTTCGTAGGTTGCAACGTCAAGTTTCTCGTAAATATGAAATGAACAGGGAGGGAAACCGTTTTGTCAAAACAAGCAACATTATAAAAATCGAACAAGAGATACGACAACTACATAGAAGGTTATCAAATATCAGAAAGAATCATCTTCATCAGTCAACGAGCGAAATTGTGAAAACCAAGCCATTTCGTATTGTGATGGAGACGTTGCATATGAAAGGTCTGATGAAGAATAGACACCTAGCTAAAGCGATTGCGAAGCAGTGTTTATATGAGTTCAAAAGACAAATTCAATACAAGTGTGAAAAATATGGTATTGAATTTGTAGAAGCTGATACATGGTATCCTTCTTCAAAAATGTGTTCCAATTGTGGAAGCATCAACAAAGAACTAAAACTTTCTGACCGTGTATACAAATGCACTTGTGGTCACGAAATGGATAGGGATTTAAATGCGGCTATCAATTTGTCACGGTATGAATTAGCCAGTTAATATCTAAAAAAGTTACGGCTAATATGTAGGATTCGTTGTATCCGAATTTACGCCCTCGGAGTGTTAGGTCAAACGAAAGTAGCTTTCTGCAAAATCGGACACGTAGAACAGGGAAATAAACAAAATTTATAGATTTTTATAAGTTTATGGCAACGGATTATGATGACAGTAGTAATTGGATTAACAGGAGGCATTGCAAGCGGGAAAAGTACGGTATCAGACATGTTTCGTGAACTGAGTATACCAGTTATTGATGCGGATATTATTGCAAGGGAAGTTGTAGAGCGAGGAAAACCAGCATATAACAAAATAGTAGAAGTGTTTGGAACGGAAGTATTACAAGAAGATGGAGAATTGGATCGACCGAAATTAGGAAGTGTCGTTTTCTATAATGAAGAAAAACGATTGCAGTTAAATAAAATTGTTCACCCTGCAGTGCGTGAGGAAATGAATAGGCAAAAGGAAAAGTACATAAAGGAAGGTATGCAAGCGGTTGTGTTAGATATACCTCTCTTATTTGAAAGTAAATTAACAAGTCTCGTTGACCGCGTTTTAGTTGTAGCAGTTAAGCCACATACGCAATTAGAACGTTTAATGAAACGAAATAATTTTTCAGAAGAAGAAGCAACAGTTCGTATTCAATCTCAAATGCCGTTAGAAGAAAAAGTGAAGAATGCAGATGAAGTGATAAATAATGATGGCACAATTATGGGAACGAAAACACAATTACAGGTGATTTTAAAGAATTGGAACATTATTGACTAAAAAATTGTGAAATTAATGAAAATGCTTAGTGACATATCTCCTTTTTGTGTTATACTATTATTGGGATTGGAGATAAATAGTATAACGCATTCAAGGGGGATAACATATTATGACTCGTGTGGCAATTAATGGATTTGGACGTATTGGGAGAATGGTATTTCGTCAGGCAATAAAAGAAAGCGCATTCGAAATTGTAGCAATCAATGCAAGCTATCCATCTGAAACGTTAGCACATTTAATTAAATATGATACAGTTCACGGCAAGTTTGACGGAACAGTAGAAGCATTTGAAGATCACTTATTAGTTGATGGAAAAATGATTCGCCTTTTAAACAACCGCGATCCAAAGGAATTGCCTTGGACAGATCTAGGTGTTGAAGTTGTAATTGAAGCAACTGGTAAATTTAATTCAAAAGAAAAAGCAATTCTTCATGTTGAAGCTGGAGCGAAAAAAGTTATTTTAACAGCGCCTGGTAAAAATGAAGATGTAACAATTGTAGTTGGTGTGAACGAAGACCAATTAGATATCACAAAACATACTGTTATTTCAAATGCATCTTGCACAACAAACTGTTTAGCGCCTGTTGTTAAGGTGTTAGATGAGCAATTTGGAATTGAAAACGGTTTAATGACAACTGTTCATGCTTATACAAATGACCAAAAAAATATTGATAACCCACATAAAGATTTAAGAAGAGCACGTGCTTGCGGACAATCAATCATTCCGACAACGACAGGTGCGGCGAAAGCGCTTGCAAAAGTTCTTCCGCACTTAAACGGAAAACTTCATGGTATGGCACTTCGTGTACCAACGCCAAACGTGTCTCTTGTTGACTTAGTAGTAGATGTAAAACGTGATGTGACAGTTGAAGCTATTAACGATGCGTTTAAAACTGTTGCAAACGGTGCGTTAAAAGGCATTGTAGAATTCAGCGAAGAGCCTTTAGTATCTATTGACTTTAATACAAATACACACTCAGCTATTATTGATGGTTTATCTACAATGGTAATGGGTGATCGTAAAGTGAAAGTACTTGCTTGGTATGATAACGAGTGGGGCTACTCTCGTCGTGTTGTAGATCTTGTAACGTTAGTTGTTGACGAATTAGCGAAACAAAAAAATGTGCAACATATTTAAGTGAATAAGGGAGAGGGCAAGTGAATATTTGCTCTCTTTTTTTTATTTTTTTCTGAAAAGGGAAAAAATTATATAAGTATATTTTTGAAAGTGGACATACCACGAAACGTTGTGATTACTGTATTTGTGAATCGTTTATTTTTTTTAGGGAAAAGTAAAGAGGAAAATATGACAGAAAATCGAAAAAACTGTTGTTGCAAAATGAAAATAAACAAAGTATACTAACACTCGTAAACTTAAGAGCTGAGGTACGTAGTCACTACTTAAAGGGTTAGGACCTCTCTGGACTAACTTTCCCCCGTGGTAGTGGAGCAAGCCAAATTGCAAATTAGTTTTCAATTCGAACAGTTAGAATAAATTTACAAGGGGGAACTGTAGAATGGATACTATGGATACGATGGGTCGTCACGTAATCGCTGAACTTTGGGATTGCGATTTCGACAAGCTTAATGACATGCCGTATATTGAACAATTATTTGTGGATGCAGCACTGAGAGCTGGTGCTGAAGTGCGTGAGGTTGCTTTCCATAAATTTGCACCACAAGGTGTAAGTGGAGTAGTAATTATCTCGGAATCACATTTAACAATTCATAGCTTTCCGGAGCACGGTTACGCAAGTATTGATGTTTATACTTGTGGGGATCGTATTGATCCAAATGTTGCTGCAGAATATATTGCAGAAGGTTTAAACGCAAAAACGCGTGAGAGCATCGAGCTTCCTCGAGGCACTGGTAGCTTCGAAATTAAGCAGAGAGAAACAAAAGCTCTTTAAAAAAGAACATAATTGATTTAAAATGTAAAGAGGTGTATAATGCACCTCTTTTTTAGTTTATAAAAAAGGAAAAATATAACGTACTCGTTAGTTAATAAATTAAGCTCTTATGAATAAGTTAGCACCCCATCTACCATCTTATTTTTGAAAACGAGATGATAAAATAATGTGCTTAAACTTAAAGTGGTAAGAGAGTTAGAATGAGTTATATAATATTGTATATATATTGTCAGATGAAGTAAGTAGAGAAAAAATAAAGAGTATAGTGTAAAGGAGTGAATATATTGCGTTGTCCATCCTGTTCTCATAATGGTACAAGAGTGTTAGATTCGCGTCCGGTAGACGAGGGGCGCTCTATTCGAAGAAGGAGAGAGTGTGAAAGTTGTTTAAGTCGCTTTACGACATTTGAAAGAGTAGAAGAGTCACCTCTTATCGTTGTAAAAAAAGAAGGCACACGAGAAGAGTTTAATAAAGAAAAGATTTTGCGCGGCTTGATTAAAGCGTGCGAAAAAAGACCAGTATCTTTAAGACAATTAGAAGAAGTAACTCAAAGTGTGGAACGTGAACTTCGTAATTTAGGTATATCAGAAGTGAAAAGTGATATGATTGGTGAAATTGTTATGGAAGAACTGCGTGATATTGATGATGTTGCTTACGTGCGTTTTGCTTCTGTATATCGCCAATTTAAAGATTTAAATGTATTTATTGAAGAATTAAAAGATATACTGCAAAAAGAAAGAGAGTAGAAGTTGTATTTTATTCTCTTTACATACCGTAAGTAATGAGATAAGAGAGCTAAAAGCGAAAGCTAATAGCTCTTTTTCGCTAAGAAATTATATAATGAAGATAGAATGAATGAAGTAGAGGATAGATTGGATGAGAGAAAGGACAAGCAAGAATGGAAAAACAGTCATGGATGGAGCTATTGCCAATTGATCGTTATAAAGTAAGTGCGAAAGGGTTACTGCATAATTACGACCGAAAAGTGTTAACGATGTTGTATCAGCCATTAATAGGTAGTAGAGCTTTTAGCTTATATATGACGCTATGGGGGGAGCTTGAGCAAGATCGTGTGTTTGGAAAAGAGAATACACATCATTCCCTTATGGTGACCATGCAAATGCAGCTTCCCGAAATATATGAGGAACGAGTAAAGTTAGAGGCAATTGGGCTTTTGAAGGTATATATTAAGAAAGAAAAAGATATTCGAATGTTCATATACGAATTGCAACCACCTTTATCTCCGAAGCAGTTTTTTGATGATATTGTGTTAAGCATCTTTTTATACAATCGATTGAGTCGGACAAAATATAATCAAGTAAAGCAATATTTCTTAGAAGAAGAATTTGATTTTGCTTCTTATGAAAATGTTACGCGTTCTTTCAATGATGTGTTTGGTTCGTTTAATCCAGGACAGCTTGAGCATGCGCAAGAAGATCTTCGTATTCCAAAAACGACAGCCATGCCAAGTAACGAGAAGGGAGATGCTCCGAAAGTTTGGAATGATTTCTTTGATTTCTCCTTATTTGTAGATGGCTTGTCCGCTCTTGTCCCTAAAAAGGCAATTACAGATCAAGTGCGAGAGTGTGTCATTACACTTGCTTACGTGTACGATGTAGATGTGTTATCGATGCAAAATATCGTTCTTGGTACGGTGACAGAGATGCAGACAATTGATATCGAAAGGCTTAGAAAAGGAGCGCGTGATTGGTATCAGTTCGAAAACGGTCAAGCGTTACCTGTATTAAGTGAAAGGGTACAGCCTCACGCTGCACGTATGATGAAAGGGAAAGAGCCTTCTACGCAAGAAGAGATGTTAATCAAACAGTTAGAGGAAATCTCACCAAAACAACTATTGAAAGAAATCTCTGGTGGTGCAGAGGCGACAAAGGCTGACTTACAAATAGTTGAAGATGTAATGATCAATCAAAAATTAACGCCAGGTGTTGTGAATGTACTTATTTATTACGTTATGCTACGCTCAGATATGAAACTTGCGAAAACGTATGTGGAGAAAATTGCTGGGCATTGGGCACGTAAAAAGGTCGGTACAGTAGCTGAAGCAATGGCGTTAGCGAAAGAAGAAAATCGTCAATATCAAGAATGGGCTGAGACGAAGAAAAAAGGTCGTACGTCGAAGAAAACAGTGCGAACAGAAATGGTACCAGATTGGCTGAAAGAAGAGCCGAAAGAACAAGAGAAAGAAACAGAAACAGTGAAGAAAGATATAAGTAAGAAAAAAGATGCGAGTACGTTAGACGATGAACGAAAACGACTAGAAGAAGTGTTAAAAAAATATAAGCGTGATTAATAGAAGAGAATGAACGCTCTTTGAGGTGAGAAAATGGAGCATATTCAAAATTCATTTGCAAAGTTAATGGAAAATAAAAATTTTAAAAATAGATATGAAGTATTAAAGGCGGAAGTAATGGCACATCCGCGTGTGAAAGAATTTATAGACGAACATCAAGGTGAAGTAACAACTTCTATGATTGAGCGCAGCCTTGTGAAGTTATACGAATATATTGGGCAAAGTGTAGGTTGCGCGGATTGTCCGGATCTAGGTTCGTGTAAAAACATGCTGCAAGGATATGAGCCAAAGCTTGTTATCCAAGGGAAGATGATTGATATTCAATACGATCGTTGCGTTAGAAAAGTAGCGTATGACGAGAGAAAGAAATATGAAAAACTCGTTCAAAGTGTATATATGCCAACTGACATTTTACAGGCAACGATGGAAAACTTAGATCCTTCAGATTTAGATGCGCGTATTGATGCAATTGGTGCTGCCAATGAATTTTTAAGTACATATGAACCTGGTAAAAAAGTACAAGGTTTGTATTTGTACGGTAAATTTGGTGTAGGGAAAACGTATTTGTTAGGAGCAATGGCGAATGAGCTTGCTCAAAAGAAAATAAGTTCGATGCTCGTATACTTCCCTGAATTTCTACGTGAAATTAAAAGTTCGATTCAAGATAATTCGATTGGGGAAAAGATTGATGCGGTGAAACGCGTACAAGTTTTAATGCTAGATGATATCGGAGCAGAAGCGATGTCAAGCTTTGTGCGTGACGATGTACTTGGCGCAATTTTGCAATTCCGTATGTTAGAAAACTTACCGACGTTCTTTACGTCTAACTTTGATTTCAAGGAATTGGAACATCATTTAACGTATACACAACGTGGTGAAGCAGAACAAATGAAAGCAGCGCGTATTATGGAACGAATTAAATATTTAGCGAAGCCAATTCCAATTGGCGGGAAAAACCGACGTCATAAGTAAAGAGTAAGCTGAAAAGCTTGCTCTTTTTTTGTTTTGAACACTTTTCAGACTAGGTGAATTGTAAAACGAAAAGGTCTTATGGAAAATTCATTGTAGCTTGTATCATTTTTTTCTCCCTCCCTTAATATATATAAAATTAGCAAGCCATATCGAGTGGATTTTCTAACGATAGGAAATGTAATTCTACTAAGAGTGAACTTCACGCGGGACGGACTCTTATAGGATTTGTAACGTATAGATACAATCCTTTAGAGCAGGGATAAAAGGGGGGACAAAAGTGATTGAAATTTGCTTCGAAGAAAAAAATGATGCTATGCATGTATATAGACAACTATTGAAAAGAGCGGAACTGTTATATAAGGAAACGAGTGTATATTTACAGGAACAAAAGGTGGTGATTCACATACCAGTATGTGAATCGAATTATATTGAAAAGATTTTATTGCCAGTAATGGTATATTTCATTGTGAATGTAAAGCAAAATGAGTGGATTTATACAATCTTAAAAGAAAAGTTTTTTTATGAAGAAGAGGAAGAGTGTCATCAAATATTGCATATGGCACAAGAAATTTTAAAAGGAAGAAGAAAAGGGATTGCTCGTGAATTAACACGCCATACATTTGAATCATATATTAAATCCTCTTTAAATAACTGGCTTTGTGATCCGCTTTCGTTCTCGTTTTCATCATATGTTCGTTTTCGCCTTCGTACATATAGGGAAATGGTAACTAAGCTTGCTGAAGTGTCGATTGATGAGTATAAGTTGGAACAAGAATATCAAATGTTTATTGAGACGCTAAGGCAACAAGTGCGCAGCAGAAAATCACGTTTGTCCTGTGTGCATCTTATTTTTGATGAAAGTTTTATTTTCTATGATGATAAAGGTAGACGTTTAAAACAGGAGAAATTAGTCCAATATATAGACGAGGAATTATTACAGCAAAAGGATGTATATATTGATACGAAAGTAATTGCACCACTTCTTTCTATTTCGCCGAAAAAAATTTATTTATATACGAAAGAACAAGACCATAATATGATTATTACTTTGCGAAATGTATTTCAAGAACGGGTCCAATTACATGGATTACATGAGTTTGAGCGCAATGTGAAAAATTTAAAAAATAAAGGTAACGCCCTTGATTTTCTAAGTTTTTGAGCATATAATTACCTACATAAATGAAATATATTGAAATGTCATGATGAGGACATGAGTAGTTTTCTACGATTTTCAGAGAGGGAAGCCTTAGGGTGTGAGCTTCCTAGTACGAGATTATTACTTACCACCTCTAAACTTTAGCAGTGAACGGTTTTTTCTAGTAATTGCTAACGGACAACACCGTTATGTTGAACTTGAGCAATTAACAATAAGGTTAATTGGAACAAGGGTGGAACCACGAATTCAACACTCGTCCCTTTTTACGGGATGAGTGTTTTTTATTTTGAAAAAAAGAGGAGTGACCAGTGATGGCAGATGTAGTTAAAATTACTTTCCCTGATGGAGCTGTGAAGGAGTTTCCAAAAGGCGTAACAACTGAAGAAATCGCAGCTTCTATTAGCCCAGGCTTAAAGAAAAAAGCTGTGGCTGGAAAATTAAACGATGAGATGATCGATCTTGTTACACCAATCGAAGAAGATGGTGCAGTTTCTATTATTACATTAGATTCTGAAGATGGCTTATACATTTTACGCCATTCAACAGCCCACCTTTTAGCACAAGCGTTAAAACGTTTATATAAAGATGCTAAGCTTGAGCTTGGCATTGGTCCAGTAATCGAAAATGGCTTCTACTACGATATTGATATGGAAGAAGCAATTACAGTTGAAGACTTCAAGAAAATCGAAAAAGAAATGCAAAAAATTGTGAACGAGAACTTAGAAATCGTTCGTCATGAAGTACCACGTGCAGAAGCACTTCGTCGCTTTGAAGAAATCGGCGATGAGTTAAAATTAGATTTAATTAACGATCTTCCAGAAGATGCAGTTATTTCAATCTATGAGCAAGGCGAATTCTTCGACCTTTGCCGTGGTGTTCACCTTCCATCTACAGGGAAAATTAAAGTATTTAAATTATTAAGCGTTGCGGGTGCTTACTGGCGCGGTGATAGCAATAATAAAATGCTACAACGTATTTACGGTACTGCATTCGTTAAGAAAGCAGAATTAGATGAGCACTTACGTATGCTTGAAGAAGCGAAAGAGCGCGATCACCGTAAATTAGGTAAAGAATTAAAACTATTTACTAATAGCCAAAAAGTAGGACAAGGTTTACCACTTTGGTTACCAAAAGGTGCAACAATCCGCCGCATTATTGAGCGTTACATCGTTGATAAAGAAGCAAGCTTAGGCTATGATCACGTATACACTCCAGTACTAGGAAGCAGAGAGCTTTATGAAACTTCTGGTCACTGGAATCACTACCGTGATGGTATGTTCCCATCAATGGAAATGGATAATGAAGAGTTAGTTCTTCGTCCAATGAACTGCCCTCACCACATGATGGTTTATAAAAATGATATTCACAGCTACCGTGAATTACCAATCCGTATTGCGGAACTTGGAACAATGCACCGCTATGAAATGTCAGGTGCGTTATCTGGATTACAACGTGTACGCGGAATGACTTTAAACGATGCGCACATTTTCGTTCGCCCAGATCAAATTAAAGAAGAGTTAAAACGTGTTGTAAACTTAACGCTAGAAGTGTACAAAGATTTCGGTTTGGAGAACTATTCATTCCGTCTATCTTATCGTGACCCAGCTGATACTAAAAAGTACTATGCTGATGACGAGATGTGGGAAAAAGCACAAGGTATGTTAAAAGAAGCTATGGATGAAATGGGTCTTGATTACTATGAAGCTGAAGGTGAAGCGGCATTCTACGGTCCAAAACTTGACGTTCAAGTTCGTACTGCTCTTGGAAAAGACGAAACACTTTCAACTGTACAATTAGACTTCTTACTTCCAGAACGATTTGAATTAGCTTACGTTGGTGAAGACGGTAAACAACATCGTCCAGTTGTAATTCACCGTGGTGTTGTATCAACTATGGAACGTTTCGTAGCCTTCTTAATTGAAGAATACAAAGGTGCATTCCCAACTTGGTTAGCTCCAGTTCAAGCACAAGTAATTCCAGTTTCTCCGCAAGTACATTTAGACTATGCGAAGAAAGTACAAGACGAATTACGTCGTGCTGGTATCCGTGTTGAATTAGATACTCGTGAAGAGAAGATCGGTTACAAAATCCGTGAAGCGCAAATGCAAAAAATTCCGTACATGCTTGTAGTAGGTGACAATGAAGTGACTGAAAACGGCGTAAACGTACGTAAATATGGTGAACAAAAATCAGAAACAATTGCACTAGATGCTTTTGTTGATATGATTAAAGTAGAAGGAAAACGATAAGACAGAGCCGCGGTATACCGCGGCTTTTATATGTATTATAAAAGAGAAAAACTAGAAAAAATAACCAAACCATACTTATCATAAAAAAGTATTGCAAGTATGTTAGTTGTTTGTTACAATATTTCTTGTTGTTAGTAAAACACATCGCGTCTTCTTGACAGACGTCATGTCCTATGATAAACTCATCAAGGATAATAGAATATTGTTTTGTGGAACAAGTAGAAGCACCCGCTTCTCACCTGATGGACGCATTCGCAGTTTACAGGTAAATGTATTTCTTACTTAAGAATTTACAAGTGTGGGTGTCGTATGCCCGCACTTTTTTTGTCGGGTTCTATGACTACAAAATATGTTCTGAGAAAACCTTGGAGGTGGCTTACTATTAGCAAGGATATGATGATTAACGAGCAAATTCGTGCACGTGAAGTACGTTTAGTTGGTGCAAATGGCGATCAACTTGGAATCAAGTCTCGTAATGACGCTTTAGACTTAGCTGCAAATCTTAATCTTGATTTAGTATTAGTTGCTCCAAATGCGAAACCGCCAGTATGCCGCATTATGGACTACGGTAAATTCCGCTTTGAGCAACAGAAGAAAGAAAAAGAACAGCGCAAAAATCAAAAAGTAATTAGCATGAAAGAAGTTCGTTTAAGTCCAACAATTGATGAACACGACTTTAACACAAAACTTCGTAATGCTATCAAGTTTTTAGAGAAAGGCGACAAGGTTAAAGCGTCAATTCGCTTTAAAGGACGTGCCATTACTCATAAAGAAATCGGTCAACGTGTTTTAGATCGCTTCTCAGAAGCTTGTGCTGAAGTTAGTACAATTGAATCTAAGCCTAAAATGGAAGGACGTAGTATGTTCTTAGTTTTAGCACCGAAAAACGATAAGTAATAGATAGAGGAGGAAATACCTATGCCTAAACAAAAAACTCATCGCGGCTCTGCAAAGCGTTTCAAAAAGACTGGATCAGGTAAACTGAAACGTTCTCACGCTTACACAAGCCATTTATTCGCTAACAAATCTACAAAAGCTAAACGTAAACTACGTAAAGCTGGTGTAGTAAGCGCTGGTGACTTCAAACGCATTCGTCAAATGCTTGACAACTTAAAATAAGTTCGGCTGATATATAGAACAATTAGGAGGTAATATTATGCCAAGAGTAAAAGGTGGTACAGTTACTCGTCAACGTCGTAAAAAAGTTATAAAATTAGCAAAAGGTTACTACGGTTCTAAGAGTACATTATTCAAGGTTGCTAACCAACAGGTTATGAAATCTCTAATGTATGCATTCCGTGACCGTCGTCAAAAGAAACGTGACTTCCGTAAATTATGGATTACACGTATCAACGCAGCAGCTCGTATGAATGGTCTTTCTTACAGCCGCTTAATGCACGGTCTTAAAAATGCTGGCATCGAAGTTAACCGCAAGATGCTTGCTGACTTAGCTGTTCATGACGAAAAAGCTTTCGCTGAATTAGCAACAGTTGCAAAAAACAACATTAACTAATTAATTAGTTGAAACCTTAGAAGATTTTTCTTCTAAGGTTTTTTGTTTGTATGTAAAGAGAAATTCTAAATGATATGACAAAAACAATATAAAAGCTATAGCAATATAGAAGAATATACATATGAAGCCAGGAGAATCCTCCTGGCTTTTTTCAATTATACTCCTTTGGAAAGAAGAGTATCTTTCCTACCTGAAACGACACTGCTATAATGGAAAGATGATATGGAACTTTCATCAGATAAAATAAAATTTTTATCAGTGGGCAATCCCTGAATAATTATTAGTTATCACCAATCAGAGTGTACAATCTAAAAGTGATGATTGAAACGTATTTGTAAATTAAGGACAAGCTATTTTGTAAAGAGGTAAATGGCTGACTTATTAATAAGAAACGAAAAATAATAATGAACTTTGAGATGAAACAACATTGTTGCGTAAAATGCGATGTTGGAGGAGGACAATAGAATGGACTTACTACAACTATTTAAATTACAAAAAGAATTAGATGACCGTATTGCGAAAGAGCATGACTTACAACCGAAAAAGTTGTTAAAAGAAAAAATGTTAGCTCTTCTTGTAGAAATTGGAGAACTTGCAAATGAAACACGTTGCTTTAAATATTGGAGCAACAAACCAGCATCAGAACGTGAAGTAATATTAGAAGAATACGTAGATGGTTTGCATTTTATTTTATCAATCGGAATTGATTTAGGTATTGATAAAAACTTCCTATTCTATAAATGTGCACAAACGAATAAAACACAAGTAGAAATTTTCTTAGACACATATGCGAAGGTAATTCGTTTTACAGATCAACCATCTATTACGAACTATATTGAATTATTTACAAGCTATCTTCGACTTGGACAAGCGCTTGAGTTTGAGCAAGAAGAGATTGAAAAGGCGTATTTAGACAAAAATGAAGTAAATCATCAGCGTCAAACACAAGGATACTAATTTAATTTTTGAATATTTCAATTTCCTTTTGTATAATGAAGTGACTGAAGAAAAAGGAGGGTGTTGGCAATGACAAAATTAGACGCGACATTGACAATGCTAAAAGAATTAACAGATGCACGTGGTATCGCGGGTAACGAACGTGAACCACGTGAAGTAATGAAGAAATACATTGAGCCGTTTGCGGACGAACTTTCTACTGATAATTTAGGAAGTTTAGTTGCGAAAAAAGTAGGGGAAGAAAATGGCCCGAAAATTATGGTTGCTGGTCATTTAGATGAAGTTGGCTTTATGATTACGCAAATTGATGACAAAGGCTTCCTTCGTTTCCAAACAGTTGGTGGCTGGTGGTCACAAGTTATGCTTGCGCAGCGTGTGACAATTGTAACGCGTAAAGGAGATATAACAGGTGTAATTGGTTCAAAACCACCGCACATCTTACCTCCAGAAGCGCGTAAAAAGCCAGTCGAAATTAAAGACATGTTCATCGATATTGGTGCTTCTAGCCAAGAAGAAGCGATGGAGTGGGGCGTACGACCAGGAGATCAAGTTGTACCTTACTTTGAATTCCAAGTGATGAAGAATGAAAAAATGTTACTTGCAAAAGCATGGGATAACCGAATTGGCTGTGCAATTGCAATTGACGTATTAAAACAGTTAAAAGATGAAAAGCATCCAAACGTTGTATATGGCGTAGGGACTGTACAAGAAGAAGTCGGTCTTCGTGGTGCGAAAACATCTGCAAACTATATTAAACCAGATATCGCATTCGCAGTAGATGTTGGTATCGCTGGTGACACACCTGGTGTAACAGCAAAAGAAGCACAAAGTAAAATGGGTGATGGACCACAAATCATTTTATATGATGCTTCTGTAATTGGACATACAGGGTTACGTGACTTTGTAGTTGATGTTGCTGATGAATTACAAATTCCGTACCAATATGATTCAGTAGCGGGCGGAGGAACGGATGCAGGCGCAATTCACATTGCTGTAAATGGTATTCCGTCTATGGCAATTACGATTGCAACGCGCTACATTCATTCTCATGCGGCAATGTTACACCGTGATGACTATGAAAATGCAGTGAAGTTAATTGTAGAAGTTATTAAACGTCTTGATAAAGAGGCTGTACATAACATTACATTTAATTAATAGAAAAAGCGAAGGAGGTTCTCCTTCGCTTTTTTATGTTTTAAAAAGGTCTTTCTAATCCAGCTGCAGTATGAGCACCTAAAATAATTAAACGAGTTAATTGCATGGCCATAAAATGTGGGGTATAAATCATCCCTCTTTTTAACCATGACATAATCATCCCGATATGAGCTCCTGTCACATAACTAATTAAAATATCACGAGGAACCATAAGGTCTTTATCATCTGGCTGTGAAATAGATAGGCTTAATGTTAAATGAGTTTGTATTGTTTTCATCATTTTATAAGAGTAGTTTCCGGCAGCTTTATCACCGAGCATAACGTTATAGAAGTTCACATTTTCTGCGATATGTTCGAACAAAGCCAAAAATGTCGGATGTGGTGAATCAAATGTAAGTTGAAACTCTTCTTTATTTCTATTTTTGGGTTTAATAACTTCTGCTAATTTCTCTAACATTTCTTCGATGCTTTTGTCTAATAGGTCATATTTATCATGGTAATGGCTATAAAACGTAGCGCGATTTACAGGAGCACGTTCTGCGATATGTTGAACAGTTACATCGTCAAATCCCTTTTCGCCTACTAAAGCGACAAAAGCATCCTGTATGAGTTGTCTCGTCCGCTTTACACGTGGATCATTTGTATTTTTAATAGACATTTTTACTTCTCCTCGTTTAATTTTCTATACTTAAACAACATATTGATATTATATTGTTGTTTAAGCAACATTTCATACGTAAATTGTCGGTTGTAGATTCGAAATAATTATTTATAATTATAAACGATAGTCCTTCAGAAATCAGCACCGCTCGCAGGTAGATAAATTTCGATTTACACCGCAGATGGTGTGATTTTTTTGTTTAAAAGTTAATATAATTAACAATTAAACAATCTAAACAATAAGGACGTAAATAGTTTAGAAAAAAATTATATGCGATATAAGGAGAGGAATGCAATGAATCAGTTTCGAAGAATGGTAATTATCAACATTATCACATTAATTGTACTAGTTGGTGGCGGTATTGGCGGTTACTACTATTACAACCAAACGGAAAATTACTTAAAAACAGACAATGCAAAAATTGATGGAAAGGTAATTCCGATTGCTTCACCAGTAGCTGGTAAATTAACGGACTGGAAAGCTGAAGTAGGTAAGAACTACAATGAGAACGACAAATTAGGTGCTGTTACTGTAGCAGCAGCAAATGGGGAACAAACAGTAGATGTAACAATTCCGCAAAATGCAACAGTTGTACAATCAAACGCAACGACAAATGCTTTCGTTGGAGCGGGTAGCCCAATTGCTTATGCATTTGATATGAACAATTTATGGGTAACAGCAAATATTGAAGAAACAGTGATTGACGATGTTCAAAAAGGTCAAACAGTAGATGTGTATGTAGATGCATATCCAGATACAACGTTAACAGGTAAAGTAGAACAAGTTGGATTAACAACAGCAAATACATTTTCAATGTTACCATCAAGTAACGCGACAGCGAACTATACAAAAGTAAAGCAAGTTGTGCCAGTTAAAGTTTCTTTAGACCATAGTAAATCAGTAAATATTGTTCCTGGAATGAATGTGTCAGTTCGTATTCATAAGTAAGGGGGAGATGAGATGTCCTCAATTGCAATTGTAGGATATGCACTATTTTGTATAATCGTCTTCTTCCTTGTAAATCGTCTTTTACGAAAGAAAAAAACGAACGTGGGAGAAGAACAAGTCCCAGCCGTAAGTAAAATAGAAGTAAGTAAGTTAGAAGTAGAAGAGCAAGAAAAAGAACCAAAGCAAGAAGTAGAAATTTCTAATGTAGTTGAATTAGAAACAGGCAAGCAAGAAGAAGTAAAACAAGAAAAAGAAATGCCGAAAAAACAAAAGTCTATGCCTATAGAGAATGTAAATGTAAAAGCAGTTGTAACAGTATTAATTCTCGGTATGTTCGTTTCTATTTTAAACCAAACAATCATTAACGTTGCATTGCCTCCGTTAATGAATGAATTTAACGTATCAACTTCAACAGCACAATGGTTAATTACAGGATTTATGCTTGTAAATGGTATTTTAGTACCGATTAGTGCCTTTTTAGTTTCACGATTTACGTATCGTAAATTATTTGTAGCAGCAATGTTATTCTTTACAGTAGGATCGATCATTTGTGCTACATCAGGAAACTTCACAATGATGATGACAGGTCGTATTATTCAAGCGGTCGGTGCAGGTATTTTAATGCCGGTTGGTATGAATATCTTTATGACATTATTCCCGCCTCATAAGCGCGGAGCAGCGATGGGATTACTAGGCGTTGCAATGATTTTAGCACCAGCTATCGGACCAACTGTAACGGGCTGGGTTATTGAAAACTATAGCTGGAACTTAATGTTCTACGGAATGTTTGTAATAGGTTTAATTATTACGTTCCTATCTTTAAAATTCTTTACACTAGCTCAGCCAGTGTCTAATACGAAATTAGATGTATTTGGTGTGATTAGTTCAAGTATTGGATTAGGTAGCTTACTATATGGATTTAGTGAAGCTGGAAATAATAGTTGGACTAGTGCCGAAGTTGTTATTTCACTTATTATCGGTGTAATTGGTTTAGCGTTATTTATTTGGAGAGAGTTAACGACAGACAATAAAATGCTGGATTTACAAGTGTTTAAATATCCAGTATTTACTTTTACTTTAGTAATTAACGCAATCGTTACGATGGCATTATTCGGAGGTATGTTATTACTTCCAGTATATCTGCAAAACATTCGCGGCTTTACGCCGATTGAATCAGGTTTATTATTACTACCAGGATCATTAATTATGGGTATCATGGGACCTATTGCAGGTAAACTATTTGATAAATATGGTATTCGTCCGTTAGCGATTGTTGGATTAGCCATTACAACGTTTGCGACATATGAATTCACAACGTTATCGATGGATACACCGTATAGCGTTATTATGACGGATTATATTATACGTTCAATTGGTATGTCATTCATTATGATGCCAATTATGACAGCTGGTATGAATGCACTGCCGATGAAATTAATTTCTCACGGTACAGCAACGCAAAATACGTCAAGACAAGTAGCTGGTTCAATTGGAACAGCGATATTAATTACACTTATGACGCAACAAACGACTGCTCACGTAGCGGATTACGGCAACATGTTAACGACGTCAAATCCAATTTTAGTTGATAAAGTACACGGTATGGGCCAAAGTTTAGCAGCGATTGCTGGATCGGCTCAAGCAGGAGATGCGATGAGCACGCAGCTATTATTTGGACAAATTTCGAAGTTATCTGCAATTAACGGTATTAACGATGCCTTCTTAATTGCAACGATACTCGCAGGTATTGCTTGGGTATTATCGTTCTTCTTACCATCAGGCAATAAACCAAATAGAAAAGCAGGGAATTAATTTCCCTGCTTTTTGTCTTTTTAAAGAGTTAAATATAAAAAATGATAACCAGTTACGGAGCATAGACCTGTTATAAACAAAATTGTTCCCATAGCACGAATACTGGATATTTGTCTTCCGCTTATAATAGCTAATAGTCCGGCTAAAGAGAAAAAACTCCAATATAAAGTTCCTGAAATAGGAACCATCCCCTCTAAATCTATTCCAGAACCTATACAAATGATAGGAACAACGATAAGAGATATGCTGATTAAACCAGCTATAATAGTGAGTGATTTAAGACATTTAATACCAGCAATAATTAAAAAAATGCCAACGATGAATTGGCATAACATCAAAGTAAGGGCTACAATCATCCAAGTTAATATTCCAAACACTTCTGTATTACCTCCGATTTATTGGTTTCTAAAAAATATTATATAGAGTATGAATCACCTACAGGCATGAGTAACCAGAAGATAATCTCTAATATTCCAGCGATAAAAATAATGAATCTCATATTACGTATACTTTTAATTTTGTCTTGGACTCCACTCACATGTCCCAAAAAACAAATGGAAGTTCTATAACAATGCAATGGTATTATTCAGTATGTGTAATAACATTGCTGGAATAATGGAATTTGTTTTTTTACATAAAATAGCCATAAATAGACCTAGTATGAACATACTAAACATCACACCAGTTGAGTACATATGACCTATTCCGAAGAGAAAGCTAGACCCAAGTGCTGCAATCCAAAAAGGGAAGCGCTGTTGTAGGAAGTGAAGAATAATGCCACGGAATATAAGTTCTTCAAAAATAGGTACAAATATAGCGGTACCTAGTAGCAATACTAGTTTGTATTGTTTTAACATTTCTAGGTTTAAAGTGGATGACTGCTCTTTTACCGCATCAGGGAAAAGATTACTAATTATAAATATATCATTAACAATATATAGTCCGTAAAAAAGAATGATATAGATGTATGTGCTTACTTTTTTTAATGCTGTAAAGTTTAGCGTTGGGACAATTAAATTTCTTAATGGTTTATATGCATAAATTAAAATTAATAAAATGCACAATACAAATAAATGCCTCCCAAAAGTAGTAAGTGATTTTGCTAAAGCAATTTGTTTTGGATCGGTTAAACCTTCTGTATAAATAACGGTAGGAAGGCCTATAAAGAGATCGGCTAGAAATCCTGTTCCCCAAATCGCGAAAACAAGCGAAAATAGAAACTGTGAGAGTGACATAGGATGCTTTTGTGGGTAAGTTAGTTGCGTGGCTTGTATAATAGTGAATCACCTATCCTTTTGTATTTAATAATTATATATAAAGATTATAGAATGTTTATAAAAAAAAGTCATCATTGCAGTAAAAATGATATTTTGAAGCTAATATTTACAGACCGTAATAATTTTACATTGATGTTCTGTGCAAACGGAAGACTTTTAAGTTGTTATAAAAGAGTAAGAAGAGGTATCGTGATGATACCTCTTTTTAACTCAAGAATGCTAACATATTATTCATAATATGAAATAACATAGCTGGAATAATGGATTTTGTTTTTTTACATAAAATGGCCATTAATAATCCTGTGAAGAAAGTAATTATCATTACTCCGAGTGAGTATGTATGAGCGATACCAAAGAAGAGACTGGTTAAAACTGCTGCAATCCAAAATGGAAAGCGCTCTGAGAAGAAGCGAAGTATAAAACCACGGAAAATAAGCTCTTCAAAAATTGGTGTAAGTATTGCGAAGCTGAGAAGTAATAATATTTGATACTGCTTAAAGACGTCTAAGCTTAGTGCGGAAGATTGCTGCTTTGTTGCGTCTTGGAACACATAATGTAACAAGATGTAATTGAGTATGATGTTTATAACGAAGAAAAGAAGAAAGTATACGTATGTACGCCATTCTTTAAGTACTTTAAAGTTAAATGATTTTAGTAGTAATTTTTTTGCGGGTTCGAATTTAAAAATGAAGAATAACAACACGGCTAGTTGTAATACGATACTTGCAGTGTTTACGATAGATTCATATAAGGCAATTTGTTTTTTATCTGTAAGACCTGCTGTATAAATTGTTAATGGCATTGCGAGGAACACAGTAATAAGTCCGGTTCCGAAAAAAGCGAATAAAACGGAGCTAATAAATTGTCCCCATGACATGGAGTATTTCTGTTCATTAGAAAGTTGTGTAGCGGGTTGCATGTATAAAATCACCTCTTTATATTTGTATATTTAATTATATAGTATTTTGTTTTTATATGTAATATTTAAATATTACATATAAAGGTGTATTTTCCATAAAATAATAAAAGAGGTATCACTCTGTAGTGATGCCTCTTTCTCATTGATAACTATGTTCTGCCTTATTGTTCGATTTTGATTGCTCTATTTGTAATTCACGTTCTACCAATCGGTCTAACTGCTGAATAGCTTTAAGTGCTTTTTCATAAGAAATCGTTCTATAATGGTGCGCTCCGCCCGGTTCTTCATCTGCTTCGTCTGCCCATTTAATAATGTTTTGAAGAGATGTCCTTTCAATTTCTTGCTGTACTAAGAAAGAATCTGTATGAAGAAGAATCGCGATAGAAATTTCTTTTGCTAGTTTCGGATGTTCTCCTAATCTAATAAGCAATTTATGAGCTCTTTCTGCTCCTTTAATTGCATGTATATCATTCTTTTTATACAAGTCATAGTCCCATTCTCCCTCACTGTACCATGTATGATGTCCGATATCATGAAGGAAACCAGCTTTTGTTGCAGCATCGACTGAGGTATGATGCTTTTTCGCTAAGTGAAACGCATGGTAAGCGACAGCAATCGCGTGGACCATTCCAGAACGGTTTACATATTTTTGTGTAATGTGATGTTTAAAAACTTGTTCAAGCGTAATACGTTGCATAAAACATTCACTCCTTTTATCTAATGGTGTATATGAAGAAAAATCGATCGGTTTAAATGTATTTTGAACATTGTACTCCATCGGGGTAGCGTTAGTAAAGTAGAAATGTTTAGGAGAAGAAAAAATTTTTTTCGTAAAAAAAATCACCTTGGCTTATGCGAAGGTGATTTTCAAATTGCTTATTTTTTTAATCCTTGCTCTAACGTTTCTAACATTTCATGCTTTTCATTTTCATCAGCGTTTTTCCAAATGACTTCGAATAAAACACCAAGACCTGGAAGCATTTTTTCTTCACCGCTTTGAATTGCATCGACAATTGTTTCTTGTAATTGGTCTTGTGAATTTCCAGATACATTTGCTAATACAGCACCGCGTAAATTAAAACTCATTGCTTTCACCTCTTCTTCAGAATTGAAACTGACGTTAGTTTTTGTTCTTTTTTATGTAAATATGTATGAAAAATAGGCTATAATGATAAGACAAGAAGAGAGGGAAATACATATTATGAAAAACATTGATTCAATACAAAACCCGCGTGTGAAGCAGTGGAAAAAGCTGCAGACGAAAAAAGAGCGCGATAAAAAAGGTTTATTTTTTGTAGAAGGATTCCACTTAGTTGAGGAAGCTTTAAAAGCAGGAGTTGTAACAGAACTTATCGTTTCTGATCAGACAGATCTTCCGAAAGATTGGACAGTTAATGATGTGGAAATGTATATCGTACCTGAAGCAATCGTAAAAGTACTTCGTGAAACAGAAACGACGCAAGGTGTATTTGCTGTTTGTGAGAAACACGAGAGTGAAGTAGCTCTTGCAGATGGAAAATTTCTGTTATTAGATGGTCTTCAAGACCCAGGCAACTTAGGGACAATTATTCGTACAGCTGATGCAGCTGGTATTCATGCCGTTGTGCTTGGAGAAGGATGCGTTGATGCATATAATAGTAAAGTGCTTCGCTCTACACAAGGTTCTATTTTTCATTTACCAGTTGTAAAAGGTAACTTAGAAGAATGGGTAGACAAGCTAAAAGAACAACACGTTCCTGTATATGGAACAGCTCTTGAAAATGGAGTTCCGTATGGTGAAGTAACACCGGTCGGTAGTTTTGCATTAATTGTAGGAAATGAAGGAAGCGGCGTAAGCCAAGAAATTCTTGCGAAAACGGATCAAAACTTGTATATTCCGATTTACGGCGGGGCAGAATCATTAAATGTTGCGGTTGCAGCAGGGATTTTAACGTATTATTTGCAAAGCCCAGTTGCGAACAAATAAAAAACTTCTTATAATAAGTTGAAGTATATTATATTAAAAGTTAAATAACGAAAAACGTTGATAGAGAAGAGTAACTTACAAAATCGCCATATAGGGAGAGAATGCCTTAGACTGAAAGCATTCTTATGGTAGACGGAAGTGAATTCACCTCTGGAGTTGACGCCAGGACCATATATATGTAAAGGCGTTCCGGTCAGAATTGATCGTTATAACTAATGAGTGGGCAGACTTGTTCTGTCAATTTAGGGTGGTACCGCGAATTTACCTCGTCCCTTTTTGGGAGCGAGGTTTTTTTATTTTTAAAATTAGGAGGGTTCCAAAATGGAAGCACGTTTAAAAGAGCTAAAGCAAAAAGCGTTAGAGCTTATTGAAGAAGCGAAAGAGCTAAAAGGCTTAAACGACGTACGCGTAGCGTATTTAGGTAAAAAAGGTCCAATTACAGAAGTATTACGCGGCATGGGAAAATTATCAGCAGAAGAGCGTCCACGTATGGGAGCATTAGTAAATGAAGTACGTGAGGCGATTCAAACGCGTCTAGAAGACAAAATTGGTAACTTAGAAAAAGCAGTAATTGAAGCGAAATTAGCTACTGAAACAATTGATGTTACACTGCCAGGTCGTCCTGTTGAAACAGGTTGTCACCATCCGTTAACAGCTGTTGTTGAGCAAATTGAAGATGTATTTATCGGTATGGGTTATGAAGTAGCTGAAGGAACAGAAGTAGAAAAAGACTACTACAACTTCGAAGCATTAAACTTACCGAAAGATCACCCAGCGCGTGATATGCAAGATACATTCTACATTACAGAAGAAACGTTATTACGTACACATACATCTTCTGTGCAAGCACGTACGATGGAAAATAATAAAGAAAAAGGCCCAATCAAAATTATTTGTCCTGGTAAAGTATATCGCCGCGATGACGATGATGCGACGCATTCACACCAGTTCATGCAAATTGAAGGTCTTGTAATCGATAAAAACATTCGCATGAGTGATTTAAAAGGTACACTACAAGTATTCGTGAAAAAGATGTTCGGTGAAGATCGTGAAATCCGCCTTCGTCCAAGTTTCTTCCCATTCACAGAGCCATCTGTAGAGATGGATATTTCTTGTATGATGTGTCACGGCAAAGGTTGCGGCACTTGTAAAGGAACTGGCTGGATCGAGATTTTAGGCGCAGGTATGGTTCACCCGAACGTACTTGAAATGGCTGGTTATGATTCAAAAGAATATCAAGGTTTCGCATTCGGTATGGGCGCAGAGCGTATCGCAATGTTGAAATACGGCGTAGATGACATTCGTCATTTCTATACAAATGATGTACGTTTCTTACAACAATTCAAACGAGCGTAAGGGAAGGAGAGGATAAGTATGTTCGTATCATATCGTTGGTTACAAGAGTATGTAGATATTAAAGATGTAACAGCACAAGAACTAGCAGACAAAATCACGAAAAGTGGTATTGAAGTAGAAGGTGTTGAAGTATTAAATAAAGGTGTAAAAGGTGTTGTAGTTGGTCACGTATTAGAATGTGAAAAACATCCAGAAGCTGATAAATTAAGCAAATGCTTAATCGATATCGGTGAAGAAGAACCAGTTCAAATTATTTGTGGAGCTGCTAACATTGCAAAAGGTTTAAAAGTACCAGTTGCAAAAGTTGGCGCTGTACTTCCTGGTAATTTCAAAATCAAAAAAGCAAAACTACGTGGTGAAGCTTCTCACGGTATGGTTTGTGCTCTTCAAGAGCTTGGCATTGATGGAAAGTTAGTTTCAAAAGAATATGCAGATGGTATCTTCATCTTCCCAAGTGACGCTGAAGTTGGTGCAGATGCACTTGAAATTTTAAACTTACATGATGAAGTACTTGAGCTTGGTTTAACACCAAACCGTGCAGATTGCTTAAATATGTTAGGTGTTGCATATGAAGTAGCTGCTATTTACGGCCGTGAAGTAAAACTTCCAGCTATTGACTTACAAGAAACAGCAGAAAAAACTTCTGATTACATTTCTGTAAGTGTAGAAGCGAAAGAAGAAAATCCATTATACATTGCAAAAATGGTTAAAAACGTAAAGATTGGTCCATCACCAATTTGGATGCAAACTCGCCTTATGGCAGCTGGCATTCGTCCAATTAGCAACGTAGTTGATATTACAAACTACATTTTAATGGAATACGGTCAACCGTTACATGCATTCGATTACGATAAATTAGGTTCAAAAGAAATCGTTGTTCGTCTTGCAAAAGAGGGCGAAAAAATTGAAACGTTAGATGATCAAGAACGTACATTACAAAGCCACCACCTTGTAATTACAAACGGCACAAAAGCTTTAGCTGTTGCTGGTGTAATGGGTGGAGCGGATTCTGAAGTTACAAATGAGACAGTAAACGTTTTAATTGAATCTGCATACTTTGCAGGTCAAACAGTGCGCCGTACATCAAAAGACTTAGGTCTTCGCAGTGAATCAAGTGCACGTTTCGAAAAAGGAATTGATCCAACACGTACATTTGAAGCAATTCAACACGCAGCTGCTTTAATGGCGAAATACGCTGGCGGAGAAGCACTTGAAGGTGTAGTAGAAGCTGATAACTTACAAGTACAAGAGCGTACAGTATCTGTTACTGCTGAAAAAGTAAATCGTGTATTAGGTACAGATATTTCTGCAAGTGAAATGGGTACAATGTTCACAAACTTGAAATTCCCATTCACAGAAGTAGAAGGAACATTCCATGTGAATGTACCAGCACGTCGTCCTGATATTACAATTTCAGAAGACTTAGTAGAAGAAGTGGGGCGCCTATACGGTTATGACCACATTCCAGTTACATTACCTTCTGGAACAATGACTCGTGGTAAATTAACATCAGCACAAACGAAACGTCGTAAAGTACGTCGCTTCTTAGAAGGTGCTGGTTTATATGAAGCAATCACGTATTCATTAACAAGCGCTGACAAAGCGAAACAATATATGGTTGAGCCAAACGAAAAGTCGCCTGTAAATCTTGCACTTCCAATGAGTGAAGAGCGCAGCCAACTTCGTTTAAGCTTAGTGCCACAATTGTTAGAAGCAGTTTCATACAACGTTGCACGTAAAAACGATAGCGTTGCTTTATACGAAGTAGGTTCTATCTTCTTACCAACAGAAGCAGGAGAACTTCCGAAAGAAGAACAACATCTTGCAGGTGTTATGACAGGTCTTGCTCTTCACCATGCATGGCAAGGTGAGAAAAAAGTAGTAGACTTCTTCGTTGTGAAAGGTGTACTAGAAGGATTATTCGATGTACTTGGCGTTTCAAACCAAATCACTTATGCACCAGCAAAACGTGAAGGTATGCACCCAGGTCGTACAGCTGATATCGTATTAGATGGCGAAGTAATTGGTTTCATCGGTCAATTGCACCCTGAAGCAGAAAAACAATTAGATGTGAAAAACACATTCGTATTCGAACTATCTCTTGTAAAAGTATTCGGTGCAGACGCAGAAGAAACTTACTACGCAGCAATTCCACGTTTCCCATCTATGACACGTGATATGGCTGTTGTCGTAACAAAAGAAACAAAAGCTGGCGAAATGAAGCAAGTCATTGCTGAAGCTGGTGGAGAACTTCTGAAAGACGTAGCGCTATTCGACTTATACGAAGGTGAAAAAATGGAAGAAGGCAAGAAATCACTTGCATTCTCTATGACCTACTTCGATGCAGAACGTACGTTAACAGACGAAGAAGTAACAGAAGCACATAACCGTGTATTAACAACGGTAGAAGAGAAATTTGGTGCGGAGTTACGTAAGTAATAAAGGATTGCCGGATTAAGTCCGGCAATTTTTTTTATGGCACGATTGTCGGAAAATGTCGGTAAGTCGATATATTATAAAAATCGCCGATATATTTGGAGTTACGGTCGATAGATTGCGAAAATCGCTGATATATTTTTTGGTATCTTGCATCTTTCTCTCGAATGTAGTACATTAATTTTAGTTTAACAAAACGAAAGACGATGATAAGGAAAAGTAGTATATACTATAATCCAAAGCGAGTCAGGGGCGGTGAGAGCCTGATGAGGCGGTATATGTGAAGAACACCTTGGAGTTGCTAACCGAAATTGAATCTTGTATTCAAGAGTAGACTTAGACGGGAATCCGGCCTGTTACAAACCGGGAAGTATGTATTACATACGAGTTAAAGTTGGTCTTTATGACAAATTGGGTGGTACCGCGAAGTTTAACCTTTCGTCCCTTTATGGATGAAAGGTTTTTTTGTATTTAAATATATGTGCAAAGGAGAATTTCACTATGGAAAACACATTAGTAAAAAGTCTGTATAGAGATACAGATAAATACGCAGGTCAAACAGTACAAGTATCAGGGTGGATTCGTAACTTACGTGATTCAAAAGCATTTGGTTTCATCGAATTAAACGACGGTAGCTTCTTCAAAAGCGTTCAAATCGTTTTCGATACAGAGTTAGAAAACTTCAAAGAAATTGCAAAACTTCCACTTAGCTCTTCAGTTAAAGTAGAAGGTAAAGTAATTGCAACGCCTGGAGCGAAGCAACCATTTGAAATTAAAGCAGAAAAAATTGATATCGAGGGCTTATCAGATTCTGATTACCCACTTCAAAAGAAACGTCACACGTTTGAATACTTACGTACAATTGCTCACTTACGTCCAAGAACAAATGCATTCTCTGCAACGTTCCGTGTACGTTCTGTCGCAGCATTTGCGATTCACCAGTTCTTCCAAGAGCGTGGATTCGTACATGTTCACACACCAATCATCACTGGTAGTGATACAGAAGGTGCAGGCGAAATGTTCCGCGTAACAACGCAAGATTTAAACAACGTACCAAAAGGTGAAGACGGACAAGTTGATGAATCAAAAGACTTCTTCGGAAAAGAAACAAACTTAACAGTAAGTGGACAGCTAAACGCTGAAGCTTATGCATTAGCATTCCGTGACGTATACACATTCGGACCTACATTCCGTGCAGAAAACTCAAACACAACTCGCCACGCTGCTGAGTTCTGGATGGTTGAGCCGGAGATTGCATTCGCTGAATTAGGCGATGTAATGGATCTTACAGAAGATATGCTGAAATATGCAATGAAATACGTACTAGAACATGCACCAGAAGAAATGGAATTCTTCAACAGCTTCGTTGATAAAACAGTTCTAGAGCGCATGAACAACGTAATCAACTCTGACTTCGGTCGTATCACATATACAGAAGCAATTAAAGTGCTTCAAGAGTCAGGTGCTGACTTCAAATATCCAGTAGAATGGGGTATTGACTTACAAACAGAGCACGAAAGATACTTATCAGAAGAAATTTTCAAACGCCCTGTATTCGTAACTGACTATCCAAAAGACATTAAAGCGTTCTACATGCGTATGAATGAAGATGGAAAAACAGTAGCTGCTACTGACCTTCTAGTTCCTGGCATCGGCGAATTAATCGGCGGAAGTCAACGTGAAGAAAGAATGGACGTTTTAGTAGACAGAATTAAAGAATTAGGTATGAACGAAGAGGACTACTGGTGGTACTTAGAACTTAGAAAATACGGCGGTACAAAACACGCTGGATTCGGTCTAGGTTTCGAGCGCTTCCTAATGTACATCACTGGCATGGCTAACATCCGTGACGTAATTCCATTCCCAAGAACTCCAGGTTCTTCTGAGTTCTAAAATATGAAAAAAGCGAGAGGATTTCCTCTCGCTTTTTTGTTTGCATAGTTTATGACCCTGTAGCAAAAAGTAACGCGAAGGGGTGAATATAAATGAGTAAAAAGGTGAAAAAAGATCATTCAAGGTCAAGCCTTGGTTCTCCAGAAGTAGAAGGACAAGGAACGACGACACATGAAACAGGGTCTCATAAAGTATCTTCATCAAATAAGAAGCAGAAACGAAGCTAACATAAAAAGGAGAGTCTTGGCGGCTCTCCTTTTTATATGTATTACATCTTATTATCATTAATCTCTTTTGTAATGCTATCTACATCTTTGTCTAATCGATCTAAATAGAAAAACCATAGTAAGCTCATGAACACGTAATAGATGGCCATCACACCAAGATTATCAGATATATTTTCGAATATGGATTTAGTAGTGAAAAAAGCTCCCCAAATGGTAGAAATAGTGAGGTAAGAAAGTGGGCCCACGAGGTGTACGAAAACATATAATAACTTTTTAACTTTTACAGCGTTCATATGAATTCCCTCCTTATGTAAACAATCTTTTTCTTCTAATCATAAACTCAATTTCCTCACAGAAGAGTTGTAGTTTTGCTGGATTATGTATTAACAAGCGAGCATCGTGTTTCCCATTAAAGCGGGATAAATCTTCGAATCCGAAAGTTTAATAAGAAAGATCGGCCGTAGCGCTCTATTAAATCGTTGAACTCTCGTTGCTCACTTAGTAGCTGAATGTTTTCTCTAATTTCAAACTGTCTTTCGTGTGGATCACCTAGTAAGATATTTAGAATCATTTGTAGAAGTAGCAATGGGAATCCTCCCTTTTAATTTGAATAATCTGTATATTTATATTGTAACAAAGTTACAAGGACAATAGTAGAGTGAAACAAAAAACAGGAGTTTGTAGTCTCCTGTTTTTGTCGATACTATTTTAATAAGCGAAACGCCTTCTCCCTATTAGCGAAATGCATTTTCACAAACTCAGGTAAGCGTTCTTTACCAAGCTTTTGAATTAATTTAGCAGCAGCGATATCAACTTGTTTACCGGCACCTTTTGGAAGTGGCATGCCAGCTTTTTTACTTAGTTCGTCAAACTGTTTTACGAATGAGTAACGAGCTAAAATAGAAGCAGCGGCTACTGCTAAATGGACGCTTTCTCCTTTTGTCGCGAAGTAAACATTTTCACGCTGTACCTGCTTTTGTTTTGCTAAATATTTGTAGTATGTATCAGGTTGTGTGAATTGGTCGATTAAGACGCCTTCAGGTTTTGTAGGTGCAATTTTAGTTAATAAGTTTGTAATAGCTTTATTATGTAGTAAAGCTTTTAATTTACCTTGGTTGTTTCCTTTATCAAATAGCTCGTTATATTTTTCATTATGAAGGACAAGAGAGCTATAAGGAACAACGTGTAGAAGTTGTTTCGCAATGGCAGTAATTTGATCGTCATTTAAGTTTTTAGAGTCTTTTACACCAAGTTCTTTTAGTAGTGGAATTTGCTTTGCATCCACATATACAGCAACTACTGTCATCGGTCCGAAGAAATCACCAGTACCAACTTCATCTGACCCTACGATAGACATTGTGCTGATGGAAGCAGGCGGTGCATAACGGTGTGAATCGACAGATTTTTTTACAGCTGTTTTCGGTGTTTGAGAGACAGTTTGCCAACGAGAAGCTTCTGCTTCAGCGCGGCCTCCTTGGAACATTACTTTTCCAGATTTATACGCTGTAATTGTGCAAGATGGCACCTTTGCCATGAAGATTCCGCCTTGTGGAATTTTCGGGCTAAGAGCTTGTTTATATTGTTGTTTCATGTCTTCAATTACTGTAGAATTTGTTTGAATTACGATAGAATTTGACATAATGGTCACCCCTTTTTTTATATTGTTATTTTTATCATATCGGATTGTTCTTTCTGTTTCCATATTATGAAGGTTCATGGTATGATAAACTTTAGGATTCTGTACGTGATTGGAGGCCGGTGAGTTGTCACAACAAAAGGGAAAGAAAAGTCGAATTAATGTAGAAATCTATGGTCAACAATATTCAGTTGTTGGCGATGAAAGTACAAGTCATATCCGCATGGTAGCAGCGATTGTGGATGATAAAATGCGCGAACTCAATGCCAAGAATCCTTCGCTTGACACGAGTAGACTAGCGGTATTGACGGCGGTAAACGTCATACACGATTACATAAAATTAAAAGAAGAACATGAGAAATTGAAAGAAAGTATGACAAAAAAAGGAATGGAATAACATGATTGATATTATTATCATTTTACTGCTTGTTATGGGATTTTTCCTCGGCTTACGCAGAGGGTTTATTCTGCAACTTGTAAAGTTAACAAGCTTTATTATCGCATACCTTGTTGCATACTGGTACTGTAAAGATTTAGCGCCAGCACTTGCGAAATTTATTCCGTATCCATTTGATAAAAACGTATCTGTTCCAGAATGGATTGATGCAAATAATATTGAAACAGTATTTTATCAAGCACTTGCGTTTATCATATTGTTTATTATTACAAAAATTGCACTTTCATTACTTGGTAATTTGTTAAATATGTTTGCAGAAATACCGGTTTTAAAGCAAGTTAATGCGTTTGCGGGGGCAATCCTCGGATTTTTAGAAGTATATATTATTTTGTTTGTTTTAATTATCGTTGGAAACATTCTTCCAATTGAACAAATACAAACACCACTACAAAAATCATCAATTAGCAAAATAATTGTAGACGATACACCGATTCTTTCTGAAAAGGTGAAGGAACTATGGCAGACAGGTAGCAAAGTATAACTTCTCTTTTTTCGGAAAGAGGAGTTTTTTTCTATGAAAGAAAGGCGGGGCAATGATGAAGGTAAATAAAAAACAAGTTATTAAATTATTAGAGACAATCGGCCTGTTTATGGAACTAAAGGGCGCGAATCCATTTAAAATATCTGCATTTCGTAAAGCGGCAGCAGCGTTAGAAAGTGACGATCGTAGTCTTTCTGAGATTGAAGATTTCACGAAGATTCCGGGCATTGGAAAAGGAACAGCAGCAGTTATTCAAGAATATATAGAATCGGGAACATCTGAAGTATTACAAGAGCTTGAGAAAGAAGTGCCAAGTAGCTTATTACCGTTATTAAAATTACCAGGCCTTGGTGGTAAAAAGGTAGCTAAGTTATATAAAGAACTTGGTGTTGTTGATATGGAATCGCTAAAAGCGGTTTGTGAGGAAAATAAAGTACAAGCTTTAGCAGGTTTCGGTAAGAAGACAGAAGAGAAAATATTAGAAGCGATCGATCAAGTAGGATCTCGTCCAGAGCGTTTACCAATCGCAATGGTATTGCCTATTGCCGGGGAAATAGAGGAGAAATTGTCGAATGTTGCTGAAGTAATTCGTTTCTCTCGCGCTGGTAGTTTGCGCCGTGTTCGTGAAACAGTGAAAGATTTAGACTTTATCATTGCAACGACAGAACCAGCTGCAGTACGTGAGCATTTACTGCAATTTGATAATATGATTGAAGTAATCGCGAGCGGGGATACGAAAGTTTCTGTTCGTCTTCAATACGAATATGATATTTCAATCGATTTCCGTTTAGTAAAACCAGAAGAATTTATTACAACTCTTCACCATTTCACAGGATCAAAAGACCATAACGTAAAAATGCGTCAAATCGCGAAAGATAGAGGCGAGAAAATTAGTGAGTACGGTGTAGAAAACTTAGAAACAGGTGAAGTGAGAACATTTGAAACAGAAGAGGAGTTCTTCGCTCATTTCGGTCTTCCATTTATCCCGCCAGAAGTGCGTGAAGATGGAAAAGAAATTGAATTAATTAAAGAGTATCCAAACTTAATTCAATTCTCTGATATACAAGGTGATTTACATATGCATACAACATGGAGTGATGGTGCTTTTTCAATTGAGGAAATGGTACAGGCATGTCGTGCTCGTGGTTATAAATTTATGGCAATTACCGACCACTCTCAATACTTAAAAGTAGCGAATGGTTTAACGAAAGAGCGCCTTCGTGAACAAGCGAAAGAAATTGAACGCATGAACGAAAAGTATCCAGACATTACAATTTTACGCGGAATTGAAATGGATATTTTACCGGATGCCTCGCTTGATTTTGATGATGAAGTATTAGCAGAATTAGATTATGTAATTGGAGCGATTCACTCTAGCTTCTCACAAGACCGTGAAACGATTATGAAACGTCTTCGCGCTGCGCTAGAGAATAAACATGTCACAATGATTGCCCATCCGACAGGACGTCTTCTTGGGCGTCGTGAGGGTTATGATGTAGATACAGATTTATTAATCGAACTCGCAAAAGAGACAAATACAGTTTTAGAATTAAATGCGAATCCAAACCGTCTAGATTTAAGCGCGAAATTATTAAAACAAGCACAAGATGCTGGTGTAAAAGTAGCGATTAATACGGATGCTCATACACTTGAAATGTTAGAAGATATGGAAACAGGTGTAGCAGCAGCACGTAAAGGTTGGATTCAAAAAGATAACGTGATTAACACGTGGGATATTGAACGTTTATTAGACTATATTAAACGTAATAAGTAACACAAGGGGGACCTGCAACATGTTAGAAAGAACGTTGCGTGTATTAGAATACAATAAAGTAAAAGAACAATTACTTGAACATACAGCCTCTTCACTTGGTCGTGACAAAGTGAAGAATTTAGTGCCAAGCACTGATTTTGAAGAAATTGTAGAAATGCAAGATACAACGGATGAAGCAGCGAAAGTCATTCGTTTAAAAGGTAGTGCACCATTAGGTGGTATTACAGATATTCGCTCAAATGTGAAGCGTGCAAAGATTGGAAGTATGTTAAGCCCGAATGAACTACTTGATATTGCCAATACGATGTATGGTAGTCGCAATATGAAACGTTTCATTGAAGATATGGTTGATAATGGTGTTGAGCTTCCCATTTTAGAAACTCATGTTGCTCAAATTGTATCTTTATATGATTTAGAAAAGAAAATTACAAATTGTATCGGTGATGGCGGTGAAGTAGTCGATAGCGCAAGTGATAAACTGCGTGGTATTCGTACTCAAATTCGTACTGCGGAGAGCCGTATTCGTGAAAAGTTAGAAAACATGACGCGTTCTTCAAACGCGCAAAAAATGCTGTCTGACTCGATTGTAACGATTCGTAACGAACGTTACGTAATCCCGGTAAAACAAGAATACCGCGGCGTATATGGCGGTATTGTGCACGATCAATCAGCTTCTGGGCAAACGTTATTTATTGAACCACAAGTCATTGTAGAATTAAATAACGCACTTCAAGAAGCACGTGTGAAAGAAAAACAAGAAATTGAACGCATTTTATTGATGTTAACAGAAGAAGTGGCAGTAGAAGCCGATATCGTTTTATCAAACGTAGAAGTAGTTGCAAATCTTGATTTCATCTTTGCGAAAGCTTTCTATGCGAAGCGTATTAAAGCAACGAAACCAATCGTAAATAACGAGCGTTATATGGATTTAAGACAAGCACGTCATCCGCTTATCGATCCAGAAATTATCGTGCCAAATAATATTATGCTCGGTAAAGATTTCACGACAATTGTTATTACAGGACCGAATACAGGTGGTAAAACAGTTACGTTGAAAACAGTTGGTATTTGTGTATTAATGGCGCAGTCTGGTCTTCACATTCCAGTAATGGATGAGTCAGAGATTTGTGTATTCAAAAATATCTTTGCTGATATCGGTGATGAGCAATCGATTGAACAAAGTTTAAGTACGTTCTCCTCACATATGGTGAACATTGTTGATATTTTAGAAAAAGCTGATTTTGAAAGCTTAGTTTTATTCGATGAATTAGGTGCTGGAACAGACCCGCAAGAAGGGGCTGCACTAGCAATTTCAATTTTAGATGAAGTATGTAATCGTGGTGCTCGCGTTGTTGCTACAACGCATTACCCAGAATTAAAAGCATACGGATATAATCGTGAGCAAGTTATTAATGCGAGCGTTGAGTTCGACGTGAATACATTAAGCCCAACGTATAAATTATTAATCGGTGTACCAGGGCGTAGTAATGCCTTTGAAATTTCGAAACGTCTTGGATTATCTGATCGCGTGATTGATCAAGCTCGTAACCACATTAGTACAGATACAAACAAAATTGAAAATATGATTGCGAAGTTAGAAGAAAGTCAAAAGAATGCAGAACGTGACTGGAACGAAGCAGAAGCACTTCGTAAGCAATCTGAAAAACTGCATCGCGAATTACAGCGTCAAATTATTGAATTTAATGATGAGCGCGATGAAAAATTATTAAAAGTGCAAAAAGAAGGGGAAGAAAAAGTCGAAGCTGCAAAGAAAGAAGCAGAAGGAATTATTCAAGAACTTCGTCAATTGCGTAAAGCACAGCTTATAAACGTGAAAGACCATGAGCTTATTGAAGCAAAGAGCCGTCTAGAAGGTGCGGCGCCAGAGCTTGTGAAGAAACAAAAAGTAAACGTGAAAAACACAGCGCCAAAACAACAATTACGCGCAGGTGATGAAGTAAAAGTGTTAACGTTCGGTCAAAAAGGTCAATTGCTTGAAAAAGTAAGTGATACAGAGTGGAACGTACAAATTGGTATTCTGAAGATGAAAGTGAAAGAATCCAATATGGAATACATTAATACACCGAAGCAAACTGAGAAAAAAGCAGTCGCAAGTGTGAAGGGTAGAGATTATCACGTTTCGTTAGAGCTTGATCTTCGTGGTGAACGTTATGAAGATGCAATGATGCGCGTTGAAAAATATTTAGACGATGCACAGCTTGCAAGCTATCCTCGTGTATCAATCATTCACGGTAAAGGAACAGGAGCACTTCGCCAAGGTGTACAAGATTACTTGAAGAAGCATCGCGGTGTGAAAAACTACCGCTACGGTGACATGGGCGAGGGAGGCCTAGGCGTAACAGTTGTCGAATTAAAATAGCAAACAACCAAACAAAGGGGAAACCATTATATGTTTATGGACAAACTTGCAAAAGTATTGTTAGCTTGTTGCGGAATATTTTTGGTGATTGGGGTTATTTATTTAGTTGTTTTTGCGAAGTAAACGAGCGTCAATCGTGGCATAATTATATTGTCATAGATTGACGCTTTTAATATATATGAAAAGGAATATGCTATGAAAATCAACCAATACATAAGCGAAGCAAAATCCTGCTCAAGACGCGAAACAGACCGCCTTATTAAAGCTGGATGCGTAACTATTAACGGTGAAATATGTACGCACGGTGCACTTGTGAGCGATGGTGATGTTGTAACGATTGATGGACAGGTTATTGCAAAAGAAGAGAAAGAAAAGGTGTATATCGCCTTTCATAAACCAGTTGGTATTACTTGCACAGCAGCTGATCATATTGAAGATAACATTATTGATTATATCAATTATCCAGAGAGAATCTTTCCAGTTGGACGATTAGATAAAGCATCGGAAGGACTTATTTTATTAACGAATGATGGCGCGATTGCGAATCAAATTTTACACGGAGATCATGAGCATGAGAAAGAATATGTTGTTACTGTTGATAAGCCGTTTACAGATTGGTTTATTGATGAGATGTCTAGCGGTGTAAAGATTAAAGATGGCATGACGAAGCCATGTAAAGTGACGAGAGTGGATCAGTCTACATTCCGTATCGTTTTAACGCAAGGGATGAACAGACAAATTCGTAGAATGAGCCGTGCTTTCGGGTTTACTGTGACAAAACTAAAGCGAGAACGCATTATGAATATAGAGCTAAATGATCTTGAAGTAGGAAAGTGGCGAGACATTACAGCTGAAGAATTAGAATTATTAATAGGACAGCTATAGGGAGGAAAAATTTTCTCCCTATATTTTTTTGTCAGAAAAAATAAAACTATTGATTTTTTAAAAAATAGCCCATATAATAAAAAACAACAAGTTTCGACAAGATATTTTATAAAAGTAATGATGAGGACATGAGTTGTTTTCTACGATTCTCAGAGAGGGAAGCCTTAGGCTGTGAGCTTCCTAATACGAAAAGACAATCTTACCACCTCTAAACTTCAAGAGTGAACTGCATGCATGATGCATTGTAATTCTTGGCGGATAAAACCGTTATCAATTTACACGAGCTATAAAATGAGCTTATTTCGTTATAAATTCATTTTATTAGAATAAGGGTGGAACCACGATTTCAACACTCGTCCCTTTGTTAGGGACGGGTGTTTTTTGCGTTCTTTTACGGGGAAGTATGCTTGAAAGAGGATATGTGACGGATTTTAATTCAGAATATTTTGTTAATATAAAAATATTTAGGAGGTTAGTAGAAATGAAATCATCTTTAAAGTTTTCTGAGATGTTTGCAATAAGTTTAATGTTATTTGCACTATTTTTTGGTGCAGGTAATATGATTTTCCCACCAGCGTTAGGACAAGGTGCTGGAACAGATGTGTGGATTGCGTTGTTTGGTTTTATCGTAACAGGCGTTGGATTGCCTTTATTAGGAGTAATTGTTATAGCTCTAAAGGGAGATATAAATGAGTTAGCAGGGCGTGTACATCCTATATTTGCACTTGTTTTTATCACTGCAATTTATTTATGTTTAGGCGTATTCGTAAGTGTGCCGCGTACAGGAACTGTTGCTTATGAAATGAGTGTTGCACCGTTTTTACCAAGTGAGATAGCTGGTCAATCGTATCCACTTGTTATCTTTACATTTATTTTCTTTGCAGTAACTTTCTATTTAGCTTTAAACCCATCGAAATTAGTGGGCCGCATCGGTAAAGTGTTAACTCCAATTTTATTAGCTGTTATTGCAATTATCGTAGTAAAAGCACTTATTACACCAATTGGAGAATTTGGTGCACCGACAGAAGCATATAGTGCTCCGCTCTTTAAAGGTTTTATTGATGGATATTTAACTTTAGATGGACTTGCAGCACTTGTTTTCGGAAATGTTGTTATTAATGCTTTAAAAGCAAAAGGTGTTACAAATAAGAACAGCATTGCAAAAGTAACAATCTTTGCAGGATTTATTGCAGCACTAGGTTTGCTACTTGTTTATTTAGCACTTGCTTATCTGGGAGCTTCTAGTGTGTCTCTTGGAATGGGAGCAAACGGAGGTATTATTTTAACAAACGTTGTAAATCATTTATTTGGTAGTTACGGAACTTTATTATTAGGAATTGCAATTTCAGCAGCATGTTTAACAACTTCTGTAGGTATTGTTGCTGCTTGTGGAGAATATTTCTCTTCTTTATTACCGAAGCTTTCTTATCAAAAAGTTATTTTCATTTTCTGTGTGTTAGCATTTATGGTAGCAAATCTTGGCTTAACTCAGTTGAACGCATTAGCATTACCGATTCTAATTGCAATTTATCCAATTGGTATCGTGCTGATCGTATTATCACTCGTTGAAAATTACGTTCGCCTTCCATTAGCGATGTATGTAGGCGGTATTATAGGAGCGTTCGCAATTAGCTTCTTTGATGGATTGCACAATGCGAATCTGCAAATTGCAGCATTAGCACCTATTTTAGATAAGATTCCATTATATAGTGTAGGCATTGGTTGGTTAGTTCCAGGCATAATCGGTATAGGATTTGGTTATATAGTTTCTAAGTTTCAAAAGCAGGAAATTGCTGTAGAAAAATAGAGTAAAGAGGCTTTCTATGAAAGAAAGCCTCTTTTTTTGTAGAAAAAGCCGCATATAGAGAGATTTAGATATTTAAAATTTTATACGTAATATAGTTGACAAAAAATTTATGAGTAGGCTAAGATTGACTTAGTTGTGGAAATATTGGAAGGAAAGTGAGGAGTGAAAGGTATAAAGTTTTCTATAACGATATCATTTTTGTAAATAGAGGTGATAGAGTAGGAAAATGGATAGTTTTATTTTTTTTGAGATTCATTGAGAATGATAATCAACAAAAAAAGATAGGGACTTATGTTAAAATGTGAATCGCTCTTTATACGGAATAGAGAGGGATATTATTTTTAACATCAAGTGAGAATGATAATCAATAATATCTACAGTACATAAATAAATTACAATTACATAATGGTAGAGGATTATTATTTTTTTCTTATAAATTGAGAATAATTATCATTTTCAAAAAAGTATGGATGAAAGATAAACAAGGAGGAAGTAAGCCAAATGAGAAAGATTTCTGTATTACCCGCTTTTATTATAACGTTCGTATGTATGCTAGCTTTTCTTGTCATGCCATATGGGAAAGTTTCAGCACAACTAGCTGACGGTACTTATGATATTAACTATGTCATTCAAAAAGCGGAAAATGATTCAGCTTCAATGGCAAATGATTATTTTGAAAAACCAGCTAAGTTAGTTGTAAAAAATGGTGAGATGAGAGTACAAATTCCGATGAATCATAGTGCTTGGATTACAGAATTTAAAGCACCTGAGAACGGAAATTTTATTGATGCAAAAGTTGTTAGTAAAGATGAATCAGCAGATAAAAGAACTGTAGAGTTTAAAATAGACGATTTATCTAAACCAGCAGCTGCAAAAATTCACGTTGTTGTACCAAACGTAAATTATGACCATAACTACACAATTCGCTTTGCGTTTGATGCAAATGTAAAAGCGGTAGGTGGAGAAAATAAAACAACTGCTGCAACAAAGAATAATGATCAAACAAAAACAGAGACAAAAGTAAAGGAAGAAGTGAAGAAAGAAGAGAGTAAAGAAGCAAATAAAGAGGCGAATAAAGGAACAAATGAAAGTGGAAAAGCTGAAAAAACAGATAATCCAAAAACAGGTGATGAAGCACGCATCGGATTATTTGCAGCGTTAATTCTTATTTCAGGTATCTTCTTAATTCGTAAAGTGAAGTTAAATAAATAAATCTTTTGAAGGGCGATGAATATATGTTTAAACAATTTAAAATGATTATTGCCGTATTTGCTGTTTTATTTACGTTTCTAGCAACACTAGGTTTACAAGATGCAAAGGCTGCAACAAAATTGGCTGATGGAAAATATAATATTGCTTTTACTGTATGGAAAGGCGATAAAGATGAATCTTCTAGAATGAATAGTTATTTTGAAAGTCCGGCAACATTAACAGTTAAAGATGGAAAACAATATGTTTCATTCAAAGTGAAAGATAGTACTTCTATTAAAAGTTTACAAGTAGAAAAAAATGGTCAATTCGTAGAAGCTACTGTGTTAAGTGAAAATACAAAAGAGAATACTAGAGTTGTAGAATTTGAAGTTGCTGACTTGTCAAAAAAACTAAATGGCAAGGTGAAAATTAATATCCCAATTATTAATTATAATGCTTCATATGATATTCGTTTTGTATTTGATGGGAACAGTATTAAATAATTAAAAAATTTTCAAAAGGGAGAGTCGTTCCATTGAACAGGTATGTAAAAATTATTGTTGCTATGTTTTTAATGGTATTTACATTCGTATCAACATTACAACCACTTGCAGTTCAAGCAGCTACCCAGTTGGCTGACGGTGAATATTCAATTGGGTTCAAAGTTCTTAAGGACACATCAGATGAAGAATCTATGATGAATCAATACTCTGTAAGTCCAGGAACTTTAAAAGTGAAGGATGGGAAGAAGAAGGTATCCTTTACGTTAGAACATAGTTCATGGATTACAAAGTTTGAAACAGAAAAAGCAGGTCAGTTTGTTGCGACAAATGTAATTAGTGAAGATAAAGAAAAAGATACAAGAGTAGTAGAATTTGAAGTGGACGATGTAGAGAAGGTATTAAATGCGAAAGTAAAAGTAGACATAGACTTTTTAAATTATCATCATGACTATGATGTGCGCATTGCATTTGATCAAAATAGCATTACACCAATTCATGTAGAACAACCGAATGAAAAAGAGGACCCAGCTAATAAGCCAGATCCAAATGAAAAACCAGATCCAAGTCAGAAGCCCGACCAAAAGCCTGACCCAGATCAACAACCAAATTCTAACACAATTAAAGATGGAGAGTACAGCATTCCATTTAAAGTGTTAAAAGATCAAACAGATGAAGAATCTAAGATGAATACTTACATGGTAAATCCAGGAGTATTAAAAGTAGAGAACGGTAAGAAAAAAGCGCTTGTAACATTAACAAGTAGCTCATTAATTAAAAATTTCCAAACGGAAAAAGATGGCGCATTTGCTGATGCAAAAGTAGTGAGTGAAGATAAAGAAAAAGATACAAGAGTAGTAGAATTTGAAGTGAATGATGTATCTAAAAAGCTAAATGCAAAAGTGTTTATTGAAATGGCATCAAGAAATTACAAACAAACACATGAGGTACAGCTTTTATTTAACCAAGAAAAACTTGAGCCAATTAAGAATGAAGAGAAACAACCGGATGAAGATAAAAAGCCGGAAGTAGAAAAACCAAATGTTGAAACAATTACAGATGGAGAGTACAGCATTCCATTTAAAGTGTTAAAAGATAAGACAGATGAAGAATCTAGAATGAAAGACAAGGTAATAAGTCCAGCAGTATTAAAAGTAGAAAACGGTAAGAAAAAAGCGACTGTAACATTAACAGATAACGCATCAATTAAAAATTTCCAAACAGAAAAAGATGGTTCATTTGTTGATGCAAAAGTAGTAAGTGAAGATAAAGAGAAAAATACAAGAGTAGTAGAATTTGAAGTAGACAGTTTATCTAAAAAGTTAAATACAAAAGTATTTATTGAAGTGGCATCACAAAATTATAAACAAACGCATGAATTACAACTTCAATTTAATCAAGAAAAACTTGAGCCAATTAAGGACGAAGAAAAGCAACCAGACGGTGATAAAAAGCCAGAAGTAGAAAAGCCAGATGGAAACAAGAATCCAGATGCTGAAACAATTAAAGACGGCGAATACAGCATCAATTTCAAAGCTTTAAAAGATCAAACAGAAGAAATTTCAATGATGAACACGTATACGAAGAGTCCGGGCGTGTTAAAGGTGAAAGATGGTAAAAAATATGTATCATTCACATTAACGAATAGTGCATGGATTACAAAGTTTGAATTTGAGAAAAATGGTTCGTTCGTTGATGCGAGTGTATTAAGTGAAGATAAAAAAGCTGATACACGCGTAGTGGAAGTAGAAGTAGATGATGTATCTAAAAAGTTAAATGCAAAAGTAAAAGTAGATATCGATTCAATGAATTATCATCATTTCTATGACATTCAATTTGCATTTGATAAAGGTAGCATTAAACCGTTAGACAACCAAGGCGGAAATGACAATCAAGGTGGAAACAATAACCAAGGCGGAAACAATAACCAAGGCGGAAACAATAACCAAGGCGGAAACAATAACCAAGGCGGAAACGATAACCAAGGCGGAAACGATAACCAAGGCGGAAACAATAACCAAGGTGGAAACGATAACCAAGGCGGAAACAATAACCAAGGTGGAAACGATAACCAAGGCGGGAACAATAACCAAGGTGGAAACAATAACCAAGATAATAACACAATCATTGATCCAAAAGCTCTTAAAGATGGTGAATACAGTATTGGTTTTAAAGTTTTAAAAGATAAAACAGAAGAAATTTCAATGATGAACACATATACAAAGAGTCCAGCTGTACTAAAAGTGAAAGATGGTAAGAAGTATGTATCATTTACATTAACGAACAGTACATGGATTACAAAATTTGAGTTTGAAAAGAATGGTTCTTTTGTTAACGCAAAAGTGTTAAGTGAGAATAAAGAGCAAAATACAAGAGTAGTAGAGTTAGAAGTAGATGATTTATCGAAAAAATTAAATGCAAAAGTAAAAGTAGATATTGATGCGATGAATTATCACCATTTCTACGATGTTCAATTTGTATTTGATCAAGATAGTATTAAAGTTTTAGGTAACCAAGGCGGAAACGGTAACCAAGGCGGAAACGGTAACCAAGGCGGAAACGGTAACCAAGGCGGAAACGGTAACCAAGGCGGAAATAATCAACCAAAAGTAATAGTTGATCCGAAAAATTTAGTGGATGGTCAATATGACATTCCATTTAAAGTGTTAAAAGATAAAACAAATGAGCTTTCAAAGATGCATGACTATACTGTACATCCAGCAAAATTAATCGTTAAAGATGGTAAAAAATACATTGAGATGACGTTGAAAAATAGTGCATGGATTACAAAATTCCAAACGGAAAATAACAGTCTTTTTGCTGACGCGAAAGTAGTAAGCGAAGATAAAAATGCAAATACGAGAGTAGTGCAATTTGAAGTAAGTGATTTATTTGCAAAATTAAATGCAAAAGTAAAAGTTGATATCAACGAAATGAACTACCATCATTTCTACGATGTCCAAATTCAATTTGATACAAATAACATTGGTGCGTTAGGAACGATTAAAGAGGATCCAAAAAAAGATCCGAACAATCCAGTGATTACACCGAAATTAGATAATGTAAAAAAAGTAGATAATCCTGACTTTAACCGAAATGCAGATGATAAGAAGAAAAAAGAAGATCAAAAAAATGATTCAAAAAAAGAGAAAAACTCAAAAACAGCAGATACAGCACAACTAGGTTTATACATGGTGCTACTACTTGGATCACTTGTTTTACTCGTTCGTAAATATAGAGCAGGTAGATTGTAATTTTTGAAGTCTTGATGCATGCTCGCATGCATCAAGACTTGTTTCATATTGTTTGGAAAGGAGTGGTGATTGAGAGTGAAGAAAATTGCAAGTGTACTAATGGCTATCATTTTATTAGTGAGTATAGCTGGATGCTCGGCACCCAAAAAAGAAGTAGCAAAACAGGTAAAAAGTGAAAGTAAAGAGAGAATTGTTGCAACGACAGTTGCTGTTACTGAAATTATGGATGCGTTAGAAGTAGATTTAATTGGTGTTCCAACCAGTACGAAAGATTTACCAAAGAGATATAAAGGTTTACCTGAAGTCGGGAATCCGATGAGTCCTGATATGGAAAAGGTAAAATCATTAAAGCCGTCAGAAGTATTATCCGTGACAACACTTGAATATGAATTAAAGCCAGTTTTTGATGGCGTGGGCACGAAAGCAAACTTTTTAGACTTAACAAGCTTGAAAAATATGCAAAATTCCATTAGCGATTTAGGTAAGCAATATGGACGCGAAAAGCAGGCTGAAGCAGTTGTAACGAAGTTAGATAACAAGGTTGCAGAGATTAAAAAAGCAGTAAAAGGAAAGAAAGAACCGACAGTACTTATTTTATTAGGTGTGCCGGGGAGTTATTTAGTGGCAACAGAGCATTCTTATATTGGAGATTTAGTGAAACAATTAGGTGGTAAAAATATTGTGCAAGGTGAACAAGTAGAATATTTAGCTTCTAATACAGAGTATTTAAAGAAAGCTGATCCAGATATTATTTTACGAGCAGCTCATGGCATGCCTGATGAAGTTGTAAAAATGTTTGATAAAGAATTTAAAACAAATGACATTTGGAAGCACTTCGCTGCGGTTAAAAATAACCGTGTTTACGATTTAGAAGAGCGCTTATTTGGAACGACAGGAAATTTAGCAGCAATTGAAGCGTTAGATGAATTGAAAAAAATGATGTATCCGTGATGCATTTTAATATAAAGGAAGAGTGGAATGAATAAAAAAACTTGGAGTTTCCTCATTGTTACTGCATTGCTTATTGTTATGACATCATTGTCAGCGATGAAAGGGAGTTTAGAAATAGGGATAGTGGACCTTGTACAAGGGATATTTACAGGGGCCAATGAAGATGTTGAAGTAATTAAAGATTTACGTTTCCCGCGCATTATTATTGCACTATTTACTGGAGCAGCTCTTGCTGTTTCAGGTGTGCTCTTCCAAGCTGTCATGAAAAATCCACTTGCTGACGCTGGTGTAATCGGGATATCTTCTGGAGCAAGTTTTATGACACTTGTTATTATTACGTTATTCCCGCAATTCTTTTTCTGGACACCAGTATTCGCCTTTTTAGGTGGTGCGTTCGCATGTTATCTCGTTTATGCATTTTCGTGGAAGTCAGGGTTAAGTCCGCTTCGTATTATTTTAGTTGGTATAGCTATTAATGCAATGTTCACTGGATTAAATGAATCGTTCATTACGATTTGTGGATATTTCATTAAGAGTATTAAGCAAACGACGACTTCTAACATAGCGATGAAGACGTGGGGCGATGTAGAAATAATGGTTACGTATGGAACAATTGGTCTTATTCTTTCTCTATTTGTAGGAGCTTGGTGTAATTTATTATCGTTACAAGATAAGACTGCGAAAAACTTAGGTTTGCATGTGACGAGAGTTCGTCTTATTATCTCTGCTATTGCGGTACTTTTAGCGGCAGTATCAACAGCGATTGCAGGAGTTATTGCTTTCGTAGGATTACTTGTTCCGCACATTTCAAGACAATTAGTCGGTTCAGATCATAAAGTATTAATTCCATTTTCTGCTCTTGCAGGAGCGTTATTAATTTTGACGGCGGATACGATTGGAAGGTTAATCGTGCCACCTAACGAAATTCCAGCGGCGACGATTATGGCGGTTATTGGTGGCCCATTCTTAATATTCTTGCTTAGAAAGAGTGATAAAGTTCATGGAAATTAAAAATGTAACCTTTTCGTATGATAATGTAACGGATCGATTAAAATCGGTTAGTAGTGAAATAGAACTTGGTAAAATTACAACAATTATTGGTCCAAACGGTTGTGGGAAATCGACATTACTTGGCGTGATGTCAAGAAATCACGATCCTCGTAGCGGAGAGGTAATACTGGATGGAAAGGCGATTAGTCAATATAAACCGAAAGAGTTTGCTAGAAAGTTAGCCGTTGTCCACCAGCAAAATGAAGCGCCGGCAGATATGACGGTGGAGAAATTAACAAGTTTTGGTCGTATGCCTCATAAAAATATCTTTTCCTCGCAAACTGATGAAGATAGAGAAGCAATCGAAAGGGCTTTAGCATGTACGAATTTGTTAAGTAAACGTGATAAAGAGATTCATGCTTTATCTGGTGGAGAAAGACAACGTGTTTGGATTGCTATGACGTTAGCTCAGAAAACACCAATGCTCTTTTTAGATGAACCGACAACCTATTTAGATATTTATTATCAACTTGAAATATTAGAGTTAGTAAAAGAGTTAAATGAAGTACATGGATTGACGATCGTTATGGTATTACACGATATTAATCAGGCGATTCGCTATAGTGATCATATCATCGTTATGAAAGACGGCGAGATTGTTACGAAAGGTAAGCCGAATGATGTTGTGACAGAAAGTATGATAAAAACGATATACGGTGTAGATGTCGTTGTAAAGCAAGACGAAGATACAGGATTGTATATGGTCCCAATGGGTATTTAAATATGTGAACAATCCGTTTTGAGGTGATAATTTGAGTAGTAAAAAAGAACGGAAGAAGAATTCTTTTTTTCAACGAATACTTACAGTTGTTTTTTTAGGTACCTTTTTCTATTCAGTATATGAATTAGGTGATATTTTCATGGATTACTATGAAAATCGTAAAGTAATGGCCGAAGCACAAAACATTTATGAAAAAAGTCCGATGGAAGAGCAATCACAAGACGGGGAAGTACGTAAACAGTTCAAAGCTCTGCAGCAAATTAACCAAGAAATAGTTGGATGGGTTACGATGGACGATACACAAATTAATTATCCAATCGTTCAAGCGAAAGACAATGATTACTATTTATTTCGTAATTATAAAGGTGAAGATATGAGAGCAGGAAGCATTTTTATGGACTATCGTAATGATGTGAAATCTCAAAATCGAAATACTATTTTATATGGTCACCGTATGAAAGACGGTTCTATGTTTGGAAGTTTAAAGAAAATGTTAGATGAAGATTTCTTCATGTCGCATCGTAAATTATATTACGATACATTATTTGAAGGATATGATCTTGAAGTGTTCTCGGTGTATACAACAACAACTGATTTTTATTACATTGAAACGGATTTTAGCAGTGATATGGAATACACATCATTTTTGGAGAAAATTCAAGGGAAATCGCTGTACAAAACGGATACAAAATTGACAGCAAGTGATCAAATCGTAACACTTTCGACGTGCGACTATGTACTCGACCCGGAAGCAGGAAGGTTAGTCGTGCATGCGAAACTAGTAAAAAGACAGTAAATAAAAAAGTATAGAGTATGAGAAGTGGTAACGCTTCTCATACTCTATACTTTAAAAAAGAACTATGTTTACTGTGCTGCAGCCATTGGCATACGTACAACTTCAACATTGTAGTAAGTGATTTTATTATCAAGAATATAATCTGGCATCCCGCCTTGATGTGAGTGAGCATCTTTAAATGCTGAGCTCTTCGTCCAACCTTGGAAATCTTCTTTTGCATTCCAGCGTGTGCTAATTGTTACTTCATCATAATCAACTGTATTTTGCGTTAGAAGAACTTCTAATCCTAAAAAGCCTGGCATTGTTTCGACTTGACCTACTTTATTAAAACGATCAATTAATTTATGTCCATTTCCCTTTGTAATTTTAGCTGTATTTGTAACAATAATCATGTTTTATTCCTCCTATAAATGTATCCTTTATTTTCGAGAACTCATATACATTAAATGATAATGAAAATCATTATCAATGTCAATGGTAATTTAAAATTATGATAATATTTTTTTGTGGAAGTACGGTTTCCTCCTGTTGAATGTGTTGACCATGTATTTAACTTGATTATATATTATGTAAATAGAATTAATTGAAAATATGTAGAAGTAGAGAATGTTTATACTTTGCTGTCGCAATACTATAAACAAGGAGGATATTATGGTCGAATCACTTTTACTTAGTATCGTTATTATTATTACGTTAGGTATTGCTTCACAATGGACCGCATGGCGCTTCCAGCTCCCTGCTATTGTTGTTATGGCGGTTGCTGGATTATTAATTGGTCCAGTTTTCGGTATTATTAATCCAAAAGAGGTGCTTGGAGATGTTTTTAGTCCGCTCGTATCACTCTCTGTTGCGATTATATTGTTTGAGGGTAGTTTAAGTTTAGATATACGTGAGCTGAGGGGACTATCAAAACCAGTATTTCGTATCGTTACGTTAGGTGCGTTTATTGCGTGGATTGCTGGCTCACTTGCAGCTCATTACGTCGCTGGATTAGATTGGGCGGTTGCATTTATTATTGGAGGCCTCTTTATTGTGACAGGCCCAACGGTGATTATTCCGTTGTTACGCCAAGCAAGATTAAAGCCAAGAACAGCTGCAATTTTAAAATGGGAAGGAATTATTGTTGATCCATTTGGAGCTTTGCTTGCTGTATTTGCCTTTCAAATTGTAAATTTTTTAACGAAAGAAAATGTACAATTACATACGTTACTGTATTTCTTTGCTGGTTCATTATTCGCAATGGTGCTTGGATATGCTTTTAGTATTTTTATGAGCTATATGATTTTAAAAGGGAAAGTGCCAGAATATTTAAAGGCACCGATTTTGCTCGTTACGGTATTGTTATGCTTCGGCATTGCGGATGAAGTGATGCATGAAACAGGTATGCTAGCTGTAACAGTAATGGGGATTACGCTTGCACGGATGAAGAAATATATTTCCTCTATCGGTGATATTCGTCATTTTAACGAAAATATTTCAGTGCTACTAACGTCGACCGTTTTTATTATATTAACAGCATCGCTCCCAAGGACGACTATTATGGAGATTTTCAGCTGGCCTATTATAAGCTTTGTACTTATGATGCTATTTGTTGTACGACCTTTATCGATTTGGGTATCGACAATTGGTACAGAGTTAACAAAATCAGAACGGGCGCTAGTTGGCTGGATTGCGCCGCGTGGTATTGTTGCATTAACTGTCTCTAGTTATTTTGCGACGGAGTTATTACAAGAAGGCTATAAAGATGCTTCTATATTAACGGCACTTACATTTGCACTTGTTATTACGACAGTTTGTGCTCATGGATTCTCTATCGGATTTTTAGCGAAGAAATTAGGATTGGCGAATACAGAGCCACCAGGAATCTTGATTTCAGGAGCGAGTACATTCTCATCTGCCTTTGCATCACACTGTAAAGAGATGGGGATTCCAACCTTGATCGTAGATGTATCAGAAGAACATTTACAATGTGCAAAAGTGAAAGGGGTTAAGACCTATAATGGTCAAATTCTCTCAGAACAGTTACAATTTGAAGTAGACATGAATCAGTATGAATATTTAATTGCAGTAACTGATACAGATTCTTATAACGTCTTAGTCGCAAATACGTATGTTCCGCAGTTCGGACATCATAATACATTCTTACTCCCAATTCATGATGTGGGGAAAATTGAGCAAGAGCGTATTTCTCTTTCGAAAAAAGCGCATTTACTGTTTGGTCAAAATGAAATTTACGAAGAGTTAAATCGGAAAATTGAAGATGGGTATAACTTTAAAACGATACAAGTTACAGAAGAAGAAAAGATAAACAAGGAAGTAAGGGATTCGAAAGATATACTTTTATTTATTCGTCATAGTGACGGTAGTCTCACTTTTTCAACATTGTATAAATATATAACCGTCATGCCAGGAGATGAGCTAGTTGTACTAGCAAAGCAATAATATGGTATAGTGAAACGAGGCTGTTTTTTAGCCTCTTTTTTATATGCTTCCTACTAATAGAAAGCATTCAAATGGAAAGGAAGACATTACATGCGATCTGAAGTAACTATAAAAATAAAACCGAAATTTATAAAAGAAATTAAAAGTGGATACCCGCTTATTTTAAAAGATGCAATTCAAAATTTAAATGATGTCCGAGAAGAAGGAACTATTATTAAAGTAGTAGATGAAAAGAACCAATTCATCGGAAAAGGCTATTATGGAAAGCAAAATAAAGGATACGGTTGGATTTTAACGAGAAAAGAGAAAGAGCAAATTAATCAGGATTTCTTTGAAAGTAAAATCAAATCTGCTTTACATAAACGAAAACATTTTTATAAGTCAAATGATACGACGGCATTCCGTGTCCTAAATGGTGAGGGAGACGGTCTTGGCGGTTTAATTATCGATTATTATGATGGTTATTACGTAGTAAGTTGGTATAGTGAAGGGATTTATACTTTCAGAGATGAGATTATAGCAGCTCTTCAAAAAGTAGCAAACTTTAAAGGGATTTATGAGAAAAAACGTTTTGATACGAAAGGGAAATACATTGAAGGCGATGATTTCGTAGCAGGAGAGCGCGGTGAGTTCCCACTTATCGTAAAAGAAAATGGTGTGAACTTTGCGGTGTATTTAAACGACGGAGCGATGGTTGGTGTATTTTTAGATCAGCGTAACGTTCGAAAACAAATTCGTGATAAATATGCGACAGGGAGAACAGTGTTGAATATGTTCTCTTATACAGGTGCTTTCTCTGTATTTGCAGCGCTTGGCGGAGCGAGCAAAACGACGAGTGTCGACCTTGCAAATCGTAGTTTAAGCAAAACGATTGAGCAGTTTAGTGTAAATGAAGTTGATTATGAAGCGCAAGATATTATTGTAGAAGATGTCTTTCTTTACTTCAAATATGCAGCGAAGAAAAAGATGAAATTTGATATGGTTGTACTTGATCCTCCAAGCTTTGCACGATCAAAAAAATATACATTTAGTGCAGCGAAAGATTATAAAAACTTATTAAAAGAAACAATTGCGATTACAGAAAATAACGGGATTATCGTTGCTTCTACAAACTGTAGCGCATTTGATATGAAAAAGTTTAAAGGATTTATCGATACGGCATTTAAAGAAATGAATGGCAAATATAAAATATTAGAAGAACATTCTTTACCAGAAGATTTTCGTACCATTGATCAATTCAAAGAAGGAGACTATTTAAAAGTAGTTTTCATCGAGAAAATTAAAGGATAATAAAGAAAAAGGAGCTCGGGTTTACTTGAGCTCCTTTTCTTATTGAACGATATTTTGTACTCTACCGACTTGCCCGTCCTGCAATCGTACTTTAATGCCATGTGGATGAGAAGGAGAGTTTGTTAAAATATCTTTTACAATTCCACGTGTTAATTTACCCGTGCGTTGATCTTGTTTTAATACAATATCAACTTCAAGACCGGGTGCGATATTAGACCGTTTTTGTCCGTTCATTTATACACCTGTACGTCTACGTTGGTTGTTTGTTTTCTTCGTTTGTTGGTTTTGTAATTTTTTCGTTGCTTGGCTTTGATTTGTATTATTTGAACCATTTCCATTTCCTTGCTTTTTCTTTGCAAGTTGTTCACGCATTAAATCAGCTAAGCTTACTTTTTTGTTTTCTGACATGATAAGTCTCCTTTATATAAAGTTAATTATGAACAATAGTAGTGAATTTCATCATATCATTGTTAAGGAAGGAAGGGAAGTTGGTTTGAAAATTCATATAATTCTTCACAGTGTTCATTCGTTACGATACAATTAAAATGTTAATGTTTGTAAAAAAGGGGATAGACATATGTCACATCATATTTTATTAGTTGAAGATGATATTTCAATTCAAGAGATGGTGGAAAAGTATTTAATAAAAGAAGGCTTTCAAGTAACAATTGCGTCTGATGGAGAAGAGGGCGTGAACACATATTTAAAAGGTTCATTTGATTTAATTATCCTCGACATTATGATGCCAAAGCTAGATGGCTTAGAGGTTGTGCGAATCATTCGAGAAAAAAGTGCTGTTCCGATTTTAATGATGTCGGCAAAAGATACAGATGTTGATAAAGCTGTTGGATTAGGACTTGGAGCGGATGATTACATTTGTAAGCCGTTTTCTATGATTGAATTAGCTGCACGTGTAAAGGCAGGTATTCGGAGATCTACGAAATATTCGGCTACAGAAGAAACAGAAAAGATGATTCAAATTGGTGATTTAGCAATTGATCCAATTAATTTTACAGTTGAAAAAAACGGAAAGCCACTCAAACTTACTTTAAAAGAATTTGAGATTTTAAAGCTGTTCGTAAAGAATCAAAATCGTGTATTTACGAAAGCGCAAATATATACGTTAGTTTGGAACGAAGAGTATTACGGAGATGATAACGTTATTAATGTTCATATGAGGAGATTGCGTGAGAAAATCGAAAGTGATCCATCTAATCCAGAATATATTAAAACGTTATGGGGCATCGGCTATAAGTTGGAAGTGATGTAATATGGTCAATTTGTTAATAGGTATTATTTTTATATTGTTATGTGTCATTTACATACAATATAAAATGAGAAAAAATAGTAGTAAAAATTTACGATACACATATGAAAAGTTAGAAAGTATTGTAAATGGACAAACAGGCGAGAAGTTACTCGTTATGACAGATGATCTAGAATTGCAAAAATTATTAGTGGCAATTAATCAATTATTAGATGCAAAACAGAAAACGAATGCAGATCATGCAAAAGTAGAAATTTCGATGAGAAAAATGCTTTCAAATATTTCACATGATTTAAAGACGCCACTAACAGTTATTCTTGGATATACAGAAATGTTAAATAAGGATAAAACGATGAATAAAGAAGAACAGCAAATATTACTTGAAAAGGTGCATGTGAAAACACTAGAAGTAATGGAACTGATTCATAAGTTTTTTGATTTAGCAAAACTAGAATCTGGTGACAAGGCAATCGAGATGACAAAAGTAAATATGAATGAAGTTTGTCGTGAGAAGATTTTATCTTTTTATGATTTAGTGACGGCGAAAGGGTTTCAAGTTCATATTGATATACCAGAAAGAAATATATATGCACTTGGAAATATAGAAGTATTAGGTAGAGTATTGAATAATTTAATATCAAATGCAATTACATATGGAGACGATGGAAAGACACTTGGTGTGACGTTAAGAGATGATGGAACGAGTGTGTATATAGATGTATGGGATACAGGAAAAGGAATTGATGAATCTCATATTGATAAAGTGTTTGAGCGTATGTACACACTTGAAGATTCCAGAAATAGATTGTACCAAGGAAGCGGTTTAGGGTTAACGATTACGAAAAGACTTGTGGAAGCGATGGATGGAAAAATACATCTTTCTAGTAAGCCGTATGAAAAAACGATTTTTACAGTCGTATTAAAAAAGATGCTGTTTTAGCTTGTAGAGAAGTAGATTCTACAAGCTTTTTTTCAGCGTAAGGAATTTGTAAGGAACGGGTAAGAAAAAAGAGATTTCCGTTGTCTATTATAGAAGTATAAGGTAGTGCGAAAGGAGACAGTGACATGACATATATATTAAAAACGAATCAGTTAACGAAAGTGTTTAAAGGGAAAGAAGTTATTTCTAGCGTTAACATGCATGTGAAAAAAGGAGAGATTTACGGTTTCTTAGGACCGAATGGTGCAGGTAAAACAACGATTATGAAAATGATCACAAATTTAATAAAACCGACGAGCGGTGATATTGAAATTTTTGGTGAAAAGTTAACGGATACATCTTATGAATTGTTAAAGCGCATGGGGACAATTATCGAATATCCAATCTTTTATGATAAATTAACGGCGAAGGAAAACCTAGAATTACATTGTGAATATATGGGTTATTACGATAAAAACGCAATTGATCATGCTTTACATTTAGTAAAACTGCACGGTATAGATGATAAAAAAGTAAAAGATTTTTCATTAGGGATGAAGCAACGACTTGGTATTGCAAGGGCGATTATGACGAAGCCAGAATTACTCATTTTAGATGAGCCAATTAACGGTTTAGATCCAATTGGTATTAAAGAATTAAGAGAATTATTTAAAATGCTCTGCAAAGAATATGGTATTACGTTATTAGTCTCTAGTCATATTTTAGGCGAGATGGAACTAATGGCAGATACAATCGGTATGATTCAAAATGGAAAACTAATAAAAGAAGTTTCAATGAAGAGTATTAACGGAAAACAAACAGAGTACATTGAAATTACTGTTCCTGATGTGAAGCGTGCAGCTTATATTTTAGAAGATAAACTCGGTATAAAAAATTACAAAATAATGAGTGGAAACATGATTCGTGTGTATGAATTGAAGGCGACGCAGCAAGCTATTTCAAAAGCGCTTATTATGAACGATGTAGAAATTGAAAGTATTAATAAAAAACATAGTTCCTTAGAAGAATATTTCTTAAATGTAATGGATGGAGAGGGCATTCATGCTTAATGGATTGTTAGTGAATCTAGTAAGTGGATTGATTGTAATGTTCATAAGTGGGATTTTATATTATAGAAAACCAGAGCGGAAATGGGCGTTAATTTTACTAGTGATAGGGATATTAAGCGTAAGTACAGCTGGAATTAGAATGTTAGTAGCGTAGAGATAATTATATAAGGGATGGAGGCGTGGCTTATATGTTTAAATTAATGAAACTTGAATGGAAGAAACATCAATTATCTAGTTACTGTAAAGGGGTAGCCATTTGTATTATAGCAATCTTCGTTGTAGTAAACCTTATGGGGTTGGGAGTGAAAGACGAGGTAGATGGGCTATTCTCTAACTTCACGCAACAAATGGTTTTAATAAACACTTTTATTAGGATAACATTTATTATTTTTAGTTCGGTCATTTTATCACGTTTAGTAATTGATGAGTATAAGAACAAAACGATACAACTTTTGTTTATGTATCCACTGCAAAGGAAAATGTTAATGAGGGCGAAATTAACAATTGTTTTTTGTTTTTGTTTTGTAAGCACCATTATGGCTACTTTCATTATTAGTTTGCTTGTGTATTTTGTGAGTCCAATGATGGGAATGATTGAAACACCTGCTACGATAGGCGAAATAATAGCTATCGTTCCAGCTACTTTTATAAGTGCATTTATGATATCTGGTATAAGTTTAATTCCTTTATTTTTTGGGATGAGAAAGAAATCGACACCGACAACAATTACTTCTGCAGTAATAATTGGGATGCTAATTAGTAGTAATTTTGGTTCTGGAAACGGTCAAGTAAGTATGTTTAATTTTATAGCTATCCCAATAGTGCTCTGTTTATTAGGGATTTTCATTAGTTATCTATCGTATCGTAAAATCGACAAGATTGATGTTGCGTAAAATAAGCTTAAAACAACAACGAACAGGGGTATGAATGGTGAAAAAAATAATAGTAATTGCAATTTTATTTTTGACAATTGCTAGTGTGATTTTTGGTTTTAAGGTATTTCAGGGGAAAGATTTTAAGAAAGAAAAGTCTTTTGAGATAAATCATATAAAAGAGATAGAAGTGGACAATGAAAACTGGGATGTTGAATTTAAAAGTACAGATGCTAACAAAATAGTAATTTCGGCTCAAGGTAAACGAGTAGATAAAGAGGTAGATCCTGTCGGAATAGAACATGAAGGAAATAAAGTTGTGATTAAGCAAAAACAAAAGGTGAACCAATTTTTTAATGGTTTTACGTTTCGGAAGAAAAATAGTATATCTATAGCTATTCCGAAGAAAGAAATAGATAAAATTGTATTAAATAATAAATCGGGTGATGTGAACATAAACGATATAGTAGTAAAAAGTATCGTGACAAAAGGAAAGTCGGGAGATGAAATGATTGTAGGACTATCGGCAGGTAAGGGGGAGTTCACATCCGAAAGTGGAGATTTAATGTTAAAAGATAGTTCATTACAAGAAGTAAATATAACTTCTACTACCGGCGATAATTATGTAAAAAATATAAAAAATGAAAATATGAACATCACTTCAACATCCGGTGAAGTATTACTGAAAGATATGAAAGAAGGAAAATTGTTATTTGTAGAAACAAAATCAGGAGATATTGGCGTACGGTATAAAGGTGTTCCGACATCTTTAAAACTTATGGCTAAAAGTAATTCGTCTGACGTAATGGTGAATGTAAATGGACTTAAGAAAGATAAAAATACAGAAAAAATAAAAGCGGGAACCGTTGGTGATGCAAAAAATGAAGTGAAGATTTTAAGTAAAACAGGAGCGATTTATATCGATTAAAATGTAAATGAAAGGAGGACTATCATGCTACGTCTTATGAAGCTAGAATTGAAAAAGTTTAAGCTTGGATGGTATGTAAGGGGAGCGATTATTGCAAATATCGCTATACTGGCATTAATGATCCTTACGAGCGTCGTTGCTCAAGTAGAAGGTGATCCGGAAATAAGGGATCCGCAGATGATTTTGTTAACGGCTAGTACATTAGTAAGAGCAACGTTTATTATTTTTGGTAGTGTGTTAATTGCAAGGTTAATAATTAGTGAATATAAAAACAAAACAATACTACTTATGTTTTCTTATCCTATTGATCGGAGGAAAATGATGAGTAGTAAGTTAGCTATTACAGCGATAGTAACATTTATAACAGTTATTTTATCTAACATTTTAGTTGTGGGGATTTTCTTTGGGATAGATAGCTATTTTTCGATTCTTCCTAATTCATTTACAGTAGATCAATTGACGCAAGAAGGAATAAAACTGGTTCCTTTAGCCGTTGCCACTGCGGGAATAAGTTTAATCCCATTATATTTCGGAATGCGTAAGCGTTCAGTGCCAGCTACAATTGTTTCGTCACTTATCGTTGTATCAATTACAATGAATACCAACCCAGCGTTTTCTACAGCAACTTTTCTTCCCCTTCAACTAGCACTTGCAGTAATTGGAGTTGTGATTGCATATTACGGAATTAAAAATATAGAGAAGGAAGATGTAACTGTATGACAAGGATAAGAAAAAGAGTTGGCGTTACACCAACTCTTTTTTTGTATATGTATGCTTCGTTACTACTCTGTAAATTTGGAGTGTTTGCTTAAATACGCTTGCACCCCTGGGGAAATGTTAAAGTTATTAGGACTTTTATATTCGATAGTAAACTCTCCATCTCTACTTGTTTCAAAGGAGATTGCATAGCTATTCATTTTAGCATCGTAAGAAGTATTTTTGACTTCCGCATCTAGATCAAAGTATTTTGTAATATATTCTTTTGATGCCGTAACTGCTGTTTGTTTTTCCCAAGGGGTACCATAATTTGTGAAGTAAAGAGATATACTAATAACTCCGATAATAGAAGTTAGTAAAATAGTTCCCATAACTATTTTTTTATTTTTTGTATTCAATTTGGTTACTCCTCTTCATAATATGTATACATTTTAACCTATCTTTTCCATAAAACAACCATTTAATAAAAAATAGTTTCACATGAAACAAGTTACAGAAAAAGACAAGGTTTTATAGTCAATAGGAGAACGTTGTTCTCCTTATTCAACAATCGGGCCAGATTGTTGAATAACAGTCTTTTAAGAAATGTTATCTAACGACGCTTGTGCAAAAATAATATTGTTGTTTAATTTACAATAAAGTCATTTGTAAAATAATATTAGTTGTTTAAAAATCCTTATTCCACGAACGGAGCAGGTTAGTGGAAGCAATAGTAATTAGGTTTGACTGGGAAAATTGTCGATGATATTAAAAAAGACACCGAAGTGTCTTATGTTTTTCAAATTAAGCATACCGATAAATTAAAATTTAATTACTTAACATTATGCTTATCTTGGGAGCGAGGTATTTTATCGGTGAGTGTATACAAACCATGTAATGCTTGCTGTTAATAATATTGACGAAATCAAAGCTGTAAGAACACTATATGTTTGCCACATAAGTATTGTTGACCAATCGAAAGCACAGCACAGTATACCTAGGGCAATCGTAGCAGTCAGGAAAATAACTGTTACGGTTATTCTCTTTTTTGTCATTGGCTGCCGCTCATTCGCTCTCCTTCTGCGTAATCCTAAGAGAAATAGCAAAACGGCCAATAGGCAAAGAATAATTGTGATAGACGACAAAATGATATCCAAAAGCTGTGTGCCGCTTATTTCATATGACTGAGTTAGATTGCCGTCTAATATATCTTTAACTTTTAGTACCATGTTTATATTGGTATTTGTGCCGTTGCTCAGCAAGGAGACGGCTGTTCGTTCATTTAGCAGTATGACTACTTCGGTTCTGAAATTTGGATTGCCCCCAGTGTGTTCTATAATCGTTTGGTCGGCGTTTACCGACCAGCCTGCCGCATAATACATATCGTTGACAGCCGAAACAGACATATCACCCCTATGTGATTTTTCGATAACCGTGTGAAATATTTCGGGTATGTCCTGCACAATACCCATCTGTATGCCCATCCAACGCGCCATATCTTTTGTATTAGAAATGATGTAGCCTGCGGGTTTATTCCCAGCATAATCCGGAGCTTTAAATGGAGTTGTCATAAAAAAGGAAGAACGGTAGCCCTGTGCCAGCTGTCCAGTGGCTTGAGCAGCTTCTTTATAAACATACGTTTGGTGAAGACCTAACGGCTGAAATACCTGTTCCTTCATAAAGTCTTCATAGCTTTGTCGCGACACAATCTCAATAACCAAACCCAATACGTCATAATTAACGGTTCCATAGTTATACTGTTCACCGGGAGGGAACGCCAATTCAGCATCCACGAGCATTTCTACAGTCCTTTGCAACATATCTGGTGTATTGCCTTGTGGAATATTTTGAAGATGCCTAATATTTGTTAGACCACTGGTATGGTGAAGAAAGTTATTTAGTGTAAGACTTTGCATATCAACAGGTTTCCCTTGATACTTTAACGTAAACCAAGGTAAATATTTTTGGACAGGATCAGTCATTGAAAGCAGCCCTTGCTCTTCCAATAGCATAATACCCATACCGGTAAAAGCTTTACTGACCGAGGCTAACTCATAGAGTGTATTTTCACTTGCAGACAACCCCTTTTCACGGTCTGCATACCCTGAAGAAAAGTAGAACACTTCATCATCAGCAAGTATTGAGATTGACATTCCCGGCACACCTGATATACGACAGGCATCATCTAGCAACGCTTGTATTGCCGCAGATTTCGAATCAGACAACGCATAACTTTGTGTTGCGAATCCTGAGAATAATATAAATATCGTTAATACAAAAACAATAATCTTTTTCATAAACTCTCCTTTTCGAAAAATTATAATAGAATAATATAAATAACCTACTTTTACAACTACTAAACTAAATTTTAATTTATCTTTCTATTCACCTATATAATATCAAGTAATTGGGAAGAGTTACACTTAACGAACAGATGCGTTAGTTCAATAAAAAAAACGATATTCAACAATCGGGCGCGATTGTTGAATAAGAAAGGAGATTACATATTAGTCATATAAAATATGTAATCTCCTTTAATTTATTTATCTTTTTTAAATTTAGGTCTTGATAACATTTTTCCCTTGTCTTTTTCTGCTGTTACATTTTAGGAGCTTCCATTCCAACTGCAGCAATGTTCAAATTTACACTAACGATAAAGATTTGAATAATCGCTGAGTCGAGAGCTGAAATAACGATTCCTATTAAAGAAAGGGCTGTTGGGCTAAATCCTAATTTTCATGAAAAGAAAAGAAAATTCCAACTGTAAGTAGTCCTCCAATGAATGCACCAATTGGATTGAAGTTTATATGTATATGCAGAATGGAGAAAAAGAATTTCATTTGAGCAAGAAGGCGAAAGTACAAGCAAAAAGAGAGCGAATCGCATGTAATAATTACTAGAATGTATGGAATGAATCTGTGTTTATCCCCACTAGGTAAAGTGTTTTTTGTTATTTAGATAGGTGTTCTAACTCGGTGATTGTACTTAAAAGATTGAATGTAAAGGACGTGATCAGCATGTCTTCATGGAGCAATAATATAAATGGATATTGTGGGTGTAATAATCAAAATGGTGTACATGTTGATTCATGCTGTTTTAGTTGTGATGGGACAGTTCCTAAGCTGGGCCCAACAGGTCCAACAGGTCCAACAGGAGCGACGGGAGTAACGGGTCCAACAGGTCCAACAGGAGCGACAGGAGTAACGGGAGCAACAGGTCCAACGGGTCCAACAGGAGCGACAGGAATAACAGGGTCAACAGGAGCGACGGGAATAACGGGCCCAACAGGTGCAACGGGAGCAACGGGTTCAACAGGTGCAACGGGAATAACCGGTCCGACGGGAGCAACGGGAATAACCGGTCCAACAGGAGCGACAGGAATAACAGGGTCAACAGGTGCAACGGGAGCGACGGGAATAACGGGCCCAACAGGTCCAACAGGAGCGACGGGAGTAACGGGAGCAACCGGTCCAACAGGAGTAACGGGAGCAACCGGTCCAACAGGAGCGACGGGAATAACGGGCCCAACAGGTGCAACGGGAGCAACGGGAATAACAGGTGCAACGGGAGCGACGGGAGCAACCGGTCCAACAGGTCCAACGGGAATAACAGGTCCAACAGGAGTAACGGGAATAACAGGTCCAACAGGAGCGACGGGAGTAACGGGTCCAACAGGTCCAACAGGAGCGACAGGAGTAACGGGAGCAACCGGTCCAACAGGTGCAACGGGAATAACCGGTCTAACAGGTCCAACCGGTCCAACAGGAGCGACGGGAATAACGGGTTCAACAGGAGCAACAGGAGCAACGGGAGCGACGGGTCCAACGGGAATAACAGGTGTAACGGGAGCGACGGGAATAACCGGTCCAACAGGAGCGACAGGAATAACAGGGTCAACAGGAGCAACGGGAGCGACGGGAGTAACAGGAGCAACGGGAGCGACGGGAATAACAGGCCCAACAGGAGCAACGGGAGCGACGGGAATAACGGGAGCAACCGGTCCAACAGGAGCGACGGGAGTAACGGGTTCAACGGGTCCAACAGGAGCGACGGGAATAACAGGCCCAACAGGAGTAACGGGTTCAACAGGAGCAACGGGTCCAACGGGAGTAACAGGTACGAGTATCACGGCGACGTATGCATTTGCAAATAATACGTCGGGAACAGCGATATCGGTACTTCTTGGTGGAACGAATGTCCCGCTTCCAAATAATCAAAACATCGGTCCAGGAATTACTGTTTCTGGTGGAAACACAGTATTTACGGTTGCAAATGCTGGGAATTATTACATTTCATATACGATTAATATAACGGCTTCATTATTAGTCAGTTCACGGATTACAATTAATGGATCACCACTTGCTGGGACGATCAATGCTCCTGCGTTAGCAACTACATCATTTAGCGCAACAATCATTACAACTCTTGCAGCAGGAGATGCTATTAGTTTGCAACTATTTGGTTTGTTAGCTGTTGCCACATTATCAACAACTACACCAGGAGCTGTGTTAACGATAATAAGATTAAGTTAAATAATGACTCTCTTATTCTTTTATAGATTAGGAGAGTTTATACATATAATAAGAAGTTAATGGAGTGAAGCATAGTTATATAAAAGTCAGAATATTATGATTGTAACGTTATGGTGACTATAATATAATGAAAATAACCATCATGAATGAACATTCATTTATTTTTTATGTATTTGAAGGGGGAATGAAGGTGGAAAAACCATGGTTGAAAAGTTATCCAGAAGAAATTCCAAGTACGATTTCTTATGAAATTCAGCCGCTTCATGGATATGTGGAACAGGTGGCTTCTCGCTATCCAGAAAAGAAAGCGCTTCACTTTTTAGGGAAGGATATTACATTTTCAGACTTCCACGATAAGGTGAAGAAGTTTGCGAATTATCTTCAAAAGCTCGGTGTGGAAAAGGGTGATCGAGTTGCTATTATGTTGCCGAATTGTCCGCAATCCGTAATTGGTTATTATGGTACATTACTTGCGGGAGGTATCGTAGTACAAACAAATCCACTATATACAGAAAGAGAATTAGAATACCAGCTTCATGACTCGGGAGCAAAAGTAATTCTTTGTCTCGATTTAGTGTTTCCAAGAGTAACGAATGTTCAATCTGCTACAAAAATTGAACATATTATCGTAACTCGGATTGCGGATTTTTTACCCTTCCCTAAAAATTTACTTTATCCATTTGTACAAAAAAAGCAGGCAAATCTTGTCGTGAATGTGTCGGAAAGCGAAACGATTCATCTATGGAAATCAGTAGAACGAGAAAGTAATGTTAATGTTGAAGTTCCTTGTGATCCTGCAAATGATCTAGCTCTTTTGCAGTATACAGGGGGAACAACGGGATTTCCAAAAGGGGTTATGTTGACGCATAAAAACCTTGTTTCGAACACTTTGATGGGAGCTCATTGGCTATATAATTGTAAAGAAGGAGAAGAAGTAATTCTTGGTGTCCTTCCGTTCTTTCATGTGTATGGGATGACAGCTGTAATGAATTTAAGTATTATGCAAGGATATAAAATGGTGCTGATTCCGAAGTTTGATATGAAAATGGTTTTTGAAGCAATAAAAAAACATAAAGTCACACTATTTCCAGGGGCACCAACCATTTATATTGCTCTATTAAATAGTCCCCTCTTAAAAGAATATGATATTTCTTCTATCGAGGCTTGTATTAGTGGATCTGCCCCGCTTCCTGTAGAAGTACAGGAAGAATTTGAGAGAGTTACAGGTGGAAAATTGGTAGAAGGTTATGGATTAACCGAGTCGTCCCCAGTTACACATGGGAATTTTTTGTGGGAAAAACGCGTGCCAGGAAGTATTGGTGTGCCGTGGCCAGACACAGAGGCAAACATTATGTCACTTGAAACTGGAGAGGCTTTACCACCGGGTGAAATTGGTGAAATTGTTGTAAAGGGTCCTCAAATTATGAAAGGGTATTGGAATAAGCCAGAAGAAACAGCAGCTGTATTACAAGACGGATGGCTCCATACAGGGGATGTTGGTTACATGGATGAAGATGGATTTTTCTATGTGAAAGACCGTAAGAAAGATATGATTGTTGCGAGTGGATTTAATGTGTATCCTCGTGAAGTAGAAGAAGTATTATATGAGCATGAAAAAGTGCAAGAAGTAGTGACGATTGGAATTCCCGATCCGTACCGAGGAGAAACAGTTAAAGCATTTGTTGTGTTAAAAGAAGGTATGGAGTGTTCTGAGGAAGAATTAAACCAGTTTGCGCGTAAATATTTAGCGGCTTATAAAGTGCCGAAAGTATATGAGTTTAGAGATGAACTGCCGAAAACGACAGTCGGAAAAATTTTACGTCGTGTCCTAATAGATGAAGAGAAAAGAAAGAATGAGGATGAGCAAACGGGCTAAGGCCCTTTCTTTTTGAAAAAATAGGATTGACACTTTTCTAAATAGTCAGTATTATAAGAATATGAATGACTATTCATTCAGTCATCTTCTTGAAGGGGACAGTAAAGTGAGGAAAAATAGACCAAAATACAATCAAATTATTGATGCGGCAGTCATTGTGATTGCGGAAAATGGGTACCACCAAGCGCAAGTTTCTAAAATAGCAAAGCAAGCTGGGGTAGCTGATGGCACGATTTACTTATATTTTAAAAATAAAGAAGATATATTAATATCCTTATTCCAAGAGAAGATGGGAGAATTTGTCGAAACAATTCGTCAAAAAACAGCAGGAATTGAAAGCGCTGTATCGAAATTGTTCATGTTGGTAGAAACGCACTTCTTGCTGTTGTCACAAAATGATCCTCTTGCTATCGTTACGCAATTAGAGCTAAGACAGTCCAATCAAGACTTACGCCTGAAAATAAATGAAGTATTAAAAGGCTACTTACAAGTTATGGATGAGATTTTAGAGACTGGTATAAAGCAAGGTGAATTCCAAGCGGATTTAAATGTTCGCGTGGCAAGACAAATGATCTTTGGAACAGTAGATGAAGTAGTGACCAATTGGGTAATGAGCGATCATAAGTATGATCTGGTCGCACTTTCAAAAACGGTACATGGGCTACTTATTGCAGCTTGTGGCTATCGTCAATAATGGGAGGGATCATGTTGAAATTCCTATCTGTAAGAGTTGAAGATCATATCGCGGTGGCGACGTTAAATCATGCGCCGGCTAACGCGATGTCTTCACAAGTTATGCATGACGTTACTGAATTAATTGATCAAGTGGAGAAAGATGATAACATTCGTGTTGTTGTAATTCACGGTGAAGGGCGCTTCTTCTCGGCGGGAGCAGATATTAAAGAATTTACATCTGTTACTGAAGCGAAGCAAGCGACTGAATTAGCACAGCTTGGACAAGTTACGTTTGAGCGTGTTGAAAAATGTTCAAAACCAGTTATCGCGGCAATTCATGGAGCGGCACTTGGCGGCGGCCTTGAGTTTGCTATGTCTTGCCATATGCGCTTTGCAACTGAAAGTGCAAAACTTGGTTTACCTGAATTAACACTTGGCTTAATTCCTGGATTTGCAGGTACACAGCGATTACCACGTTATGTTGGGAAAGCGAAAGCTTGTGAAATGATGTTAACAAGTACACCGATTACTGGTGCAGAAGCATTAAAATGGGGACTGGTTAATGGAGTTTTTGCTGAAGAAACATTTTTAGATGATACGCTTAAAGTTGCAAAACAGATTGCTGGAAAAAGCCCAGCGACGACTCGTGCTGTACTAGAGTTATTGCAAACGACGAAATCGTCTCATTATTATGAAGGTGTACAACGCGAAGCTCAAATCTTTGGTGAAGTATTTACGGGTGAAGATGGAAGAGAAGGTGTAGCAGCGTTTTTAGAAAAGCGTAAACCTTCATTTAGTGGCAGGTAGTTCAATTGTTTTTTTAATATAAATTAACAGAAAATTAAAATTGATAGAATCTTTCTGAAAAACAAGGGGGTAAATGGAATGAACATCTACGTACTCATGAAACGAACATTTGATACAGAAGAAAAAATCGTAATTAAAAACGGTGCAATTTACGATGGCGAAGCGGAATTCATCATCAACCCTTACGACGAATATGCGATTGAAGAAGCAATTCAAGTAAGAGACGCACAAGGTGGAGAAGTTACTGTTGTAACAGTCGGTGGCGAAGATAGTGAGAAAGAACTTCGTACGGCATTAGCGATGGGCTGCGATAAAGCGGTATTAATTAATATTGAAGATGATGTGGAAAATGGTGACCAGTTCACGACAGCAAAAGTACTTGCTGAATATTTAAAAGATAAAGATGCAGATTTAATTTTAGGCGGGAACGTTGCAATTGATGGTGCATCTGGACAAGTTGGTCCACGCGTAGCAGAAGCGTTAAATATTCCATACGTAACGACAATTACAAAACTTGAAATTGACGGTACGAACGTGAAGATTGAGCGTGATGTTGAAGGTGATACGGAAGTGATTGAAACTTCTTTACCAGTTTTAGTAACAGCACAACAAGGTTTAAATGAACCGCGTTATCCATCGCTTCCAGGTATTATGAAAGCGAAGAAAAAGCCACTAGAAGAAGTAGAATTAGATGATTTAGATTTAGAAGAAGATGATGTGGAAGCAAAGACGAAAACAATTGAAATCTATTTGCCTCCTAAGAAAGATGCAGGAAAAGTGTTACAAGGCGAGCTGCAAGATCAAGTAAAAGAACTTGTATCGTTGCTCCATACAGAAGCGAAAGTAATCTAATAAAATACGAAATTATATATGCAGGAGGGAAAATCTATGGCTCGTAAAGTATTGGTAATGGGTGAAGTTCGTGATGGATCGCTACGTAACGTTTCGTTTGAAGCGGTAGCGGCAGCAAAAACAATTGCAGAAGGCGGTGAGGTAGTAGGTCTTCTAGTTGGAGACAGCGTTGCCTCTTTTGCAAATGAATTGATTCATTACGGTGCAGATCGCGTTGTGACAGTTGAAAATGATAAATTAAAATCATATACATCTGATGGGTATGCACAAGCATTTTTAGCTGTATATGCTGAAGAAAATCCAGAGGGTATTGTATTTGGACATACAGCACTTGGTAAAGATTTATCACCAAAATTAGCAGCGAAGCTTGAAGCTGGTCTAGTTTCTGACGTAACTGCTTTAGAAGTTGAAGGTGGAAATGTTATCTTTACTCGTCCAATTTACTCTGGTAAAGCGTTTGAGAAGAAGATTGTAACAGACGGTATCTTATTTGCGACAGTGCGTCCAAATAACATTGCAACGCTTGAAAAAGATGAGTCTCGCAGTGGTGACGTATCTTCTATTACAGTAGATGTGAAAGACCTACGTACAATTATTCAAGATGTCGTCCGTAAGACGGCAGAAGGTGTTGACCTCTCTGAAGCAAAAGTTATTATCGCTGGCGGACGCGGTGTGAAGAGTGAAGAAGGATTCAAGCCATTAAAAGAGTTAGCTGACGTATTGGGCGGCGCTGTTGGAGCATCTCGTGGTGCTTGTGACGCTGAGTATTGCGATTACTCATTACAAATTGGTCAAACTGGTAAAGTTGTTACGCCAGACTTATACATTGCATGTGGTATTTCTGGTGCGATTCAGCATTTAGCTGGTATGTCTAACTCAAAAATAATCGTTGCGATTAATAAAGACCCAGAAGCAAGTATCTTCAAAGTAGCTGACTATGGTATTGTTGGCGATTTATTTGAAGTCTTACCTCTTTTAACAGAAGAGTTTAAAAAGTTAAAAGTACATTCATGATTTGAGTACCCTTGAGTTCCAAGTGAAGTACCCCTATATATAGAAAAAGGTGAGAGATCCCCTGTCTCTCATCTTTTTAGTATGTAATCCGTATTTTTATATAGTATAAAGGAACAATTTTTTGTTACAATACATAACGATACATATTATTCGCCACGTATATAAGTTAATGATATACTCTTGGTAGAATATACTTGAAGGAGGAAATAAAATGGCAATTGTAAACGCAAATGACCAAAGCTTCGCAGCTGAAACTAGCGAAGGTGTTGTATTATTAGATTTCTGGGCACCTTGGTGTGGACCTTGTAAAATGATCGCTCCTGTATTAGAGGAAATTGATGCAGAACTAGGCGAAAAAGTAAAAGTAGTAAAAGTAGACGTGGATGAAAACCAAGAAACTGCTCGTCAATTCGAAGTAATGAGTATTCCAGCTCTATTCGTATTAAAAGACGGTAAAGTAGTTGATCAAGCGTTAGGTTACAAACCGAAAGAAGCGTTAGTAGAATTAGTTTCTAAACACTTCTAAAATAAAGGGCTACCAGTTGGTAGCTTTTTTTATTTTCCTTTTTTACACCTTTCCGTTACAATGAAAGAACGTATGTTGGGTGTTTTGGCATAGTATGTTTTCATGTGAAAATAAAAATGCTAAGCATGTAGAAATGGAGGGTAACGAGTGCACGAACATTTAAAAGAGAAGCTGGCTATTTTACCAGATCAACCTGGTTGTTATTTAATGAAAGATAAGCAAGGAACGGTTATATATGTCGGAAAGGCAAAAGTGCTTAAAAATCGTGTGCGCTCGTACTTTACTGGTTCGCATGATGGGAAAACACTTCGGCTTGTAGGAGAAATTGTAGATTTTGAATATATTGTAACTTCCTCAAATCTAGAGGCTCTCATTTTAGAGTTAAACTTAATAAAAAAACATGATCCAAAATATAATATTCAATTAAAAGATGATAAAACATATCCTTTTATTAAAATTACAGCTGAGAAACAGCCGCGATTACTTATTACGCGAAATGTAAAAAAGGATAAGGGAAAGTATTTTGGCCCTTATCCAAATGCACAATCAGCTCATGAAACGAAAAAACTGCTAGATCGTATGTATCCGCTTCGTAAGTGCTCAAATATGCCCGATAAAGTTTGTTTATATTATCATATGGGTCAATGTTTAGCGCCTTGTGTGAAAGAAGTGACGGAAGAACAAAACAAAGAAATTGTAGATGAGATTATTAAGTTTCTAAATGGTGGACATAAAGAAGTTCGTTCAGAATTAGAAACAAAGATGTACGAAGCTTCAGAGAAACTAGAATTTGAACGTGCAAAAGAGTTACGTGATCAAATTGCTCATATCGATGCAATTATGGAAAAACAAAAGATGATTATGAGTGATTTAGTGGATCGTGATGTGTTTGGATATGCAGTTGATAAAGGATGGATGTGTGTTCAAGTTTTCTTCGTTCGAAAAGGAAAGCTAATTGAACGTGATGTTTCTATGTTTCCAATTTACGATGAACCAGAAGAAGGATTTTTAACGTTTATCGGTCAATTTTATGAGAACAGCAGTCATTTTAAGCCGAAGGAAATTGTCGTTCCAGGAAGTATAGACTCAGAGTTAGTAGAGCGCTTTTTAGAAGTGGAAGCGACACAGCCGAAACGTGGTAAGAAAAAAGATCTTGTAGAATTAGCAAATAAAAATGCGAAGATTGCTCTTGAAGAGAAATTCTACTTAATTGAACGTGATGAAGAGCGAACGATTAAAGCGGTAGATCATTTAGGGAAGCAACTTGGGATTGAAACACCTTATCGTATTGAGGCGTTTGATAACTCAAATATTCAAGGGACAAATCCTGTTTCTGCAATGATTGCTTTTATTGATGGGAAACCAGCTAAGAAAGAATACAGGAAATATAAAATTAAAACGGTTCAAGGACCGGATGATTATGAGTCTATGAGAGAAGTTGTGAGACGCCGTTATACAAGGGCACTGAAAGAGAGTTTGCCTTTACCAGATTTAATCATTATTGATGGTGGAAAAGGCCATCTGGCAGCTGTAAGTGATGTTCTAGAAAATGAGCTCGGTTTATATATTCCGATGGCAGGTCTTGTAAAAGATGACAAACATAAAACCTCCCATTTAATTATTGGGGACCCACCTGAACCTGTGATGCTTGAGCGAAATAGCCAAGAATTTTATTTATTGCAGCGCATTCAAGATGAAGTGCATCGATTTGCGATTACATTTCATCGCCAATTACACGGAAAATCTGTTATTCAATCAGCACTGGATGATATTCCAGGAATCGGTGATAAACGGAAAAAGGTATTGTTAAAACATTTTGGTTCATTAAAGAAGATGAAAGAAGCTTCTTTAGCTGAATTTGTCGAGGCAGGTATGCCGAAAAATGTCGCAGAGACGATTTATACTTATTTAGCGGATAAGAAGACGTTGTAGTTTACAACGTCTTCTGTTTTTTGGTATAATTTCTGAAGATTTAAAATAAACCTAACTGAATGAAAATACAAAAAAGTCAACTAAACTTATATGTCTAGTTGACCGTGGGTAATGCTACACTTCAATGAGATCTTTTATATCCCATTTCACAAGAAATGTAATAGAGTCTGAACGTTTTTTCTTTTCTTCATAGGACTCTGCAACGACATTTCGTTGCTTTTGAATTTGTTCAGCGATGAATCCAGCTTCTAATTGATAAGAAGAATGTCTGTTTTGTTTTTGACGTTCAGCGATGAGTGTGCCTTTAAGTTGGAACTGCATTTCACGACGCTTATGTTCAATAATGCTTAAAGTGCCCCAGCCAGCTTTTTCAAAGAACTGAATGACTTCTTCAATTGTTTCTAGTGGATATTTTCTTGCAAGGTTTCTACCAGACCAGTATAAAATACCATCTAAATCGTTACCGATTAAATCAGGTAGTAATTCTTCACGTAGCAATTCATAAGCGAAGGCGTTCAATGAAACATCTTCTAAAGATGTTGTATCGATTGTATTTTTACTCACAATATTCCCCTCTTTCTATAGGGATTATTATATAACATTTTTCATTTATAAAAACAGATTTTTCTTTAGGGAAATCTGAATATATAAGAAGGGAAAAAGAATTGGCAAATTATATGCAAATTATGTATACGTTTTCTTGACGCTTCGACAAAAATAGGGGTAAAATGAACTTGTTATCAAATTATGCTGAAATATTTCGAATAATTTTTTCAGTTTTTCTTATGCCAATAGTGAAAAAACATTATTGTTGTAAATTAATCTGAAAACAGCAGTCAAACATTCAAGGGGGTAATGGGGACATGAAAGGCCGCGAGTATACGTTTCGTAAGTGGCACTCATTAATGGGGGTCATCCCGGTTGGTGTCTTTTTGACGCAACATCTAATTGTAAACAACTTTGCAACAAGAGGAGCAGAGGCTTTTAACAAAGCTGCAGGCTTTATGGAGCTCCTTCCATTCCGGTATGCGCTAGAAATTTTCATCATCTTTTTACCGATACTGTACCATGCTATATATGGCTTATATATTGCATTTACAGCTAAGAACAATGCGGTTTCTTACGGTTATTTCCGTAACTGGATGTTCGTCTTTCAACGAATTTCAGGTATCGTTACGCTGATTTTCATTTCTTGGCATGTCTGGGAAACTCGTATTCAAGCAATGTTAGGTAAAGAGGTAAACTATGATATGATGGCAGATATTTTAAACAATCCAGCTATGTTTGCATTCTACTTAGTCGGTGTTGTTTCAACGATTTTCCACTTTGCAAATGGACTATGGACATTCTGCATAAGCTGGGGAATTACAGTATCTCCACGTTCACAAAGAATCTCTACTTATGTAACATTAGCTATTTTCTTAGGTCTATCTTATGTAGGTGTGAGTGCATTATTAGCGTTCATCGATCCACAGCTAGCAAACCAGTAAGGAGTGGGAGAGCATGAAAGGGAAACTTATAGTAGTCGGCGGTGGCTTGGCCGGCTTAATGGCAACGATTAAAGCGGCAGAAGCAGGAGTAAATGTTGAACTATTTTCTTTAGTACCAGTAAAACGTTCACATTCTGTATGTGCCCAAGGTGGAATTAACGGTGCCGTAAATACGAAAGGTGAAGGGGATTCTCCATGGATCCACTTTGACGATACAATTTATGGTGGGGACTTCTTAGCGAACCAACCGCCAGTTAAAGCAATGTGTGAAGCAGCACCTGGTATCATTCATTTAATGGACCGTATGGGTGTTATGTTCAACCGTACGGAAGAAGGACTTCTTGATTTCCGTCGTTTTGGTGGAACACAACATCACCGTACAGCATTTGCTGGTGCAACAACTGGACAGCAATTACTATACGCATTAGATGAGCAAGTACGTCGTCACGAAGTAGCAGGACTTGTAACGAAATACGAAGGTTGGGATTTCTTACGAGCTGTTGTGGATGACGAAGGTGTGTGCCGCGGAATCGTTGCACAAGACTTACAAACAATGGAGATTAAAAGTTTCCAAGCTGATGCCGTGATTATGGCAACAGGGGGCCCTGGTATCATCTTTGGAAAATCAACTAACTCTATTATTAATACAGGTACAGCAGCTTCTGCTGTATATCAACAAGGCGCATATTATGCAAACGGCGAGTTCATTCAAATTCATCCAACGGCAATTCCTGGAGACGATAAATTACGTCTTATGAGTGAATCTGCACGTGGTGAAGGTGGCCGTGTTTGGACATATAAAGATGGTAAACCATGGTACTTCCTAGAAGAAAAATATCCGGCTTACGGAAACCTTGTACCTCGTGATATTGCAACGCGTGAAATCTTTGACGTTTGCGTAGAGCAAAAACTAGGTATTAACGGTGAAAACATGGTGTACTTAGATCTTTCTCATAAAGATCCGAAAGAACTAGATATTAAACTTGGTGGAATTATTGAAATCTATGAGAAGTTTACAGGTGATGATCCTCGTAAACTACCAATGAAAATCTTCCCAGCAGTTCACTATTCAATGGGCGGACTATGGGTTGATTATAAGCAGATGACAAGTATTCCAGGTTTATTTGCAGCAGGTGAGTGTGATTATTCTATGCACGGTGGTAACCGCCTTGGTGCAAACTCACTATTATCAGCAATTTACGGTGGTATGGTAGCAGGACCGAACGCGATTGAGTATATGAAAGGTCTTTCTAAATCATCTGATGCTGTTTCATCTACTGTATATGAGCAAAATGAATTAATCGAAACAGAGAAATTTAACAATATTTTAACGCTTGATGGTAACGAAAATGCATATGTTCTTCATAAAGAGCTTGGAGAATGGATGACAGATAACGTTACAGTAGTTCGTGAAAATAAAAAGCTACTAGAAACTGATGCGAAAATTGAAGAGTTAATGGCACGTTACAAACGCATTAACATTAACGATACAGCGAGATGGAGTAACCAAGGTGCTTCATTTACACGCCAACTTGCAAATATGTTTGAGTTAGCACGTGTTATTACAATTGGCGCATATAACCGTAATGAAAGCCGCGGAGCACATTACAAACCAGAATTCCCAAATCGTGATGATGCAAACTTCTTAAAAACTACGATGGCGAAATTTGAGGGAGAAGGAAAAGCACCAGCATTCCATTACGAAGAAGTGGATGTTTCATTAATTAAACCACGTAAACGTGACTATTCCTCAAAACATGATGTAGCTGCTAAGGGTGAAGAGAAGGGGGATAAGCAACATGTCTGAGAAAACAATCCGCCTCATCATTACGAGACAAGATGGACCAGATGCACAAGAGTTTGACCAAGAGTTTGAAATTCCATATCGTCCAAATATGAACATTATTTCGGCACTGATGGAAATTCGTCGTAATCCTGTTGATTCAAAAGGAAACCAGACGACTCCGATTGCATGGGATATGAACTGTTTAGAGGAAGTATGTGGCGCATGTTCGATGGTGATTAACGGAAAACCACGTCAATCATGTACAGCTCTTATTGACCAGTTAGAACAACCAATTCGCTTAAAGCCGATGAAGACATTCCCAGTTGTACGTGACTTACAAGTGGACCGTAGTCGCATGTTTAACGCTCTAAAACGTGTTAAAGCTTGGATTCCAATTGATGGTACGTATGACTTAGGGCCAGGGCCAAGAATGCCTGAGAAGAAACGTCAATGGGCTTATGAGCTTTCAAAATGCATGACATGTGGTGTTTGCTTAGAATCATGTCCAAACGTAAATAGTAAATCTGACTTTATTGGACCAGCACCGTTATCACAAGCTCGTTTATTCAACTCACATCCAACGGGTGAAATGCATAAAGCAGATCGCTTACGTGCAATTATGGGAGATGGAGGACTTGCAAACTGTGGTAACTCTCAAAACTGTGTGCAATCATGTCCAAAGGGTATTCCATTAACAACTTCAATTGCGGCATTAAACCGCGATACAACAATTCAATCGTTCAAAGATTTCTTTGGTAGCGACAATAACTATTAATAAATATTGCCTCTTCATGTTGAAGAGGCAATATTTATAACTTTATTTTTCTGTTTATTCTGTTTATTTTAAGGCGAAAAGGAGAGGGAACAATGAAGAGAATTTCTTATATTGAAGACTTTGAGCAATGGGAAAGTGGTTTTTCATTTTATAATCCTGTAAAAGTTCGTTTTGGTGAAGTAGATATGTTTGGACATGTAAATAATGTCGTTGCCTTTACTTATTTTGAAGAAGCACGTATCGCATTGTTTAAAGAACTTGGATTTATGCAAGAATGGACGCATGCATCATCAGAAACAATGATCGTTGTTGCAGATTTACAATGCAATTTTATTAAGCAAATATATTTTGATGAACAGTTGAAAGTATATGTAAAAGCGGGTTCGGTTGGGAATTCTTCTTTAGATTTGCATTATATGGTGAAGAATGCAGCAGGAGAAGTTTGTTTAGTTGGTCGTGGAATGATGGTTCAAGCATCGAAAAAAACGGGAAGAGGCGAACCATGGCCTGAAGAGTGGAAGAAAAAATTACTACAATGATAGAGTGAAAGAAAAATAAGAGAGCAATTTGCTCTCTTATTTTTTGTCTTCCATCGCTTCTTCTAATGTTAAATGATGTTTATATATGTATGTAGCGTATGGATTGCCAACGTAGCGCAAATGCCACGGTTCGTATGCATATTCTGTTGTTTCTGTTTTATCTTCTAAATAACGAATGACAAAGCCAAATTCATGGGCATGTTTTGCAACCCATTTTCCTTCGGCTGTCTCTCCGAAAATAGGCTCTAATTGGAATTTAGCAGATTTTGAACTAATATCCATTGCTAAACCAGTTTGATGTTCACTTGTACCAGGAATGGCACTTACTGAATCAGCTTCAGCTTTTCCTTGACGTCTAACGTATGTATCATGTAATGATTTTTGGCGTTTGTAGGAACGATAACCAGATACAGCTGTAAGTTCGAGTCCTTCTTTCTTTGCCGCTTCAAACATATTTTCAAGCGCATCTGCAGCATCTTTACGCAGCAATGTTTTTTCTTTATCTTTTGGACTAGTAAATGGTACGTTCGGTCTTGTTAAGTCTTCAGGTGTGTATCCGTCTGGTAGTTTTCGGTGTTTATTAACTAAGACAAGATTAGACTCTGGATTTGTTACAACGGAAAAATCATTGTCTAGCTTCTTTGCATTATGATCAGCTTTTGGAAAAGCAGGAATCTCTTCTTTTTGGTGATTACTATGCTGTTGACTTTCGACAGCTTTCGCCCCATTTTGTAGTGGTGATTTAGAACCAAAGTAAGCGAAAGAAGTGATACCGATTACAATAGTAGCGGCAGAAATAATGATTATTTTTTTCATGATGCCTTGTAATCACAGTCCTTTCTTCATAAAATATGTATTGTTTTTATTATAAGTCTAGTTTGTTGAAAAAGAAATATAAGAGTCGTAACGTAATAGAAATGCAAAGAAAATGTCAGAAAATGTGTGAAATTGTAGTATTTTTTCATTTAATTCATTTCTTATCTTTCATGAAATGAATTTTTTATGTAATATATATACATAAGAAGATGTAGCGATTATCGAGAATAAAGAACTTCTTGTATAGACTAGGAGTGAATGGGAATGGATTTTGCAACAATTATTGGACTTATTTTAGGATTTGTAGCGGTAGTAGTAGGGATGGTCGTCAAGGGCGCTGACGTAAATGCCTTATTGAATCCTGCCGCAGCATTAATTATTTTTATCGGTACATTTGCTGCAGTATGTATAGCATTTCCGATGAATCAACTAAAAAGGGTTCCAAAATTATTTAAAGTTCTTTTTGGTTCAAATAAAAAGGATTTAAGTTATGAACAGTTGCTAGAATTATTTGTTCATTGGACATCAGAAAGTAGAAAATACGGTATTTTGTCTTTAGAGCAACAATTAGACAAAATTCAAGATGAATTTCTTTTGCGTGGTATGAAATTTGTGATTGATGGCGTATCCGCAGAAGATTTAGAGCAGATTTTAGAAGCTGAATTAGAAGCAATTGAAGAAAGGCATGCAAAAGGAGCGGCAATTTTTTCTCAAGCTGGTACATATGCACCGACATTAGGGGTTTTAGGTGCTGTTATTGGTCTTGTAGCTGCACTTGGTAATTTAACTGACATTGAAAAGTTAGGTCACGCTATTTCGGGTGCGTTTATTGCAACGATTTTTGGTATTTTTTCAGGCTATGTATTATGGCATCCATTTGCAAATAAATTAAAGCAAAAATCTGCAGCTGAGTTAGAGAAAAAACGTTTAATTATTGATTGTTTATTAATGTTACAAGAAGGTACATATCCGTTTATTATGAAGAACCGCATTTTAGGTGCACTTTCTGCAACCGAGCGTAAAAAGCTTGAAAAAGGGGCAGAAAAAAATGCGGAGTAAAAAAAATAGAAGAAGTAAGAAGAAAAAGCATGATGAACATATCGATGAAACTTGGTTAATCCCTTATTCTGATATGTTAACGTTGTTATTTGCATTGTTCATCGTTTTATTTGCGATGAGTAGTATAGATGCTGCGAAGTTTAAACAGATGGCTGTTGCTTTTCGAAGTGAACTAGCTGGTGGGACAGGTAACAAAGAATTTTTAAGTGATCAAAAGCCAAATGATGAGAAAGAATTATCAGCCGGTAGCCTTGAGACAGAACAAGCAAAAAAACAAGAAGAAGCTAGAGAAAAAGAAAAAAAAGAGATGGATGAATTGAAAGCATTACAAAAAAAGATTGATCAATATATTAATGAGAAACAATTATCCTCTTCTTTTCAAACTAAATTAACTGAAAAGGGATTAATGGTGACAATATTAGAGAATATACTGTTTGATTCGGGGAAAGCAGATGTGAAATTAGAATCTTTAGGGATTGCACAAGAGATGTCTACTTTACTTGTTTCAGCGTCACCTCGTGAAATTACAGTGTCCGGTCATACGGATACTGTCCCTATTGCCAATGCGCAGTTTGCATCGAATTGGGAATTAAGTACGCAGCGGGCAGTTAATTTTATGCAAGTATTACTCCAAAATAAAGAATTACAACCAGAAAAATTTAGTGCGATTGGTTACGGAGAATACCGTTCAATTGCTCCAAATGATACACAAGAAGGAAAGGCAAAGAATAGACGTGTGGAAGTGTTTATCTTGCCTTTAACAGAGAAAACAAAATAAAAGAGGATGGCATTCGCCATCCTCTTTATTTTGCATCAAATGATTTTAAATTGTCGCGACGGATTTTATCTTTTTCCGTATCTGATTTTTTGAAATCATAATCATATAAAGCACCTTCCCAATCACCATACATTGGATTCGGGAAAATGATGAATTTTTCACCAAATTGTGCTTTTGAATCTGAGACTGCTTGATTTCGATCCTTTACAGACTTTCCATCAAAACCAGTGAAATCAGATAAGTTATCACCGAAGAATAAGACGATATCATGCGTTTGAGAAACGAGTTCGCGGCGCTTTTCTTTTCCTTTTTCTTTCGGATCTTGTAGTAATATATGTTCTTTCGTTGCTTGAGGAGCACCTACACGTTCAAGATTTTTAATTGTTGCATCTAGTTGGTTCGTTTTACGGTTTGAGATGTAGTAAATATCTACACCTTTAGATTCTGTATATTTTAAGAAATCAATTGCACCTGGAAGGGCTTCCGCTTCAGCCTTATTAATCCAGTCATCCCATTTATACGGATAGCCTTTTCCTGTCTTTACGCTCATTGCTTGATGAGGACTGTTGTCTAAAACCGTTTCATCTAAATCAAGTACGATAGCAGGTTTTTTCTCTGTCCCTTTTGCAAGAACTGCATCAAGTTTTAATTGACCGATGTTGTATCCTTGGTAGTAAAGTGCTTTCGTTTCACCAGCTGTTTGATACCATAAATCAGCCATTAATTGCTGGTCTGTTAATTTTGCTTTTTCTTCTTTTGCCACTGTTTTCTCTGGTGTTCCTGAACATGCTACAAGTGATGTAGATAGAACCGCTACAGATAATAAAGTGGTAATGCCCCTCTTCATCTTCATATGTATCCTCCTTGATGTTAGAAAATCATTTTATATTATATATTAAAATATAATATTTTTATATGAACATTTGCATATTGTCTTTTGTATATATAGTAGTATGTCCTATATTAGAAAGATGGGAAAAATGATGGGAATCATTTTGACAAGTTTAATTGTCGAAATGACAATTATAATTGACAAATGAAATGATATTATTTACAATTTTAACTAAATAGAACAAATGATGGATTAAGACGATGTTACATACTAAGAGGATGAAGTGTAGTGCTATATTTTATCCGGAATAAACATAGTCTTTGAAAGAGAGTATGAATAATACTAAAGGGGAGGCTTTATACTTTGAGTTTACAAATTCAAAACTTAACGAAACTATTTGGGGAATCAAAAGCAGTGAACGGCTTGCAAATTTCGTTGCCAAAAGGTGAAGTGCTAGGATTACTTGGACGAAATGGTGCAGGGAAAACAACGACAATCAAAATGCTTCTCGGATTATTAACGCCTAATGAAGGCTCTATTACATGGGATGGAAAATCATTTGGAACTAGTGGGGTAACGATTGGATATTTACCAGAAGAAAGAGGTTTATATACGAAAAGTAGAGTAATAGACCAGTTGCGATATTTTGGTAGATTAGAAGGCATGACGAAAAAAGAAGTAGATCTTGCTATTGATCACTGGTTAGAGCGTTTAGCGATACCGGAATATAAATTTAAAACGGCAGGAGAGCTTTCAAAAGGGAACCAGCAAAAAATCCAATTAATTGCTGCTCTTCTTCATAATCCTGAACTTCTCATTTTAGATGAACCATTTAGCGGACTTGATCCAGTTAATGCTGGGATGTTAGCTAGCATTATTGAAGAACAAGTACAGAGCGGAAAGACGATTATTTTATCTAGTCATCGTATGGAACAAGTAGAGGCTTTTTGCCAACATGTATGTATTCTGAAAAAAGGCGAAGCAGTCGTAAAAGGCCAGTTAAGTGATATTAAAAAAGAATACGGTTTCCGCAATTTAACGATTGAAGATACAGAAGAGAATGAGAAGGGATTAGAATCTATTCATGTATCGTATGAAAAACAACAAGGCCTTCTTTATGTGCAAGTACACGATGATGCAGAAGCTCTAAAGATTTTACAACAGTTGCAAGAACAAGGTGTTACCTTACGACAATTTAAAATGTTAGAGCCGACGTTAAACGAAATCTTTGTAGAGAGGGCGAAATAACGATGCGTAAATTTTCTCACGTATTTTCATTTTATTTTAGAGAAGCATTTTTATCTAAAAAATCATTAATTACGAGTGCGATTTTATTTTTAGTTGTGTTTGGGCTTTTCGCATTTAATCATTTCACTGCTGATAATGATAAAGGAAAAGATAAAATTGCTGTAGTAACTGAAAGTGATACGTATAAAGTGCAAGAAAGTGATGTAACAAAGTTACTTCCGTCTGCTAAAGTAACTGTAGAAAATAAGGATAAGTTTAATGAGCTACGTAAGCAAGTAGAAGATGGCGATTTAGATGGTTTATTCCATATTACAGAAAAGAATGGTATTCCAGAAGTGACGTATATGTATAGTGGTTTTCCGAGCCAATCAATGGCTACACTTATGGCGAGTTATTTAAAGGAACAGTATACGGCGGTAATGATTGAAAAGAATAATGTATCTGCCGAAGTAGCAAAACAGTTACAGATGGAAATTCCGTTAAAGCAAGAGGCGGTAAAAGATCATGCATCTTCCTTTGGCATTGGCTATGTATTCTCGTTTGCTTTATATATGTTTATTATTGTGTTTGGAACTGCAATTGGGACGACGATAGCATCTGAAAAGTCGTCTCGTGTTATGGAGTTAATGCTTCCGAAAGTAAAACCATTAACAATGCTACATGCTAAAATTTTAGCAATTGTTTCTAGTGCTTTACTATTACTTATTACTGCTTCATTCGGTTTTCTTGTACCATATTTATTAGGTTGGGTAGACTTAGAAAATGCATCTTTAGTGGGACTTGCACTAGACTTTTCTAAATTGGATGCTGTAGTAATTAGTATGTTCGTTGTATATTTTGTTACGGGCTACTTACTATATGCAATGTTATATGCAGCGGTTGGTGCTGTTGTATCAAAAATTGAGGATGTACAATCTCTTTCGTTCCCAATTACAATGTTAGGTATAGCAGCATTTTTCATTAGTATTAAATCACTATTTGATCCTAATAGTACATTAGCTGTAGTTAGTTCATATATTCCATTCTTTACACCTATGGTTACATTTTCAAGGCTTGTAGCGGGTGAAGCAGGAACTGTAGAGATTATTGTGACTTTAGTCATTTTATTGGTGACTATTGCTATCGTCAATATACTTGCAAGCCGCATTTACGTAAACGGTGTAATGAATTACTCAGACAAAGTGAAATTTAAAGATTTAGCAAAATTTATAAAGCGTCAATAATGAGAGAAAAGTATGATTTCCTATTGAAATCATGCTTTTTCTTTATGTATAAATTAAAAATAGTATATAATAATAAGAGTCGTCTTTTAATAGAATGAATACAAAGGAGGGTGTGCAGATGGGGATTAGTAGTCGTTTTACAGTAGGTGTTCATATGCTGACATTACTTGCGATAGATCGAAACTCTCGCTGTACCTCTGAATGGATTGCCGGTAGTGTGAATACAAATCCAGTTGTGATTCGTCGCATTACAGGAATGTTGAAGAGAGCAGGACTTGTTGATGTACAAGCTGGTAAAGGTGGTACGACACTTGCTCGTGATTTAGAAGAAATTACATTACTTGATGTATATAAAGCAGTGGAAGTTGTAGAAGAAGGACAACTATTTTCCTTCCATGAGAATCCCAACATTGAATGTCCAGTAGGAGCTAATATTCAATCAGTATTAGAAATTATTTTAATGCAAGCGCAAGAAGCAATGGAAAACGTACTTGCAAATGTAACGGTAGATCAATTAGTTACAAATTTAAAGTCTAAAATGAAAGAGTAAAAAAGCGAGCATCCTCATAATGAGGGCTCGCCTTTTTTTATTCAGAAATATTGAAAATTCTATTTTTCAGTATTTAAAATGAATTTACCAACAATAGCTGCTACGATACCACCAAGAATTGGTGCAACGATGAATACCCATAGTTGAGAAAGTGCTTCTCCGCCAGCGAATAAAGCTGGTGCGATACTACGAGCTGGGTTAACAGAAGTTCCAGTTAACGGAATACCTAATAAGTGAACTAACACTAATGTGAAACCAATTACTAATCCAGCTAAAGAAGAGCTTCCTTTTTTACCTGTTACAGCAACGATCACTAATACGAATACGAAAGTTAAAATAAATTCAACTAGAAATGCTCCAGATAAACCAAGAGTTCCAAAACCATTTTGTCCTAAATTATCTAAAGGTGTTTTAGCAGATTTTAAAATTGTTACTAACGTTGCAGTTCCTAATAAACCACCTAAAATTTGAGCTAATACATAATAACAAAGTTCCATAGCGTTCATTCTTTTGTTGATGAACATAGCTACTGATACTGCTGGGTTAATGTGACATCCAGAAATTGTTCCGATGCTATATGCCATAGCTACAATAGATAGACCGAAAGCCATAGCGATTCCCAATGTTCCAATTCCTTCAATTCCGCCGCCAATGACAGCTACTCCAGTTCCGAATAATACAAGTACAAATGTACCAATAAATTCAGCGATTGCTTTTTTTAACATAATTTACCTCCTATTATTGCGCATGAAACGTATTATAACATAGGTTTTAGTATAAGCAGCTAATGAAATACTATTCTGATAAGGCGAAATAGGGGGACAATAAAAAAAGAGTATGGTTCTTTGTTAGAGAACCATACTCTTTTTTATGCTGTTTTTTTCTGCTTAACGATTGGAACAGATCGATTTAAAATGCTATTTGCAACCATTCCTAACATAATAATAATCATTCCAAGTAGGGAAAGACCACCAGGGAATGAACCATTCAAGAAAACAATTTCGCCAAGCACGGTAAAGACCATCGTTCCAGCTTGCGTTGCTTCAACAGCTCCAAGTAGAGCGAGGTTATCTTTTGCTAAGTCAGTAGCAAAGAAAAATGTCATCGTTGCAATTACGCCAGAACATAATGCTAATAAAAATCCTTGTAACATTTGGCTGGATGTTGGAATACCAGTAGTAGAAAATCCGTATATACCAAGTAAAATTGTTATAGGTAGACTGCCTATTGCCATTCCTAATACACGTTGGAACGTATCAAGACGTCCGCCAACAAGTTCCATCATTTTGCGGTTGCCGAATGGATATAAGAAGGCTGCTACTACGACAGGTAAAAAACCTGAAATGAACTGAGTCATTGTAATATGACCTGCTGCAGTCGCTTGCATACAAATTACACCAAGTAAAATAAATAATGCGACATATAAACTACGAAGTGGAATTTTTCCGCGTATAAGTTTTGTGCCTGATTTCGTTTCTATTTTAACGAAGAATAATGGTGATAAAAGTAGCCCTGCTAATATAGTAACTTGCCAAGTTCCAGCAACGAGCCAAGCTGGAGAAAAGACAGCTGCGAAACTTAATAAAGAATAGAAACCAATACCAGCAACGGACCCCCATCCGATCCACACTAATGGATGTTTCTTTAATTCTTCCCATAAACCCCCTAAGTTTTTGCGAAATAAAACGATAAGGAATAAAATAGGGAGAGCAAATAAAAAACGGAAGGAAGCTGTCCAGGCCCAGCTTGTTCCAGATACATTCATCGCTCGATTAATAATAAAGGTTGCGGAAAAAAAGGCTGATGATAAAAGACCTAATAAAATTGCGCGCATGAAGTATAGCACTCCTTTCGGAATTCGATGATTATGTATAGTATAATATACTTAAAAATAATAAAAGTAAACTATTTTATACTTTAAGGTGGTTTTATAGATGAAAGAACATGAAGATATGCAAACGAAAGAAGTCATTCAGCAAGTAGGTCAGCTGTTAAGACAGATTCGAAATGAACAAAAATTAAGTTTAGAAGAATTAGCCCAAAAAACAGGGGTTAGTAAATTAACATTAGGAAAGATTGAAAGAGGCGAAACGAATCCGACGTTAGCTGTCATTTGGAAAATAACGAAAGGGTTATCGATTCCTTTATCGAGATTGATGGTTGTTGGAGAACCTGTAGCTGTGGCGCGCTGCGGAGAAGGATTTGCAGTAGATGTAGGACAAGCATGGCATTTAGAAACGATGTTCCGCTATACGAAAGAAACGGGGATGGAAATGCACCGTGCTTGTTTAAGATCGAATAGTATATATGAACCAGAAGCTCATCATGAAGGTGCTATTGAGCTTGTAACAGTAATGAAAGGGAAAGTATCGATTCAAGTAGAAAGTGATGTATACGAATTAAATGAGTTTGACTCTATTCAATTTGAAGCGAATAAAAAACATAGTTATAGAAATGAAGAAGATGAAGTAGCAGTATTACATTTAACGATGAAATATTCTTCATGAAAAAATCCCCTATAGAAAAATCTATAGGGGATTTTTTATACGCTATGCTCAAATATATGAAAGAATGTTATTAGTAAGAGCGTGGCATAAGTAATAAACAAATAAAATAAACTAAAAACCCCGTCCCAAAACATAAAATAGCAATGACCCAAAGTATGCGAATGAGAGTAGAGCTAATATCAAAATATTCCCCTAAACCACCGCATATACCAAATAGCATTTTATCAGTTTCGGATTTACATAATCTTTTTGACATCTTCCAATCCACTCCTTTTTATCCCGCTATTTGCCGGGCAGTAAGACCTCCATCTCAAAATTCAACGAAAGAAAAGAAGTTAGGTGGAGATCAACTGCTCGTAAAAGCCCGATTAGTGAGGGCTGATGATCAGTGGGGGATCAACAAAACCCCCACTGATCAAAGTTTCACTTTATAGCAAGCTATATACTTCTATTCTATATGGAAATTTATGAGAAGACTATGAGGTTGTATGACATTTTTTTTAGGAAACAGTCATATTAATTGTCTTAATTTTCAGTTGATATTAAAATTATAGTAAGAGATATGAGGTGACTTTTAATAAAGGGTGGGGGAATAGAGATGACAGTATATTGGTTGACTAATGTAACGCTTGAATCAGGATATACATATGAAGAGGGGAGAATTTCCCAAACAGAAACAGAGTTATGTAGTTTACTCATTGAAGATGGACGAATTAAAAGAATGATAGCAGGGGCTGTTCAAGAGGAAGGGGTACTCGTTCTTGATGCCAATCGTTTATTGATTTTGCCCGCTTTCGAAGAAATGCATATTCATATTGATAAGACGTATTATAGTGGCCCTTGGAAAGCTTGTATGCCAGCAAAGAATATTTTTACACGTTTTCATGAAGAAGAAAAAATTCTGCCGAAGCAATTAGCAACTGCTCAAGATAGAGCGGAAAATATGCTAGCGTTATTGCTTCGAAATGGTGCAACGAATATTAGAACGCATTGTAATGTTGATCCGATTATTGGACTTGGTAATTTGGAGGCGACGTTAGCCGCGTTGGAAACATATAAAAATCAGGTTTCTGGTAGAATCGTTGCTTTTCCGCAACATGGATTATTGCGCAGTAATTCTGTACAACTTGTGAAAGATGCGATGCGTATGGGGGCGCATCTAGTCGGCGGAGTGGATCCAGCTACAGTGGATAATGATATTGAAAAATCATTACATACAATTATGGATATCGCAGTAGAATTTAATGCGTGTGTTGATATTCATCTGCACGATGCAAATAATCTTGGAACGTTTACAATGAAGAGATTGGCAAGTCTAACAGAAGAAGCGGGATGGCAAGGTCGCGTCACAATTAGCCATGCGCTTGGACTTGGTGGTGTTGCGGATAAAGAAGCTGAAGAAGTGGCAGAAAGACTAGCAGCTTTAAACATTGATATTACTTCAACGGTGCCAATTGGGAAACAAGTAATCCCGATTCCGTTATTAGATAAAAAAGGTGTGAAAGTTTCATTAGGAAATGATAGTATTACAGATCATTGGTCACCGTTTGGAACAGGTGATATGCTGCAAAAGGCAAATCGATTAGCAGAGCGTTTCGGATGGAGTGACGAAAGGTCTTTAGGAAAAGCCCTTCGCTTTATTACGGGAGGAAAAGAAACGTTAAACAATGAAGGGAAGCGAGCATGGCCGAATGTAGGAGATGAAGCGAGTTTTGTTTTGACGAATGCAACATGTACTGCTGAAGCGGTAGCGCGTCAAACAGAGAAGTGTTTAGTCGTGCATAAAGGAAATATTGTTGTTGGAAGTTTAAATGAGGTGGAATTAAATAATCTTGTGTAAAAGAATCGTTTGAATGTTTTGAGGAGGGTTCTAATTGTGAGTGTAGAACTCTTCTTTTTTATGCTTACAATATATTTTTTATAAGGAAGTTAGAAGGGATGAAGAATTTGGACAATCAACATAACCAAAATCATATTATGGGAACTTTGCAATGGTTTATATTTTTATTAGCGAATTCAATCGCACTACCAATTGTCGTTGGCGGATTATTTCATCTTACGACGGAAGAAATATTTTATTTAATGCAGCGTACATTTTTTGTAGTTGGTATATCTTCTTTTTTACAAGGGTGGCTTGGACATAGACTACCAATTGCGGATGGACCAGCTGGATCTTGGGTTGGCGTATTTACCGTGCTTGCTTACGCAACTGTCGGGCAAGATCAATTACATAGTACGTTGCAAATTTTAGAATTAGGAATGATAATTTCCGGTGTTATTTTAATAGGATTAGGAGTAACTGGCTTTATCGGACGTATTTTATTTTTATTTACGCCGCTTGTGACAGGGACGTTTTTACTTTTATTATGTTTACAATTAAGTGGTGTATTTCTAAAAGGAATGCTAGGAATTACAGCTACCGTTGCTCAAATCGATGGATTTACAGCGATAATTGCGTTTAGCATATTTCTGTTCGTTATTATACTATCTAATTTTGGAAAAGGTTTTGTCAAAAGTTATGCGGTTTTAATAGGATTAATTAGTGGGTGGATTCTTTTTCTTATTGCAGGAAAAGTGACGATTCCATCTCAAGTAACTCATTTTGTGCAACTTCCACATATATTTGCTTGGGGACTTCCAAAGTGGAATACAGGTATGGCTGTATCAAGTTTCGTTATGGTATGTATTTTAGTTTCAAATACAGTGGCAGCTATTATAGCGATCAATCAAGCTACCATTCAAAAAGGGACTATTGAACAGAAGCAGTTGAAGGATGGTACGTGGGTTGGAGGGATTTCGCATATCATTTCTTCTGTATTTTCAACTGTAGGTGTCGTGCCGTTACCAGCAACGGCAGGATTTATACGTTTAACGAAACAAAAATATATACGATCGTTCTTACTCGCATGTATGTTACTAGTCGTAATGTCGCTGTTCCCGATTATTATTCGTTACTTAGCATCGTTACCATCTGCTGTCGCATCTGCGGTTTTAATGGCTTCGTTCGTACAGCTAATTGGAATTGGATTTCATAATATAAAACAAGTGCCAATGAATGAAAGGAATGTAACGGTTTTAGGAGTTGCTGTTTTATTTGGAAGCGGTGTTATGTTTTTGCCGTCTGGAGCACTCCAATCCTTGCCGTCAGTGATGCAATATATATTCGGAAATGGTTTGTTCGTAGGCACAGTTGTTAGCATATTACTAGAACAAATATGGCGTACTGAAAAGTGAGTGGATACAAAGAGTGTCTGCACTGTATAAAAGTCTAAAATAACATGTGAAATAAAGCCCATTTTCATTCACCACCCGCACATTTCGTTCATACAATATCTTGACTAAATAAACACCCAACTTACACATACACGGCTCTGGCTTAAGCAAGGAGGGTTATACCAGTTGAAGGAAAAAGCGTATCAATCTAAACCGTTACTCACAAAGAGAGAGAGAGAAGTATTTGAATTACTGGTTCAAGATAAAACAACGAAGGAAATTGCAGGTGAACTTTTTATCAGTGAAAAAACAGTACGCAACCACATCTCAAACGCAATGCAAAAGCTAGGGGTTAAAGGACGTTCACAAGCAGTTGTTGAGCTTCTGCGCATGGGAGAGCTCGAACTATAAAAAGAAGGCCGACTTTTATATGAAGAGTCGGCTATTTTTCTGCCTGTTTCATGTTCTATATGAATGATAAGAATGTTTCATATATAAATAGGTAGTAAGGAGGGGATATGTTGAAAAGGATATTGTTAGTTTCAACAAGCGCTCATGATATGAATGGACACCCGACTGGTTTGTGGCTGGAAGAGCTCGCAGCTCCTTATAATGTATTTAAAAAGGCTAAGTTTGATGTTGATATTGTGTCGATAAAGGGCGGTAAAGTACCTATTGATAGAGTGTCTATTCCAAATGGCATACCTCGTGAATTTAAGTATGTCGCTTCTTTATTGCAAAATACGAAGCGGATCTCAAATGTTCATTTTTCGAATTATGATGCAGTTTTATTTGGTGGTGGGCACGGGGCGATTGTAGATTTTCCGGGTAATCCATATGTTGCAAATTTGATTGAGAACATGTACAACAATAACAGAATTGTAGCGGCTGTTTGTCACGGAGTAAGTTCTTTAGTCGGTGTGAAAAATAAGGACGGCTCGTTTTTTGTTGCCGGTAAGCGTATAACAGGTTATACAAATGATGAGGAAAAAGCTGTGCATTTAGAAAAGCGGGTGCCATTTTTATTAGAAAGTAAATTAAAAGAAGAAGGAGCTTTGTTTTATGTTGCTCCAAATTTCACACCGCATGTAGTAGTAGATGGGCGGTTAATTACAGGGCAAAACCCACAGTCTAGTATGGAAATAGGGAAAGCTATAAGAAGAGCTGTAAATAAATTATAGAAAAAATGCTCGCTACTAATAAAGGTAGCGGGCATTTTTTCTATAGTGCAAATGAAAAATACCTTAAACTAAAAAGATGTATTGAGTATAATGACTTCATTTATAATTAATCGTGAATTTGCTATACTATGTTGTATGGACAAAAGGGGAGGCTCTTTTAATGAGAAAAGTTGCGTGTGCAAACACTTATATTAATAAAATAAAGCCCGTTATTAGAAAAACGAGTTTTAGCCAATTGAAAATAGATGAAATTGCGAAGTATATGGATATTAGTAAAGCTACTTTATATAAACGTTTTTCTTCAAAAGATGAGATTATTGAAGCTGTGGTAGAAGATTTTATGAACTACCTTCTTGAAGGGGATGCGGATAATCAAGATGAAAGTATGTCTTTTGCAGAACGTTTCCAAAAGACGTTTATCCATTCTTTAAAATGTGTGACCTATATTTCTGATGTCTTTTTACAAGATTTGAAAGAGGCATATCCGCACTTATCTGATCGGTTAGTTGCTGCACAACAAAATCGTAATCATAATTTGCAAATGTTTTTTGAAGCGGGTATGGAACAAGGATACTTTAATAAAATGAACGCACAATTATTTATGGTTCAAGATGATGTGATGTTAAGACGTATTATAGATCATTCTTTTTGTATTCAGTACGATATTACGTTAAAGAAAGCGATACTTGATTTTTATCAACTAAAGAAGTATCAACTTTTTAAACCAGAGTATATAGAAGCGATTGATGATTCAGAAATTGAAAAAGAAGTTATTGCTATTTTGCAAATGATTTCGTGAAAAAGCAGATTTTCCTATAGTAATGGAAAATCTGCTTTTTTATTACATGTTATTTTTTTGCGTGTTGTAATACTAATTCAGCTACTGGACCACCTGAAGCTGGGTTTTGGCCAGTGATAACCCGATTATCTTCTACAGCAAAAGCTTCCCAAGGTTGCGCAGCTTTTTCGTAAAGTCCTCCATTTTTAATGAGTTCATCTTCTGTTAAAAATGGAACAAATTGATCCAATTCAACTAGCTTTTCTTCTTCATTTGAGAATCCTGTTACTTTTTTACCACTAATTAAACGTTCCCCATTACTTAATGTAATATGAAATAAACCAGCAGCTCCGTGACAAACAGAGGAAACAATTCCGCCATTTTCATAAATGTTGCGGCTGATTATTTGAAGTTCTTTATTTTCTGGGAAGTCCCAAATCACACCATGACCGCCTGCGTAATAAATCACAGCGTAGTCTGCTGGATTCACTTCACTCGGTTTCATTGTAGAACCGAGACGATTCATAAATTCTTTCTTTTGATACCATTCCCAATCGATGCTCTCCGCCATTGCTAAACTGTGCGGATCAATCGGTGTATAACCACCTTGTGAACTGACATAATCTACTTCGTAACCAGCTTCTTCTACTTTTTTAACGAAATGAACAGCTTCACCAAGCCAAAGCCCAGTAGCTCTATTTAAATTTGGATATTTTTCTACGCTCGTTAATACAACTAACATTTTTTTCTTCATCATAATCCTCCTGTAATGTTTCTTCTATATAAAAGTTCATTATTTTATTAAGTTAGAAATTGCAAATTTGAATAACCATGCCAGTCCTCCTTATATCGGATTCGAAATTAGTGTATAACAATTTTTGGACAAAGTAAACTAAAAACACTAAATTAGTTTACTTTGTATACTTTTCGTTGACAAACTGTAATGCTGAAACTATGATAGTTCCATGAATATCGAACAACGTACATGTTTCGTTTCGAATTCAGTTTGTCGCGCGATAAATTTATACATTTGATGAGGTTGTTTAGTGGTGATAGAGGAGCTAAACAAATTTATTTTTTATTTACAGTTACTACAATCAGGAGAGGTGTTACACATGGGGAAAGATATAAGCAGCCATTCAAAATGGTTTGTTTTCACATTATGTTTTATCGTTTTATTAGGACCGATGAATGCGGTTTTATTTAATGTAGCTTTAGAGGATATGGCTCATGATTTATCCATTAGTCAATCGAAAGTAAGTTGGGTTGTAGTAGGTTATTCCTTAGTTGTTGGTATTGGTTCGATGATATATGGGAAGCTGGCTGATCGTTATAGTGTGAAAAAACTGTTAATTATTTCAATTATCATATTTGTAGTGGGCTCTATTATTGGATTTATGAATCAATCTTATGCAATTACCATTCTTGCAAGATTAGTGCAGGCGAGTGGGGGCGCGGCGTTTATTGCGCTTAGTATGATTGCGGTGGCAAAATTAGTTGTTCCTGCTAAGAAGCCTGGTGCATTAGCGATGATTAGTTCTTCTATTGCATTAGCGATAGGTATTGGTCCTTTAGTTGGCGGGGCTATTACAAATACATTAGGGTGGCCATATTTATTTTTATTTATGGTTATTTCAGTAGTTGGGATTTTCTTGCTTATAAAATTTATGCCAGAAGAAGCGCAGCATACGGATGAAGCGTTTCATTTTGATTACATTGGAGCGGCGTTATTATTTGCATTCATTACGACTGTTCTATTAGGTATCAATATTAATAGTTGGCTATTTGTGTTATCGATAATTTTCTTGTTTTTATTCACGGTTCGTATGAAGAATGCGGAGCATCCATTTATTGATATTGAGTTATTTTCGAACAAACCATTTCTTCGTTTAATAGCGGTCGGCTTTATAATTAATGTGGCGTTATGTGCTAGTCTATTATTATTGCCATTACTGTTAGGAAGAGTGCATGGATTGTCGCCATTCGTTATTGGAATTGCATTGTTTGTTGCATCACTCTTTGGTATTGTATCTAGTTTTATTACGGGAAAGATTGTCCCTTCGTTTGGAAATGTGAATATGATTTATGTAGCGTCTGTAGTTATGATCGTTGGCTTTTTAATTTTAGGGCTTATTCCGAACGGGAACTTAATCATTATTTTAGTGGCGGTTATTTTAACATTTATGAGTTATTCAGCTATTCAAGTATCATTAAACACATTTATACCGAAAACATTACATCCAGCTAAAGTTGGAGTCGGTCTTGGCTTATATAATTTAATTAACTTTTTCGGTATGGCATTTGGACCAGCTGTAGCGAGCAAGGTTATGGAATCTACAAATAGTTATCGTTTGAATTTTATTTTAATCGTTATGTTAATTTCTGCTCATTTCTTCTTATTAATAGGAATGTCTTCTTTCCAAAAAAAGATGGAGCAATAAAGTGAAACTTTAATTAGTGGGGCACCCCCACTAATTATTAGCCCACACCAATCGGGCTTTTATGGGCAGCCTGATACCCCACCTAATTTCTTTGCTTTCGCTGGATTTTGAGGTGGGGGTCTTACTGCCCGGCAAATAGCTGAGGAAATGCGTATTTTATATAGAAGAAACCGACTTTCATATAGAAGGTCGGTTATTTTTCTGTCTTGCAAATTATGAAAAAAAGGAGCAAAATAAAAAAGGTCCTAGTCTATACAGGTACTAATGAAAATTTTCATACAGAAGCAGTTTAAGTGAGCGAACTTAAAGTGTGTAAAATATAATGATAAAATAAGATGATGAATGAGAAAACGGGTGATGAAGTTGAATAGAGCAATCGGTGTTATCGATTCAGGAGTTGGCGGTTTAACAGTAGCGAAGGAATTAATTCGTCAGTTGCCGAAAGAGCGCATTATATATTTAGGGGATACAGCACGTTGCCCTTATGGTCCACGTTCTCGAGAAGAGGTGCGTCAATTTACGTGGGAAATGACAGAGCATTTACTAGATTTAAATATCAAAATGTTAGTTATTGCGTGTAATACAGCAACTGCGGTTGTATTAGAAGAGATGCAGAAACAATTACCAATTCCAGTGGTAGGAGTTATTCACCCAGGATCACGTACAGCTTTAAAAGTGACAAACACGTATCATGTTGGAATTATTGGAACGATTGGAACGGTGAAAAGTGGTGCATACGAAGAAGCGTTAAAGTCTATTAATAACCGTGTTATGGTAGAAAGTTTAGCGTGTCCGCCTTTCGTTGAGCTTGTAGAGAGTGGCAATTTTGAAAGTGAAATGGCATATGAAGTTGTAAGAGAAACATTGCAACCGCTGAAAAATACTGATATTGATACACTTATTTTAGGTTGTACACATTATCCAATTTTAGGTCCTGTTATTAAAAAAGTAATGGGAGATAAAGTGCAACTAATTAGTTCAGGTGATGAAACAGCGCGTGAAGTGAGTACAATTTTATACCATAGTAAAATGTTGAATGAGGGAGAGGAACAAAGTGATCATCTCTTCTTAACAACAGGAAAAATAGGCCTATTTAAAGAAATTGCATCAAAATGGTTTGGTCAACCGATTGAAAATGTGAAACATATTTATTTAGAAAAAGAATAATAGTAGAATTCATATAAGTGAGCTCCTGAGAAATCAGGAGTTTTTTGTTTATCCCACTGATTAAAGTTTCACTTTATAAGAAGCACAGCTAGTTCTAAAACATGAAACAGCTCGTATACATAATAGTACAAACTTAGATTTTAGGGGGGAATGGCATGCCTAAATCCACTTTTAAATGGGTTGTTGGTGCTACTGTGAGCGCTGTTTTACTAACAGGGTGTGGCTTTATAAATCAGGAGAAAGCAACGGAACAAATTGATCCGCCAAAACAAGTTACGTATACAGAGGGTGGAAAAAAAGAAGTAGCTAAGAAAGATAAGCAAGGACAAACGGTGAATAGAGAACTATACCTTGTTGATAAAAATGGCTATGTTGTACCGCAAACGTTAGCTGTACCTACTTCGAAAGCAAACGAGGTTATGCAGCAAACGTTAGAGTACCTTGTGAAAGATGGACCGGTAACGAATTTATTACCAAATGGGTTCCGTGCAGTAATTCCAGCGAATACATCGATGACCTTAGATTTGAAAAAAGATGGGACGGCAGTCATTGATTTCTCTAAAGAAATGAAAAACTATGCAAAAGAAGAAGAGCGTCAAATTGTTGAGTCAATAGCGTGGACGTTGACGCAATTTAAAGAAGTAAAACAAGTGCAGTTCCAAATAAATGGTGAGAAATTGGCGAAGATGCCTGTTGGTGGTACACCGCTTGGGGAAGGGGTGAGCCGTGCTAATGGTATCAACTTCGATGATGAACAAGTAGCGGATGTAACAAATACAAAACCGGTTACACTTTATTTTATGGCACAAAATAATAATAAACAGCAATACTACGTACCAGTAACACGCCGCGTTGTAGAAGGAAAAGAAAATGATTATGCAGCAATTATAGATGAACTTGTAAAAGGACCGATTCATCAGTCGCTTCTGAATGATTTTAATCCAGGAGTTAAACTGATTACAAATCCGAAATTACAAGATGGAAATCTTACATTAAACTTTAATGAAAATATATTTATAAACCCAGATAAAAATATGGTTTCAAATTACGTATTGAAGTCGTTAGTTTTATCTTTAACAGAAAAGAAAGGCGTGAAAAGAGTTTCTATTGAAGTGAATGGTAAAGCGAATCTTATAGATGAAAAGGGCGGAAAGTTAATAAAACCTGTAGATCGTCCAGAAAACGTGAATACAGGTAGTTTTTAATCGTCAATAATTTGATATACTTAATTAAGTAAGAAAGGGGAATTGCTTTTTGGGTTCTCCTTCTTTTATTGTATACATATCATACATTTAAATTTGGCTATACTAACAAGTAGTTATGAGGAGGTTATTTTTATGCGAGTAGATGGTAGAGAGAAAACAGAATTACGCCATATACATATTCATACGAATTATTTGAAACATCCAGAGGGATCAGTATTAATTGAGGTTGGGGATACAAAGGTAATTTGCTCAGCGACAATTGAAGAGCGTGTCCCACCGTTTATGCGTGGAGAAGGAAAAGGCTGGGTAACAGCTGAATATGCGATGATTCCACGTGCAACAGAACAACGTACAATTAGGGAGTCAAGTAAAGGGAAAGTAACAGGACGTACAATGGAAATCCAGCGTTTAATTGGACGAGCATTACGTGCGGTAGTTGACTTAGAAGCGCTTGGTGAGAGAACGGTTTGGATTGATTGTGACGTTATTCAAGCGGATGGTGGAACGAGAACTGCTTCTATTACAGGTGCATATGTAGCGATGGTATTAGCGTTTGAGAAGTTATTACAAGCAGAAAAAGTATCTAAAATTCCAGTAAAAGATTATTTAGCAGCAACGTCAGTAGGGATTGTTGAAGAGCAAGGTGTTGTTTTAGATTTAAACTATGTAGAAGATTCTAAAGCAGATGTTGATATGAACGTAATTATGACTGGAAAAGGCCAGTTTGTTGAAGTGCAAGGAACTGGAGAAGAAGCGACGTTTAGCAGAGCACAGTTAAATGAATTACTGGATGCTGCGGAACAAGGTATTTTCCAACTGATTGACATGCAAAAAGAAGCGTTAGGTGACATCGTATCTCATATAGAGTAGAGGTGGAAAGTATGAAACAAGTTGTTGTAGCGACAAAAAACATGGGGAAAGTACGTGAATTTGCTGAGTTATTTGAGCGATTTGATTTAGAGGTAAAATCATTACACGATTTTCCTCATATTGAAGAAGTCGAAGAAACTGGTGAAACATTTGAAGAAAATGCGATCTTAAAAGCGGATAGTCTGAGTAGACAGCTGAATGCAATCGTAATTGCGGATGATTCAGGTCTTATTGTAGATGCTTTGAATGGAAAACCAGGTGTGTATTCAGCTCGTTTTGCTGGAGAGCCGAAAGATGATCAAGCGAATATTGATAAAGTTTTACAAGAATTAAATGACGTAGCGTTTGAAAAGCGTAAAGCTCGTTTCTACTGTGCACTAGCAGTGGCTTTCCCTGAAGGTGATAAAAAGCCTGTCATTGTAAACGGGACGTGCGAAGGGTATATTTTAGAACAGCGCCGCGGGGGAAACGGCTTTGGATATGATCCGATTTTTTATGTGGAAGAATATAAAAAAGCGATGGCGGAACTAAGTTCAGATGAGAAGAATGCCATTAGTCACCGCGGACGTGCTCTTCGTAAGTTAGAAGAAAAAATCCCTGAATGGTTTTTAGGAGAATAAGGGAGAGAGATTGATGAAAGCTTTAATCGTAAGCGATAGTCATAGCTCTGTGAAGGAATTACAGCAGTTAAAAGAGAAATATGAAGGGAAAGTAGATATCATGATTCATTGCGGTGATTCAGAGCTAACGCCTGCTCATGAAGAGCTGCAAGGTTTCCATGTCGTAAAAGGAAACTGTGATTATGCTAACTTTCAAGACGAAATTGTAACTGATGTAGATGGCATTCGTTTCGTAGTTGTGCACGGACATCGTCATAACGTGAAAATGACATTACAAACATTAGCGTACCATGCAGAAGAGGTAGGGGCGCAAGTCGCATGCTTCGGACACTCTCACGTATTAGGTGCGGAATTAATAGAAGGCGTATTATTTATTAATCCAGGTAGTATTTTATTACCACGTCAGCGTGTAGAAAAGACATTTGCTTTATTAGAAATGGATGAAAATCAAATGGAAGTTCGTTTTGAAACATTAGACGGACAGCTAGTTGAACAAGCAGTTTTTAAAAGAGGATAAGAAAAATTATCCTCTTTTAAAAAAGGTGTTGACTTTATGTATGGTTATACATATAATAAATATTGTCGATAGGGCAACAGCGCTAACGAAGAAAAATAAAATAACATATGCGGGTGTAGTTTAGTGGTAAAACAAGAGCCTTCCAAGCTCTGGTCGAGAGTTCGATTCTCTTCACCCGCTCCATGTCCCAGTAGCTCAGCCGGATAGAGCATACGCCTTCTAAGCGTACGGTCGGGAGTTCGAATCTCTCCTGGGACGCTAACAAAACCTTGTTATCTTTTGATGACAAGGTTTTTTGTTTGTCTAAAAATTGATGTATGTGCAAGAGGTGCGAAAATACTATAAATGAGATATATGAATTCAATGCATACTTAGTAAGCGTTTATGAAGATACAAACAAAATGCATCGGCAAGAAATCGCATCGGTTAGCGTAACTGGCGTCGGCTCATTCACATTTGAAGAAAATAACGTTTCTAGTACGATTGAGCAGCCGTTATCGAAACTTATCCCCGACAGTGTGTTACAATTAATCGAAGCGGAAAGCGAGGATCTCCAATTGACTGGACGTGTGATTGGACAGTTTAAGAGGGTTGTATAAAAAGGGAGATGGCGCAAAGATGGCGAAATCAAAAGAGAATAATTTAACAGAGAAATTGGCAGAAGGTAAACGAAAATATGGTGACGGCAACTTTACAATACAGAACATCGGTGATGAAACTGATCCGAATTGGACTGTCGTAAAAAATGTGAGGAAGGGATCGGCAGGCATTCGCGAAGAGGAAGATATATTAAGACTGCGATCAAAATATATAAAATAGTACGGAAATGGGCGGGTCGGGAGTTGGAATCTCTCCTGGGATGCTAAGAAAACCTTGTTATCTTTTGATAACAAGGTTTTTTGTTTAGTTATTAATAAATTTTTCAAAGACAAAACCATAATCTTTCACATTATATTGTTTCTTCGTATCAACGAGCCAGTTAAAAGCAATCTCGTTCATTTCTTTAAATTGGTCTGCTAAATTTACTTGTGCGTTTGAAATACGGCTGAAAGCGTTAGATGCCATATCTAAACTTTTATGTGCATACTGCAATGTAATACCGTTGTCGTATGAAATTTCCTCGATTTTAAGTAAAGCTTTATATAAATCTTTTAATTCTTCAATATGTTTTTTATGAACATCAATTGAATAATGCTCATCGCCCATTTGAAACTTAATTTCTACATCTAAATCAATCGTTCCCGCAGTTTCGAGTGCTACGTTTTTAATTGGATATTTACTATAGCTATAGCGGCGAAGTGTACGCTTTTTACTTGTCGCACTTGTACCGTCTAGGTGGATTAATCCTTTGTTTGTGAAGCAGTATTCATCTGACTTTGATTTAATTAGAAAATAAATTTTTTCTCCATCTTCATGCATCACGTAATCATCAGCATCAACTTTATCATAATCTTTCGGTGTAATGACAGAACCTACATCGCTTAGTCCTAATACATCTGCAGCCATTTTTTTAAACATATATAATCCCCCTTGTAAATTAAATTATTAATTATTCAAAAATATTTTAACATGATTTTAATCCGGTGTTTTCCTGTAATACGAAAATATTTGAAGGTAAGTTAAGAAGATTAAAGAATATTATTTTAAAAATATGTAAAAAGGTGCTGAGGGAAAGTGCACCATCATACAAAAATAAAAGGAGATTTAGCGGTTTTAAAGGCTCAAGTGGATTTGTATGAAAAGGGATATATGATTTTAACGCCACAAACGGAACATTCTCCGTTTGATCTTGCAGTGTATAAAGATGGAATGTTTAAGAGGGTACAAGTGAAATATAGAGAATTGAACTCGAGAGGGATTCTTGAAGTTAGATTCCAATCTAGTTATTCTACGGCAAGCGGAGTCGCTACAAAAGAAGTGAATAAATAAGAAATAGATGTGTATTGCGTATATTGTCTTCAAACGGATTCTTGTTATTATTTCAGTCCAAAATTATTTAGTAAATCTATTAGTTTAACAATAGATTCTCCAAAAAATAAACAAGAGAAAAACGTTAATTTTGCAAGTGAGTATAGAGAAATTCCGTGAAAACCTCTCAAGTGATATGAGGTGTTTTTCTATCCTCTTTGAAATCTTACAACTCTGTAAGGTAACTGTAAGGTAGTTCGATGGTAACAACTTGCTAATCCTCTATAATGAAGGTAACAACGATAAAACGAGGAGGAAGAAATAATGAAAGGATTAATCGTAACGGGTTTAACAGTTGCTTTTGGATTTGTGGCGTATGAGAAATTAATGTATGTAGTTGATGTTGTAAAACATTTAATCGCTTAGCAAAAAACAGCCATGAGAGGGAAAGGGAATGAGTGAATGAATGGAATGGTTATTTGGAATTATAGGTACTTGTAGTGTAGTGTTATTGTTCTTTGTCCCGAGTGGTATACTTAGTTTGACAACGAGTATGTTCTTCTTAAGTTTGTTTGCTTGTACGATGCTTATTATTATGTTTTTAATGAAGCGAAGTAAACCAATCTTCTATTTTAGCATGATTGTTATGGCAATCATTGTTCTCCAAATTATTACCCTTGTTATATACCCCACTATTATAAAAGCTTTCCATTAATGATGAATCCTCTGCTTTAATTGCTGAGGGTTTTTGTTTGCGCATTTTTAATTTTTAGTAAGGGTTTGTTTATATTGAAATATAAAAATTAAATATTTTCATATTTCAAACAAAGGGTTTTGGGATGTTGTGTTCTCATTACTCATTTGATATATTTACTTTAAAGATAATTAAAATCTAGAAAAAGAGGCGGACGTATGGATAAAAAAGAAAATACGGTCGTATTGTTTCCGCAGCTATCAGAGCGATATATTGATGAAGGTTTTTTAGCACTGAAAGAGCGGAGATTCGAAGATGCATTGCGCTGCTTTGAAATATTACGTCAGTATAATGCAGAAACGGAACAAACAGAACTAGCTTCGGTTATTTGTTTGTTAGAATTAAAACATATGGAAGAAGCGAAAGACAAATGTGAACAGTTGCTTGAAATGGGAGCTGTATTATTTGGTGATATTCTTGAAACATATGTGACGATTTTAGTTCAAACAAATGATTATGAAGGCGTTATTGAAACCGTCGAAAAAGTTTTGCAAACGAAAGATATAATGCCTGAGCAAAAGGAAAAATTAGCGCAGCTCGCTTTATTTGCAGAAGGTATGTTAAATGAAGTAGATACGTCACTAGTCGATTCGAATTTTGAGTTGGATGAGTTTACTAATGAAATGTTTGGAGAAAACTTTGGGCAAAAGCTAAGAGCGATTCAGCAACTTTCGTTAAAAGACTTGGATCTTGCATTACCTATTTTAAAGAAATTTTTAATAGATGAAAAACAGCACCCTTATTTGAAAACTTCTATTTTGTATAAAATGATAGAAAATCAAATAGAAGAAGAGATAGAGGTAGAAAAGTTTGGGAATACGATCAAGGTAATTCCGGCATTTACGGGTCATAATGAGGAGCAATCCGATAACATTATACATACATTATCAAGCCGATTAGAGCAAAATTATCCCGATATATTTGATGCGATGGTTACATATTGGAAAGAATTGCGAATTAGCATTTTCCCATTCGCTCTATTAATGGATAAAGTGGAAATTTGGGCTGCTGTTTTAGAGAGAATTGGAAGAAAGCGTTTCGGATTGACTATTAATGAAGAAGAGCTTATGACAGCGTATAATATTGAATTAGAAGAGTTTCATATTGCCTATCAATGGTTATTACGTATTGAAAGAGAAGGGTATTTGCCCGTATAATTATGAAAAAGAATCGTTCGGTTCTTGAAACGAGCATATTCTATGTTATAATGTAAGGGTTGCAAAAGGCAGAAATCTGCCTGTTTGTAAGAGAAGAGAAGTGTAATTCTCTTACTTAATATGTTTCATATTATTCTCGAACAAAATATACCGTAGTTGTCTTTTAGGCAATTAGTAGATTGGAACATTATATCTGAAAGCTATTGCTAGAGGATTATTTGTACTTTTGTTATTTCAAAAAAGAGATAATGAAGATTTTAATCTATAGAGGTATGTGCATACATTATTATAGTTGGAGGGAAAGAATAAATGGCTGCAAAATGGGAAAAATTAGAAGGTAACGTAGGCGTTTTAACAATCGAAGTTGATGCTAAAGAAGTAAACAACTCTATCGACGCTGCGTTCAAAAAAGTAGTACAAACAATCAACGTACCAGGTTTCCGTAAAGGAAAAATGCCTCGTCCGTTATTCGAACAACGCTTTGGTATCGAATCTTTATATCAAGATGCTATAGATATCATCTTACCAAAAGCATACGGTGAAGCGATTGATGAAGCTGGTATCTTCCCAGTTGATCATCCTGAAATCAACATCGAGAAGTTCGAAAAAAATGCTAACCTTATCTTCACTGCAAAAGTTACAGTGAAACCTGAAGTTAAATTAGGTGAGTACAAAGGTTTAGCAGTAGAAAAAGTTGAAACAACTGTAACTGACGAAGATGTAGAGAACGAATTAAAATCTTTACAAGAGCGTCAAGCTGAACTAGTTGTTAAAGAAGAAGGAACTGTTGAAAACGGTGATACAGCTGTAATCGACTTCGAAGGTTTCGTTGATGGCGAAGCATTTGAAGGCGGAAAAGGCGAAAACTACTCTCTTGCAATCGGTTCTGGTACATTCATCCCAGGTTTCGAAGAGCAAGTAATTGGTCTTAAATCTGGTGATTCTAAAGAAGTTGAAGTATCATTCCCAGAAGAGTACCACGCTGCTGAATTAGCTGGCAAACCAGCTACATTCAAAGTAACAATTCACGAAATCAAAACAAAAGAACTTCCTGAGTTAAACGACGAGTTCGCTAAAGAAGCAGACGAAGCTGTTGCAACTCTTGATGAATTAAAAACAAAACTTCGTACAAACTTAGAAGAAGGCAAAAAGCACGAAGCTGAGCACAAAGTACGTGACGAAGTAGTAGAATTAGCTGCTGCTAACGCTGAAATCGAAATTCCAGAAGCTATGATCGACACTGAGTTAGATCGTATGGTTCGTGAATTCGAGCAACGTTTAAGCCAACAAGGTATGAACCTTGAGCTTTACTACCAATTCACAGGTACTGACGCTGACAAGTTAAAAGAGCAAATGAAAGAAGACGCTCAAAAACGCGTAAGAATCAACCTTGTTCTTGAAGCTATCATTGAAGCTGAAAACATCGAAGTTACTGAAGAAGAAGTAACTACAGAAGTTGAAAAAATGGCTGAAATGTACGGTATGCCAGTAGACGCTATCAAGCAAGCTCTTGGAAGTGTAGACGCTTTAGCTGAAGATCTTAAAGTGCGTAAAGCTGTAGATTTCTTAGTAGAAAACGCTGCATAATAAAATAACAAGGCACGATTTTAATCGTGCCTTGTTTTATAAATATAGAAATATATTTATAAAACTTTTCGATGAAGAAGGAAAACTTCCTTTGTAGGTCGAATATACATATTTCAAAAGTTTTAAAATTTTTTTATTTGTACATAACTAGTCATATTATTTGTATTTCTCGCCACGTAGTGACATAATATGTATTTACATACGATACATTTATCGTGTACATACGAAGGCAAGAGGTTAGCACTTTGTAAGGGGTGTGAAAATATGTTTAAATTTAATGATGAAAAAGGTCAATTAAAATGTTCTTTCTGTGGTAAAACACAAACGCAAGTTCGAAAGTTAGTTGCAGGTCCAGGTGTTTACATTTGTGACGAGTGTATCGAACTTTGTACTGAAATTGTACAAGAGGAGCTTGCGAAGGACGAAGAAGTAGAATTCAAAGATGTACCGAAACCGGTAGAAATTCGTGAAATCTTAGATGAGTATGTCATCGGACAAGATAACGCGAAAAAAGCACTAGCGGTAGCGGTATATAACCATTACAAACGCATTAATTCTAACAGCAAAATTGATGATGTAGAATTAGCGAAGAGTAATATTTCACTTATTGGGCCAACTGGTAGTGGTAAAACATTATTGGCACAAACATTAGCGCGTATTTTAAATGTTCCATTTGCGATCGCGGACGCAACATCTTTAACAGAAGCTGGATACGTAGGGGAAGATGTAGAAAACATCTTACTAAAATTAATCCAAGCAGCTGATTATGATGTAGAAAAAGCGGAAAAAGGAATCATTTATATTGATGAGATTGATAAAGTGGCACGTAAGTCCGAAAATCCATCAATTACACGTGATGTATCTGGTGAAGGTGTACAGCAGGCACTTCTGAAAATTTTAGAAGGTACTGTGGCAAGCGTTCCACCTCAAGGTGGTCGTAAGCATCCGCACCAAGAGTTCATTCAAATTGATACAACGAACATCTTATTCATCTGTGGTGGAGCGTTTGATGGCATCGAGCCGATTATTAAGCGCCGTCTTGGTGAAAAAGTAATTGGATTTGGTTCTGAGAAGAAAAATGCTGATGTAAATGAGAAGCATGTTTTATCTCACGTATTACCAGAGGACCTTTTACGATTTGGTTTAATTCCAGAGTTTATCGGTCGTCTTCCAGTTATTGCGAACTTAGAGCCGCTTGATGAAGATGCTCTTGTTGATATTTTAACGAAACCGAAAAATGCACTTGTTAAGCAATTCCAAAAACTATTGGAGCTTGACGATGTTGAGTTAGAGTTTGAAGAAGGTGCACTAATTGAAATTGCGAAAAAAGCAATTGAACGTAAAACAGGTGCTCGTGGACTTCGTTCTATTATTGAAGGCTTGATGCTTGATGTAATGTTCGAACTGCCATCTCGCAAAGATATTGAGAAGTGTATTCTTACGAAAGAAACAGTAGCTGATAATGAACCACCAAAATTGGTGTTACAAGACGGTACTGTACTTGATACAAAAACATCTGCATAGTGTGAAGGAGAAACAGCAATTTTTATAATTGCTGTTTTTCTTTATGTTTAGCTATGTTCCTCCGCGGAAATACTAAGTGATAAAACATTGCGGGAGGAAATAAATTATGAGCTGGACAAATATATTTTTACTTGTTCAACTTGTTTTTGGTGTAATTGTCGGATTGTATTTTTGGCATTTACTTCGAAATCAGCGAACACAAAAAGTTTCAATTGATCGGGAATCGAAAAAAGAATTAGAGCAGCTTCGTAAAATGCGTGAGATTTCTTTAACAGAGCCGCTTGCGGAAAAGGTACGCCCTACATCCTTTTTAGATATTGTAGGGCAAGAGGACGGAATTAGGTCGTTAAAAGCGGCTCTTTGTGGTCCGAATCCGCAACATGTAATTATATATGGTCCGCCAGGTGTCGGGAAGACAGCGGCAGCACGTCTTGTATTGGAAGAAGCGAAACGAAATCCGAAATCTCCATTTCGTACGAATGCAACATTTATCGAACTTGATGCGACAACAGCAAGGTTTGATGAACGTGGTATTGCAGACCCATTAATTGGCTCAGTCCATGATCCGATTTATCAAGGGGCAGGTGCAATGGGACAAGCGGGTATCCCGCAGCCAAAAAAAGGGGCTGTAACAGATGCGCATGGTGGTATTTTATTCATTGATGAGATTGGTGAATTACATCCAATTCAAATGAACAAAATGTTAAAGGTGTTAGAAGATCGGAAAGTATTTTTGGAAAGTGCGTACTATAGTGAAGAAAATTCGATGATTCCAACGTATATACATGATATTTTTCAAAAAGGTTTGCCAGCAGATTTTCGCTTAGTTGGGGCGACGACACGTTCGCCAGAGGAGATTCCTCCTGCTATTCGGTCACGCTGTTTAGAAGTGTTTTTCCGTGAGTTAGATACAGAAGAGATTCAAAAAGTAGCGAAGAATGCAGCTGATAAAGTGGAAATGCAAGTAGGTGAGAACGGTATTGAAATGATCGGAATGTATGCAAGAAATGGTCGAGAAGCGATTAACCTTGTACAAATTTCTGCTGGTATGGCAATAAATGAAGAACGTCCTTTCATTAAAGATGAAGATATAGAGTGGGTTGTTCACTCTAGTCAACTTACACCGAAATATGAAAAACGTATTTATCCTATTCCAAGAATCGGTCTTGTAAATGGACTTGCTGTATACGGACCAAATACAGGCGCATTATTAGAAATTGAAGTAACAGCAATCAAGGCGAAAGATAAAGGATCGGTAAATGTTACCGGAATTGTTGAAGAGGAAAGTATTGGTAGTCAAACGAAATCCATTCGCCGTAAAAGTATGGCAAAAGGTTCTGTAGATAATGTATTAACAGTACTTCGTTCTTTAGATGTGTTGCCAGAAGGGTACGATATACATATTAATTTTCCAGGTGGTATCCCAATTGATGGGCCTTCCGCAGGTATTGCTATGGCAACGGGTGTATATTCAGCAGTGCATCGTACATATGTGAATAATGAAGTAGCGATGACTGGTGAGATAAGTATACACGGGGAAGTGAAACCGATTGGTGGTGTGTACGCAAAAATCAAAGCTGCGAAAAAAGCAGGTGCGAAGAAAGTCATCATTCCTGCTGAAAACATGCAACCGTTTTTGTACACAATAAAAGGAATTGAAATCATTCCTGTTCGTAAGTTAAAAGAAGTATTTGAGCTAACATTTATGCAGGAAAATATGCATCGAGAGCTAGATATACATACTAGTGTAGATGAAACAGATGCACAATCAATGTAAGAATGAACGATAATAAAATTTGCCAGACTTCGTTTAAGTTTGTATGCTTAAGCGGAGTCTTTTTTCCTTTTTAAAAGGGAGAAAAAACGTGGGATTTACAATTGCGGAAAATCTCTGCAATTGCATCTAGATGTATTGTAATATAAAATAGTTGAACAGGAGTTTAATTTATTATGGAGGTGCTATGTCTAGTATGAATACGAATGAAAGAATCGTACCCCTCCTACCATTAAGAGGCGTTCTCGTATATCCAACGATGGTTCTGCATCTTGATGTAGGACGTGATAAATCGATACAAGCACTAGAGCAGGCGGCAATGGATGAAAATATCATCTTTTTAGCGATGCAAAAAGAAATGAATATCGATGATCCGAAAGAAGATGACATATATAGTGTAGGTACAGTGGCGAAAGTGAAGCAAATGTTAAAATTGCCGAACGGAACGCTTCGTGTCCTTGTAGAAGGTTTACATAGAGCTGAAGTAGTAGAGTTTATCGAAGAAGAAAATGTAGTGCAAGTTTCTATCAAAACGGTAACGGAAGAAGTGGAAGATGATCTAGAAGAGAAAGCTCTTATGCGTACATTACTCGAGCATTTCGAACAATATATTAAAGTTTCGAAAAAAGTTTCAAATGAAACATTTGCAACGGTAGCTGATGTAGAAGAGCCAGGAAGATTAGCTGATTTAATTGCTTCTCACTTGCCGATTAAAACGAAGCAGAAACAAGAAATCTTAGAGATTGTATCTGTGAAGGAACGATTACATACACTTATTTCAATTATTCAAGATGAACAAGAGTTACTTAGTTTAGAAAAGAAAATTGGACAAAAAGTGAAACGTTCAATGGAGCGCACGCAAAAAGAATACTTCTTACGTGAGCAAATGAAGGCGATTCAAACTGAACTTGGCGATAAAGAAGGTAAGGGCGGGGAAGTTGAAGAACTTCGTGAGAAAATTGAACAGTCAGGAATGCCTGAAGAAACAATGAAGGCTGCACTGAAAGAATTAGACCGTTATGAAAAGTTACCAGCAAGTTCTGCGGAGAGCGGTGTTATTCGCAATTATATGGATTGGTTATTAGCTCTTCCGTGGACAGAAGCGACAGAAGATATGATTGATCTTGCTCATTCGGAAGAGATTTTAAACAAAGATCATTACGGTCTTGAGAAAGTGAAAGAGCGCGTACTTGAATATTTAGCTGTACAGAAGTTAACGAATTCATTAAAAGGACCTATCCTTTGCTTAGTAGGACCTCCTGGGGTCGGGAAAACTTCGTTAGCGCGTTCGATTGCAACATCATTAAATCGTAATTTTGTCCGTGTATCCCTTGGTGGTGTACGTGATGAATCGGAAATCCGTGGTCACCGTCGTACGTACGTTGGAGCGATGCCAGGACGCATTATTCAAGGTATGAAAAAGGCGAAAACAGTTAATCCAGTCTTTTTATTAGATGAGATTGATAAAATGTCTAACGACTTCCGTGGAGATCCATCAGCGGCATTACTTGAAGTGTTAGACCCAGAACAAAACCATAACTTCAGTGATCATTACATTGAAGAACCGTATGATCTATCGAAAGTTATGTTTGTAGCAACTGCGAATACACTTTCAAGTGTTCCAGGTCCGCTGCTTGACCGTATGGAAATTATTTCGATTGCTGGCTATACAGAACTTGAAAAAGTTCACATTGCCCGTGAACATTTATTGCCGAAACAATTAAAAGAGCATGGCTTACGAAAAGGTAATTTACAAGTACGTGATGAAGCACTTCTTGAAATTATTCGTTATTATACACGTGAGGCTGGTGTTCGTACGCTAGAGCGTCAAATCGCAAAAGTTTGTCGTAAAGCAGCAAAAATTATCGTTACAGCAGAACGCAAGCGTATTGTAGTAACAGAGAAAAACATTGTTGATTTACTTGGTAAGCACATATTCCGTTATGGGCAAGCCGAAAAAACAGACCAAGTTGGTATGGCGACAGGGTTAGCGTATACAGCAGCAGGCGGTGATACACTTGCGATTGAAGTGTCTGTAGCGCTTGGTAAAGGGAAATTAATTTTAACAGGTAAACTTGGGGATGTTATGAAAGAATCCGCACAAGCAGCGTTTAGCTATATTCGTTCTCGTGCAGAAGAGCTTCAGATTGATCCGAATTTCCATGAGAAAAATGATATTCATATTCATGTTCCAGAAGGAGCAGTTCCAAAAGATGGACCATCAGCAGGTATTACGATGGCAACGGCACTTATTTCTGCACTAACAGGTATTCCTGTAAGTAAAGAAGTGGGGATGACAGGTGAAATTACACTTCGTGGTCGTGTATTACCAATTGGTGGTTTAAAAGAAAAAACATTAAGTGCTCACCGCGCAGGCTTAACAAAAATTATTTTGCCAGCAGAAAACGAGAAAGATTTAGATGATATTCCAGAAAGCGTAAAAGAAAACCTTACGTTTGTGCTTGCATCTCATTTAGATGAAGTATTGGAGCACGCATTAGTAGGAGTGAAACAATGAAAGTAACAAAAGCAGATATTGTAATTAGTGCTGTTAAACCAGAACAATATCCAGACAGTGATTTACCAGAAATTGCATTAGCAGGTCGTTCAAATGTCGGGAAGTCTTCCTTTATTAATAAAATTTTAAATCGTAAAAAGTTAGTACGTATTTCTTCTAAACCAGGGAAAACGCAAACGTTGAACTTTTTCTTAATCAATGAGATGATGCATTTTGTTGACGTTCCAGGTTATGGCTATGCGAAAGTATCTAAAACAGAGCGCGCAGCATGGGGCAAGATGATTGAGACTTACTTTACAACACGTGAGCAATTAGACGCAGCTGTATTAGTAGTTGATTTACGTCACCAACCAACAAATGATGACGTGATGATGTATGATTTCTTAAAGCATTATGAAATCCCAACAATTATTATTGCGACGAAAGCCGATAAAATTCCGAAAGGGAAATGGCAAAAGCATTTAAAAGTTGTAAAAGAAACGCTTGCTGTTGAAATTGGCGATGAAATCGTTCTATTCTCTTCTGAAACAGGACTTGGAAAAGAAGAAGCGTGGAAGGCAATTCATAGAATGACAAAAACAAAAAACGCGTGACGAATGTCGCGCGTTTTTTTTATTTACTAAATTCTTTTATCTTACGTTTAACGTAACCTCAATATTACCTCTTGTTGCTTTCGAATAAGGACATACACCGTGAGCAGCTTCTACAAGTTCTTGTGCTTCAGCGTGAGAAACGCCAGCAACGTGTACGTCAAGTACAGCAGATAGGCCAAAACCACCATCTGTATCTTTTCCGATAGAAACGTGAGCAGTTACTTCTGTACTTTCTACTTTCACGCGTTTTGTACGAATGACAAGTTGTAATGCACTATCAAAACAAGCGGCATAACCAGCAGCAAATAGTTGTTCTGGATTTGTTGCCTCTCCGCCTGCACCACCTAGTGCTTTCGGCATTTTTACATCAAGATTTAATATGCCATCATCTGAAACTACTTTTCCGTTTCTTCCACCTGTAGCAGTTACTGAAGCAGTATATAATTTATCCATGTTTATTCCCCTTTTCTATCATTTATTGTTTTCATTGTTTCAATTAGTTTATTTAATTGAATTAATAAAGAACGATATTCTTGTTCTGTAATTCCTAAATTTGTTGCCATTGTTGTCGGCAATGAACAAGCCTTTTCTTTTAAATCTTTACCTTGTTCTGTTAATTCAATACAAACTTTGCGCTCATCTTCTTTGGAACGAACGCGTTTTACAAGTTTTAATGATTCCATTCGTTTTAACATAGGTGTTAACGTACCGGAATCTAAAAATAGACGTTCTCCAATTTCTTTTACTGTTAGTCCATCTTGCTCCCATAGTACGAGTAAAGTAATGTACTGGGGATACGTAATACCCATCTTTTCTAAATATGGTCGATAAAAGCGGGTCACTTCTTTAGAACAGGCGTAAATAGAAAAACAAAGTTGGTTATCTAGATGTAAAGAATTCTTTGTCATACATAACTCCCTTCTTATTAAGTTGTGCACAATTTAATTTCGTAAAACCAATATAACGAAAAAGAAATACAATGTCAAATACATTGTATTGAGAAAGTTTGTGCTACAATTTGGAACAATCATACATATTTTCCTTCATGATGAAAGAAGATAGGAAAGATGATGTTATAATTCATATGGAATAGTTTCCATCACTTGATTATGAGGGCTTTTTTTGGTAACGTACAAATAGAGTTATTAATTTATAATCATTATAAAGTAGAAAGTCTTTATTAGTTTTACTGAATCTCCTTTATTACATACGGAGAATAAATAAAAAATAATCGGTTGTTCACACGATTGTCAGATTCATAAGAGGAAAGTTGTATTATGATAGTAGATAAAGTGATAAAACGGGTGAAGGGGGACATGCTGCGTGCATATTCTTGTTGTTAGTGTAAATTATCGAACAGCCCCTGTAGAATTTCGTGAGAAACTCACATTTCAGGCAGCAGAGTTAGAGCAAGCAATGACTACATTACAAAATCAAAAGAGCGTGTTAGAGAATGTCATTGTATCAACTTGTAATCGCACTGAGATTTATGCTGTTGTCGATCAATTACACACGGGACGGTATTATATTAAGAAGTTTTTAGCTGATTGGTTTCAGCTTGAAATAGAAGAAGTCGCGCCATATTTAACTATTTTTGAACAAGATGGTGCAATAGATCATTTATTCCGCGTGACGTGCGGTTTAGATTCTATGGTAGTTGGAGAAACACAGATTTTAGGCCAAATAAAAGATAGCTTTTTAGAAGCGCAACAAGTAAAAGCGACAGGCACAATTTTTAATGAGTTGTTTAAGCAGGTGGTTACGTTAGCGAAACGTGCGCACTCAGAAACGACGATTGGTGAAAGCGCGATGTCTGTTAGCTATGCTGCTGTTGAGCTCGGAAAGAAAATATTTGGTGAGTTAACAGATTGTCATGTGCTTATTCTTGGTGCTGGTAAGATGGGTGAACTGGCACTGCAAAACTTATATGGAAGCGGTGCTCGAAAAGTAACAGTCATGAATAGGACGTTTACGAAAGCGGAAGTAATGGCTGAGAAATATATGGGACATGCAAAGCCTTTAAGTGAATTACAATGTGCATTATTAGAAGCAGATATTTTAATTAGTTCAACTGGTGCATCTGAGTATGTCATTACGAAAGAGATGATGACAAAGGTAGAGAAAATGCGCTCTGGTCGTCCTTTATTTATGGTTGATATTGCAGTGCCACGTGATATTGATCCAGCGATTGATGAGCTAGAAGGTTCTTTCTTATATGACATTGATGATTTGCAAGGAGTAGTGGAAGCAAATCGTGCTGAGCGTTTGAAAGAAGCGGAGAAAATTCAATTTATGATTGAAGAGGAAATTGTTTTATTTAAAACATGGTTAAGTACACTTGGTGTTGTTCCGTTAATAGCAGCTCTTCGTGATAAGGCACTTGCTATCCAAAGTGAAACGATGGAAAGCTTGGAACGAAAAATACCGAATCTTAGTGATCGTGAGAGAAAAGTAATTAGTAAGCATACGAAAAGTATTATTAATCAATTATTAAAAGACCCAATTTTAGTAGCGAAAGAAATAGCTGCTGAAGAGGGAGCAGACGAAAAATTAGCGTTATTTGCAAAGATTTTCGACTTAGAAACGGAAGATGTAGAGAGTTGTGCGGAAGAAGTAGAACATAAAAGAGCGTGGACACCATCCGTTCCATCTTTATAATTTGGAAGGATGATCGGATGAGTTTTTTAAATAACAGTATTATTTATCATATTGCAATTATTTTATATGCTTGCAGCATTAGTTTATATTTTATAGATTATTTCCAAAGTAACCGAAAGGCGAACCGATTTGCTTTTTGGTTACTTTCGATTGTATGGGTTCTGCAGTCTATCTTTATGTTACTTCGGGCTACAGATTCAGAAACGAACCCTATATTAACTTTATTATCAGGGATTTATTTTTATGTTTGGCTATTGATTACGATGTCGTTAGTCATTAATCGATTTATGAGAATTGACTTTCTAGTCTTTTTTACAAATGTTGTCGCATTTGGCGTAAGCGCTTTTTCTATTTTTACACCGCTCGGAAAGATGTCGCCGGTACTGGCAGAGCAATTAGTTTCAGAACTTGTATATGTACATGTCGGTATGGCTATTATTTCTTATGCAACTTTTACTGTATCGTTCATTTTTTCTATTATGTATTTATTGCAATATCGCCTATTAAAAAAGAAGAAATGGAATGCGAGATTAAGAAGGTTAGGGAATTTACCGAAACTAGAATCGATGTCTTACGGATTAAATTTATTTTCTGTTCCATTTTTCTTATTAGCTATTTTATTAGGATGCATATGGGGATATACGAAATTGGACAATTTCCATTGGTATGATACGAAAGTGATCGGATCTTTTGTCGTTCTATTTGTATATTGTGCTGGCCTATATTTACGAGTGGCAGATGTGTTGCAAGGGAAGAAAATCGTCCAGTGGAACATCGGAGCATTTCTCGTAATGCTAATCAATATTTTTCTATTAAGCAGTTTATCCAACTTCCACTTTTGGTATTTATAATGAGGAGAGAGAATTATGCGCAAAATTATTGTAGGGTCACGAAAGAGTAAATTAGCATTAACGCAAACAAACTGGTTTATTGATCAGTTAAAAGCACTAGGTTTACCATATGAATTTGAAGTGAAAGAAATCGTCACAAAAGGTGATGTTATTTTAGATGTTACTCTTTCAAAAGTAGGCGGAAAAGGCTTGTTTGTGAAAGAGATTGAACATGCGTTACTTACGAAAGAAATCGATATGGCTGTACATAGTATGAAAGATATGCCGGCCGTACTTCCAGAAGGATTAATGATTGGTTGTACACCGAAGCGTGTTGACCCTCGTGATGCTTTTATCTCAAAAAGCGGAGCATCGTTTAAAGAGTTAGCAGAAGGTGCTATTTTAGGTACGAGTAGTTTAAGACGCAGTGCACAATTATTAGCTGCGAGACCAGATTTACAAGTGAAGTGGATTCGTGGAAATATCGATACACGTTTACGTAAATTACAAGAAGAAGATTACGATGCAATTATTTTAGCAACAGCTGGATTACAAAGAATGGGCTGGGATAATGAAGTTATTACAGAACATTTAGATGAAACGTTATGCGTACCCGCTGTAGGGCAAGGTGCATTAGCGATTGAGTGCCGTGAGGATGATAAGGACCTACTACAGTTGTTAGCGCATATGAATGATGCAGTAACAGAAAGAACAGTGGCAGCAGAACGAGTATTTCTTCATAAACTCGAAGGGGGATGCCAAGTTCCGATCGCTGGATATGCTACTCTTACAGAAAACGATGCAATCGAATTAACGGCTCTTGTCGGTTCTATGGACGGTTCTGTTTTATTGAAAGAGACAGTAGTAGGCATGAATCCAAGAGAAGTAGGACTAGAGGCTGCGGACCGTTTAATTAAACAAGGCGCAAAAGAACTCATCCTTGCTGCAAATAAGGGGCAACAATAAATATGAACGCTCTCGCTGGCAAAACGGTATTAATTACACGTGCCCAGCATCAAGCAAAACAAATGAGTGTAGCGGTGAAAGAAAAGAGCGGAATTCCATTGGAAATTCCGCTTTTGCGTATGGAAGGTATGTCTCATAGGCGAATTCAACATATAGCAGGTCAGCTGCATTCGTATGACTGGGTTATTTTTACGAGTAAAAATGGGGTAGCTTTTTTTCTAGATAGTTTGAGAAAGAAGCTACCCGCAAAGACTAAAATTGCTGCAGTAGGCGTGAAAACAAGGTTGGAGTTAGAAAAGCGGGGCTATGAAGTGGACTTCGTTCCAACTTCATTTGTTGCAGAAGTATTTGCAGAAGAGTTTGTAAAAAGACTAAGTGGAAACGAGTGCATTTTATTTCCGAAAGGGAATTTAGGAAGAGATGTAATTCCAGTTGCACTTCGCGAAATGGGTGTTTCTCTAGATGAGCTAATCGTATATAGTACGAAAGAGAATGTAGAGAGAAGGCAAGAACTTATAGTAGCGTTGAAGTTAGGGAAAGTAGACATTATTACATTTACGAGCCCTTCAACTGTTACTAGTTTTGTTCGTTTACTCGAGGGTACAAACTGGAGAGAATGGACAAAAAAATGTACAATTGCTTGTATAGGGCCTATTACGGAAAAAGAGGCAAGCCTTTATTTTCCGCATATTATTATGCCGAAAGAGTACACGGTAGAAGCATTACTACACTGCATTTGTGAATCTATAAAGTGAAACTTTAATTAGTAGGGTCTTACTGCCCGCAAATAGCGGGATAAAATAAAAGAATGGGGATAGAAATCTATGAACTCTTTACAATTTAATCGTCATCGTCGCTTAAGACAAAGCGGTAATATGCGTGCGCTTGTGCGTGAAACGTTTTTACATACGGAAGATTTTATTTACCCTATTTTTGTATTAGAAGGAGAAAACGTTCGTAATGAAGTGCCTTCTATGCCAGGCGTATATCAAATGTCTTTAGATTTATTGCAAGCTGAAATGCAAGAGGTTGTTGATTTAGGTATTCGTTCTGTTATTGTATTTGGTTTACCTGCTGAAAAAGATGAAGTTGGATCATCAGCATATTGTGATCATGGAATTGTGCAACGTGCAATTAAGCAAATTAAAGGTGAATTCCCAGAGCTAGTAGTAGTTGCAGATACATGTTTATGTCAATTCACAAGCCATGGTCATTGCGGTGTAATTGAAGATGGTATTATTTTAAATGATGAGTCTCTTGCAGTTCTTGCGAAAACAGCTGTAAGTCAAGCGAAAGCAGGAGCAGACATTATTGCGCCATCAAACATGATGGACGGATTCGTAACCGCAATCCGCCATGCATTAGATGAAAATGGCTTTTCTCACGTACCAGTAATGTCGTACGCTGTGAAATATTCATCAGCATTTTACGGGCCATTCCGTGATGCGGCGCACGGTGCCCCGCAATTTGGTGATCGTAAAACATATCAAATGGATCCAGCGAACCGTATGGAAGCATTCCGTGAAGCTGAATCAGATGTAATGGAAGGGGCAGATTTCTTAATTGTGAAGCCAGCACTTTCTTACTTAGATATCGTTCGTGATGTGAAAAATAACTTTAATTTACCAGTCGTTGCTTATAACGTAAGTGGTGAATATTCGATGATTAAAGCGGCAGCACAAAATGGTTGGATTAATGAAAAAGAAGTTGTACTTGAAAAATTAATTAGCATGAAACGTGCAGGAGCAGATTTAATTATTACGTATCATGCAAAAGATGCAGCAAGATGGTTACAAGAAGGAGGCGCTAAATAATGAAAAAGTTTGATAAGTCGATTGCGGCGTTTGAAGAGGCACAAGATTTAATGCCTGGTGGCGTAAATAGCCCAGTTCGTGCCTTTAAGTCTGTTGGTATGAATCCGTTGTTTATGGAGCGTGGAAAAGGCTCTAAAGTATATGATATCGATGGAAATGAATACATCGATTACGTATTATCATGGGGTCCTTTAATTCATGGTCATGCGAATGATCGTGTTGTTGAAGCTCTAAAATCTGTTGCTGAAAGAGGAACAAGCTTCGGTGCTCCAACGGAAATTGAGAATAAATTAGCGAAACTTGTTATTGAGCGCGTACCATCAATTGAGATTGTACGTATGGTTAACTCCGGAACAGAAGCGACAATGAGTGCGCTACGTTTAGCTCGTGGTTATACAGGACGTAATAAAATTTTGAAATTTATCGGTTGTTACCACGGTCATGGTGATTCGTTATTAATTAAAGCGGGTTCTGGTGTGGCGACGCTAGGTTTACCAGATAGCCCTGGTGTACCAGAAGGTGTAGCGAAAAATACGATTACCGTAGCGTATAACGATTTAGACAGTGTGAAATACGCTTTCGAACAATTCGGTGATGATATTGCTTGTATAATTGTAGAACCAGTAGCAGGAAATATGGGTGTTGTTCCTCCGCAACCAGGATTTTTAGAAGGTCTTCGTGAAGTAACAGAGCAAAATGGTGCATTGCTTATTTTTGATGAAGTCATGACAGGATTCCGAGTTGCTTATAATTGTGGACAAGGCTATTATGGTGTAACACCTGATTTAACTTGTTTAGGTAAAGTAATCGGTGGTGGCTTACCAGTAGGAGCATACGGTGGTAAAGCAGAAATTATGCGCCAAGTTGCACCGAGCGGACCGATTTACCAAGCGGGTACTTTATCAGGTAACCCACTTGCAATGGCAGCAGGTTATGAAACGTTAGTACAGTTAACGCCAGAATCATATGTAGAATTTGAGCGTAAAGCTGAAATGTTAGAAGCTGGCTTACGTAAAGCGGCTGAAAAACATGGCATTCCGCACTATATTAACCGTGCGGGTTCGATGATTGGTATCTTCTTTACAGATGAGCCAGTTATTAATTACGACGCAGCAAAATCTTCAAACTTAGAATTCTTTGCGGCTTATTATCGTGAAATGGTAGAACAAGGTGTATTCTTGCCACCATCTCAATTCGAAGGTCTATTCTTATCTACAGCACATAGTGATGCAGATATTGAAGCGACGATTGCAGCGGCGGAAATTGCAATGTCAAAATTAAAAGCTTAATTGAATAAAGAAAATCGCTCTCCATAAGGGGAGCGATTTTTTTTATTCATAAAGTCAGCTTTCCATACATAAATCTGTAATGACATATAGTTTGGGAGGGGGAAAAGAAGTGGCAACAGATCATTCATTACGTTTTTCATTAAAAGAATCTGTTTGGTTCCAAAAAGGACAGGAAGTCGAAGAACTTTTGTCAATTTCGTTAGATCCAGACGTTGAGATAGAAGAGCTTGATCATGAAGTTATCGTGAGAGGGCAATTAGATTTAACGGGAGAGTATGTTGCACGGCAAGATGATTCAGCTTATTCATTAAGAGATCTATCACCAGCAAAGTCAATTGATTATGTAGAAACAAGGGAAGATGGGGTTAATGAACTTGTTCATTCCTTTCCGCTTGAAATATCAATTCCAAGAAATCGAGTGAAAGTAATTGAAGAACTATATGTATCCATTGAGGAATTTGATTATGAATTAAAGGAAAATGGTTGCTTACAGTTATTAGCGGATATATCTATTACAGGTTTATGTGATGAAGAAAGAATCGAGGATGAAGAGGAAGAAACGGCGCATGCTGAGTTAGAGGCTTATTCCGCACAAGAAGATGAAAATAGACCTGCCCACGTAGAAGAACCAGTCTATAAGGAATCAGATGAGTGGGAAGATTACGCATTTGAACCGTTTCAACTAGAGGAAAGAAAAGAGCAGGAAGTAGAGGAAGAGGAAATAGAAGAACATGAATTTGTGGAGCGTGAAGAGGAGAAAGAATCAACGCCACAATTTGAATTGTTCGGAAGAAAAGATTTCAAGAAAGAAAAAGCGAAAAAACAAGAAGAGCAAGAAGAAGAAACGTATTCACAGCGAGATGAAAATGCACTTTATTTAACGAAATTATTTACGAAGGAACCGGAAGAAGAATTTACAAAGTTAAGAATGTATTTCGTGCAAGAAGGGGATACAATCGAATCTGTTGCAGACCGTTATGAAACATCTGTACAAAACTTATACCGTGTCAATCAAACAGAAGATATATATTTAACTGCGGGACAAATTATTTATATTCCCGTTTCAAGGGCAAAAGTGAAATAAGTGAGTGTTTTCACTCGCTTATTTTCCTAAAGGCTATGTTTTGAATAGAAAGGGTTATTCGTATGGATATGGAATTACGAAATCGCTATGAACCCATTGTAAGGCAATATAGATTGGATACGCAGCATATGGAAGAGCACGGAAGCGTAACGAAAATTTATACGAATCAAGGTCCATATGCGCTCAAGAAAATAGAAAGCAGAAAGTTAGAGCGGAATAGCTTTCTGCACCATATTCAATATTTGAAGGAGAACGGTTTTTCAAATTATGTACCTATATACCATGCGACGGATGGAAATTATATTTTAAGTGACGGGACGTATAATTATTATTTAATGCCTTGGTTAGAACGTGCGGAAGGCAACGGCGAGGATAATGATCAATACCATAAAATGTTTCAAACTCTCGGAACGTTGCATCAAAAAACGGTGAAAGAAGAAACGTATACAGAAGAAGATTTAGAAAAACATTATACAAATATATCCGATCGCTGGGAGAATGATGGTGAGATGCTAGAAGAGTTTCTCGTAGAATCTGAAGCGAAGTGGTATATGTCTCCATTTGAATTGCAATATTGTACGTACTATCATCATGTAATGAGGGCGCGTGAGTTTGCAACGAAGCAATTAACTGAGTGGAACGATGCGATGAAGGAAAAAGAAAAAACACGTATTACTTTTGTGCATGGTAACGTATCGCTTAATCATTTCTTATTTGATTATGAACGGAATGGCTATTTTATTAGTTTAGAAAAATCAAAGTTTGCAACGCCTGTGCAAGATATAGTAGGGTTTTATTCTCGGTCTTTAAATACGTATCCAATTGCGCGAAGTGATCGGTTTGAATGGTATCAAATGTATCAAAAAAATTTCCCTTTTACGAAAGAAGAGCAACTACTCATGTTTGCGTATATGACGTATCCATCGCAATTTATTCGGCAAATCCAGTCTTATAAGAAAAGAAGAGAGAGTCGCAATGAGGAAAATGAACTTCTCGGAGTAAAGAGCTTACAACAATCGCATTGGCTCGTAAGCAATATAGAATATTTCCTCTCGCAGTTACAAGCTGCCCAGCAAGGGAACGGATAAAGTGAAACTTTAATCAGTGGAGGGTCTTACTGCCCGCAAATAGCGGGATAAAGAAGATAAGTAGAGGATGCTACTTATCTTCTTTTTTTGCCCGAAAAGCCGTGGTATTAAATTTATCTTGACGAATAGGGTTTCGTTTTTTACACTATTGTATATAATAATTAACAATCATATAAATGCCTTGAAGGGGAAGAGTATAACAAGAAACGTCTTCAGAGAGGAGAATCATTAGCTGGGAGATTCTCTAGATAGTTATGTTAGAAGGTAGCCCTGGAGCATCTTTTCTGAACGGAACAGTTCTCATTAGGAAAAGACGGATTTGTCCGTTATCAAATTAAGAGTATAAGCAAATTCCTGAATTTGTTTGTAAATAAAGGTGGTACCGCGATGTCCCTCGTCCTTTTTGGATGAGGGGCATTTTTTATTTTAAGGAGGGAAAATAATGTCAAACACGGAAAAGAATTTACCAACTAAATATGATCATATGTCCGTTGAAGAAGGCCTTTATCAATGGTGGCTTGAAGGCAAATATTTCGAAGCAACAGGAGATGAGAAGAAACAACCATACACAATTGTAATTCCACCTCCGAACGTAACTGGTAAGTTACACTTAGGTCATGCTTGGGATACAACTCTTCAAGATATTTTAACTCGTACGAAGCGTATGCAAGGTTACGATGTATTATGGCTTCCAGGAATGGACCATGCGGGTATCGCAACACAAGCGAAAGTAGAAGGAAAACTTCGTGAAGAAGGTATTTCACGTTACGATCTTGGCCGTGAGAAATTCCTTGAAAAAGCTTGGGAATGGAAAGAGGAATACGCGTCTCACATTCGTCAACAATGGGGGAAAGTTGGTTTAGGACTAGACTATTCTCGTGAACGTTTCACATTAGACGAAGGTTTATCTGATGCGGTTAATAAAGTATTCGTTCAATTATACGAAAAAGGCTTAATTTACCGCGGTGAATATATTATCAACTGGGACCCAGCAACACGCACGGCTCTTTCTGATATTGAAGTAATTCATAAAGAAGTTCAAGGTGCATTCTACCATATGAACTATCCGTTAACAGACGGTTCAGGTCACATTCGTCTTGCTACTACTCGTCCAGAAACGATGCTTGGTGATACAGCGGTAGCGGTTCATCCAGAAGATGATCGTTACAAACATTTAATCGGAAAAACAGTTACACTTCCAATCGTAGGCCGTGAGATTCCGATTATTGCTGATGAGTACGTAGAAAAAGATTTCGGAACAGGCGTTGTAAAAATTACACCAGCTCATGACCCGAATGACTTTGAAGTAGGTAACCGTCATGACTTACCACGCATCTTAGTAATGAATGAAGATGGATCGATGAACGAAAAAGCTGGTAAATATAACGGTATGGATCGTTTCGAATGCCGTAAAGCGTTAGTGAAAGACTTACAAGAGGCTGGCGTATTAGTAGAAATCGAGCCTCATATGCATTCAGTGGGTCATAGTGAGCGTAGCGGTGCAGTAGTTGAGCCTTACTTATCAACACAATGGTTCGTAAAAATGGCTCCACTTGCAGAAAAAGCAGTAGCACTTCAACAAAAAGAAGAAGAAAAAGTAACGTTCGTACCAGAGCGTTTTGAAAACACATACTTACGCTGGATGGAAAATATTCATGACTGGTGTATTTCTCGTCAATTATGGTGGGGACACCGCATCCCAGCTTGGTATCATAAAGAAACTGGTGAAGTATACGTAGGTACAGAAGCACCAGCAGATATTGAAAACTGGAATCAAGATAATGACGTACTTGATACATGGTTCAGTTCAGCGTTATGGCCGTTCTCAACACTTGGCTGGCCGAATGAAGATGCAGCAGACTTTAAAAAGTTCTATTCAACAGATGCTTTAGTAACTGGTTATGACATCATCTTCTTCTGGGTATCTCGTATGATTTTCCAAGGTTTAGAGTTTACAGGCGAGCGTCCATTTAAAGATGTATTGATTCACGGTTTAGTTCGTGATGAGCAAGGACGTAAAATGAGTAAATCTCTTGGTAACGGTATTGATCCGATGGATGTTATCGAGAAGTACGGTGCAGATGCAATGCGCTATTTCTTATCAACAGGAAGCGCACCAGGTCAAGATCTACGTTTCAGTATGGAAAAAGTAGAGTCTACTTGGAACTTCATTAATAAAATTTGGAACGCATCACGTTTCGTATTAATGAACATGGATGACATGAAGTATGAAGAAATCGATTTAACTGGTGAAAAATCAGTTGCGGATAAGTGGATTTTAACTCGCTTAAACGAAACAATCGAAAGTGTAACGCGTAACATGGATAAATATGAGTTCGGTGAAGCTGGTCGTTCATTATACAACTTCATTTGGGACGATTTCTGTGACTGGTACATTGAGATGGCGAAACTGCCACTATACGGTGAAGATGAAGCAGCTAAGAAAACAACTCGTTCTATTTTAGCTTACGTATTAGATCAAACAATGCGTCTATTACACCCATTCATGCCATTCGTAACAGAGAAGATTTGGCAACATTTACCGCATGAAGGCGAATCTATTACGGTAGCAGCATGGCCAACAGTTCGCGAAGATTTACAAGATACAGAAGCTGCGGCAGAAATGCACCTTCTAGTTGATATCATTCGCTCTGTTCGTAACATCCGTGCAGAAGTTAATACGCCAATGAGCAAAAAAGTCCAAATGCAAATTAAAGCAAAAGATGAGGCTATACTTGCTCAACTTACAAAAAACAGCTCTTACATTGAGCGTTTCTGTAACCCAAGCGAATTAATAATTCAAACGGATTTACAAGCACCAGAAAAAGCAATGACTGCAATCGTATCAGGTGCAGAGTTATTCTTACCATTAGCTGATCTTATCAATCTTGATGAAGAGAGAGCACGTCTTGAGAAAGAATTTGAGAAGTTCGACAAAGAAGTAGAACGTGTACAGAAGAAACTTTCAAACCAAGGTTTCGTAGCGAAAGCTCCTGCAGCAGTTATTGAAGGAGAGCGTGCGAAAGAGCAAGACTATCTAGAAAAACGTGAAGCAGTTCGCCAACGTCTAGCAGATCTTGAAAAGTAAAATATTTTTTAGAGGCTCACTATATTGGTGAGTCTCTTTTCTTTGCGTATAATAGGAGTATGAAGGTTGTCTTTTGAAAGGGGAAAGCATACGTGATACATACATACGAAGAAGCGATAGGGTGGATTCATAGCCGATTGAAGTTTGGTATTAAACCAGGATTGGAAAGAATGAGATGGATGCTAGAAGAGCTCGGAAATCCGGAGCGGCACATAAAATGTGTTCATCTTGCTGGTACAAATGGAAAAGGTTCAACGTTAACATATATGCGCTACATGTTAGAAAATGCAAAATATAAGGTAGGAACATTTACCTCTCCATATATTGAAACATTTAACGAGCGTATTAGTGTGAACGGGACACCAATTGCAAATGAAGAGATTACTGAACTTGTAAAGATGGTAAAGCCAGTCGTTGAAAAACTAGATGGGACGGATTTAGGGGAAGCGACTGAGTTTGAAATTATTACTGTTATGGCAATTTGTTATTTCGGTAAAGTTAATTTCTGTGATGTTGTTTTATTTGAAACAGGGCTTGGAGGGCGCTTTGATTCTACGAATGTTATTCATCCTGTTCTCACGATTATTACAAATATTGGCCACGATCATATGCATATTTTAGGGAATACACTAGGAGAAATTGCATATGAAAAGGCGGGGATTATTAAGTCTGGTGTCCCGGTTATTACTGGTGTGAAAGATGAGGAAGCATTGCAAGTCATTCAAAAGGTTGCAAAGGAAAATCATGCAAACTTATACGAGATGGGCAAGCATTTTACAGCGTTACATAAACAGTCTAGTGAAGATGGAGAACAGTTCGATTTCACTTGTCCTTTCGCCTCTTTTGAAGATGTGCGAATCTCCATGAAAGGCAGTCATCAAGTAGGAAACGCAGCACTTGCACTGATGGCAGTTATGTATGTAAAAACATACGTATCATTTTTAATTGAGGAAGAAGAAATGAGAACTGGATTACAGGAAGCTTATTGGATTGGGCGCTTTGAAAAACTGCAAAGTAATCCAGATATCATTATAGATGGTGCTCATAACCCAGAAGGTATTGAAAGCCTTGTGAAAACGGTAGAATCACATTACAAAGATAAAAATGTAATAGTTTTATTTACTGCCCTTGGTGATAAGCAATTGCATAATATGGTAGGTCAATTAGAAACCATCGCCGATGAAATTATTTTTACAACATTCGCCTTTGATCGTGCTATTTCTGCTGATAAGCTAGCATCGTATGCAAAGAAAGAGTCAAAACTAGTTTTTGAAAATTGGAAAGAGGCAATTGATACAAAGGTTGAAGTGATTGGAGAAAATGATGTTTTTATCATAACAGGTTCTCTTTATTTCATTTCGGAAGTTCGAAAATATATTCGCGAGAAAAACTAGATAGTCTTTGCTATCTAGTTTTTTTGTTCTACAAATGAAGTCAAATGCATACATATAAGATAAATATATAGGGTTATTTGGCGAATTCCTCTGACAAATATCTCGTTTTTTTGTGAAAGGAATATGATATGATGCGGACAACGATAAGAGGTGAGGTGTGAGTGTATGGACAAGCAATCACGAACGATCTCAGTGAAAGTGAATGGAACAGAAGCGAAGTATGAGGAGAAGAAGAAAGATGAATTTGAATGGATGGTAGTAGAAAGTGAAAGACCGAAAAACGTTGTTCCGTTTCAAAAAGCGAAATTAGTGTCTACGGAAAAAAAACGAAAGAAGTGGAGCAATACGTTAATTGCAATCGTTGCAACTGCGATTGTTATTGGTACGGCGTTTGGGATGGGAATGCTACAGTTACTTAAAGGGCAAGGAGCGACGGGAGGAAGTGAAGTAACAGCTTCGAAGCAGATGCAAAATGAAGAATCAAAGGTGGGTGGAACGTCAGAACAAACACCGGCATCAAAAGAGGAAAAACAAAAAGCACAGACAGGAACGTCATTAGATCCAATGAAATTATTTTTTGTTCAAGGGGGGATTTATTCTTCCGAAGAAAAGGGACAGGCCGCTCTTGAAGAGTGGAAAGGTAATGGAGGCGTTGCAGCTTTAAAACCGAGCGGCGATAAGTATGCATTAGTTGTTGGTATTGCTAGTGATGAACAAGGCATAAACCAATTAATGACACAGTATAAAAATGATAATGTCTCAGTATTGAAAAAGAACTGGGATATAACAGATAAAGCGCTACTGAAAGATGATAAAGAAGTTGGGGCGTTTTTAACAAAAGTACAGCTATTATATACTCATTTAGCAAAATATGCTTCTAGCGTACAAGCTAGTGGAAAAAGTAATGCAAAAGATATAGGTGCGATTGAAAAAGAGTGGAAAGTAATTGAAAAAGAAGGGAAAAGTATGAAGCAGGAAGAAGCAAAGAAATTGTATATGTATACGTCAGTAGCTGTGCAAACAGTGAAGGATGGAAAAGGTGATAAGGAATCTTTGGCGAAATTAAATCAAGTTATTATTGATGGTATACTTTCATATGAAAAAATTGTTTCACAAAAGGTGAAATAATAGGATAATGAAATGACGAAGGAAGAAGTATAGGTACTTCTTTCTTTTCTTTTGAATTTAGAGCAAAGTGCTTTCTCTATGGCAGGAATATAATCGTATTTTAGTAAAAAAGGAATATTTTGTTTAGAAAAAATAATATTTCTTTCATTTGTGGACAAACTATTCCTTTGATACGATTGATGTAAATTATTCTGCTTCATGTGAGAAAGGAAGGAGAAAATATGAGAAAAATTATTTTAGCATCAGGGTCACCTCGCAGGAAGGAACTGCTTGAGTTAGCGGATGTACCATTTGAAATCATTGTAAGTGAAGTAGAAGAAACGATTGGTGCGTACTCATCACCTTCGGATATCGTTATGTCCCTTGCCCTGCAAAAAGCATCTGCAGTAGCAGAAAATAACAGTGATCATATTGTGTTAGGTGCAGACACAATTGTTACATATGAATCGCATATTCTTGGAAAGCCTTCTAATGAGGCTGAGGCGAAAGAAATGTTGCAATTATTATCAGGGAAAACACATGAAGTGTATACTGGGGTTGCAATTATAACAAAAGACAAAACAGTCACTTTTTACGAGCGTACAGAAGTTACGTTTTGGGAATTAACAGAAGAGGAAATTGACGCATACGTTGCATCAAAAGAGCCTCTTGATAAAGCGGGAAGTTATGGAATTCAAGGTAAAGGATCTATTTTTGTTCAAAATATTCAAGGGGACTATTATAGTGTAGTCGGTTTACCGATTTCACGTCTTGTTCGGGAATTAAAACAATTTAATATTGATGTAACCCATGCGTAAAATTGCATGGGATTTTCTTTGAGAGAACAAGTAAAAGGGGTGGAGAAATGAACGGTATTCGTGATGTTGTCAAAGAAGAACAGCCACGGGAGCGTTTATTGTTAGAAGGAGCTGGAAGTTTATCGAATAGGGAGCTTCTTGCAGTGTTACTCAGAACAGGTTCTAAAGAAGAAACAGTTTTAAAGTTATCAGATAAAATCTTACATCACTTTGATGGTTTACGTATGTTGAAAGATGCAACGTTAGAAGAGCTTGTCAGTATACATGGCGTCGGGATTGCAAAGGCAGCCCAGCTTATAGCTGCTTTTGAACTCGGTAGAAGAATGGTACGGTTAGAATATCAAAATAGATACAGCATTCGAAGCCCAGAAGATTGTGCAAGATATATGATGGAAGAAATGCGCTTCCTGCAGCAGGAGCATTTTGTATGTTTATATTTGAACACAAAGAATCAAGTTATACATAGGCAAACGATTTTTATTGGAAGTTTAAATACGTCGATTGTACACCCGCGAGAAGTTTTTAAAGAAGCATTTCGCCGTGCGGCAGCCTCTATCATATGTCTCCATAATCATCCCTCAGGAGATCCCACGCCGAGCCGAGAAGATATTGAAGTAACGAAACGCTTAGTAGAATGCGGGCGAATTATCGGAATTGAAGTGCTTGACCATATTATAATAGGTGACCATAAATTCGTGAGTTTAAAGGAAAAAGGTCATATTTAAGACTATGCTTTTTACTTATTTTGTTTTATAATGTGATTTATGAGTTTTTTGTAGAAATTTATCTACAAAAAGGATAAAGATATAAAAAACGTACTGTTTTTATAATATAAAGTAAGAAAAAATGAGTCCGTGAAAACAAGAAAGGAAGATAAATAATATGTTTGGATTTGGTGGCTTTACTCGCGATCTTGGAATAGATTTAGGAACTGCGAACACGCTTGTATATGTAAAAGGAAAAGGTGTAGTATTACGTGAACCTTCAGTAGTAGCGTTACAAACTGATACGAAACAAATCGTTGCTGTAGGTAGCGATGCAAAACAAATGATTGGTCGTACACCAGGAAACGTTGTGGCACTTCGCCCGATGAAAGACGGTGTAATTGCTGATTACGAAACGACAGCAACAATGATGAAATACTACATTCAACAAGCTCAAAAATCAAATGGATTCTTTTCACGTAAACCATACGTAATGGTATGTGTACCGTCTGGTATTACAGCTGTAGAAAGACGTGCAGTAATCGATGCGACTCGTCAAGCGGGCGCTCGTGACGCTTATCCAATTGAAGAACCATTTGCAGCAGCAATTGGTGCGAACTTACCTGTTTGGGAACCAACTGGTAGCATGGTTGTTGATATCGGTGGCGGTACAACAGAAGTTGCAATCATTTCTTTAGGTGGTATTGTAACAAGTCAATCAGTTCGTGTTGCTGGTGATGATATGGACGATTCAATCATTCAGTACATTAAGAAAAGCTACAACTTAATGATTGGTGAAAGAACAGCTGAAGCATTAAAATTAGAAATCGGTTCTGCAGGCGAGCCAGAAGGTATCGAGCCTATGGAAATTCGCGGTCGTGATTTAGTAAGTGGTTTACCAAAAACAGTACTAATTCAGCCAGAAGAAATTGCAGATGCATTAAAAGATACAGTAGATGCAATTGTAGAATCTGTTAAAAATACGTTAGAGAAAACTCCACCTGAATTAGCGGCAGACATTATGGACCGTGGTATCGTATTAACAGGTGGCGGAGCATTACTACGTAACTTAGATAAAGTGATTAGTGAAGAAACAAATATGCCAGTTCTTGTTGCAGAAGACCCATTAGATTGCGTAGCAATTGGAACGGGTAAAGCATTAGACAATATCGATCTTTTCAAAACTGCTGCTCGATAATATTGCAAAATAAAAATCAATGAAATTAAGAGGGTGTGAACGTGCCACAGTTTTTCTTAAACAAAAGATTAATTGTTTTGTTAGTTAGTATTATTCTTCTCGTGGCATTGATTGGAATCTCATTGAAAGAACGGAACAGTTTAACATGGCCAGAGCAGTTTGTTAAAGACACTGTCGGTGTTGTAGAACGTGTATTCCAAAAGCCAGCGAAATACGTAGCTGGATTCTTCGAAAATGTAGAGGATGTAAAGCGCACGTATGAAGAGAATAAAGAATTAAAAGCAAAATTAGATAATTATGCAGGTCTATCAGGGAAAGTAAAACAATTAGAAGATGATAACAAGAAGTTACAAGAGTTAACGGGTAAAAAAGAGTTGAATAGCCAATATACTGAAATTCCAGCCACTGTTGTTTCTCGTAATCCAGATAAATGGTACGATTTAATCGGAATTGATAAAGGAGCACAGCAAGGGATTAAAAAAGATATGGCTGTAGTAACTTCACAAGGTTTAGTTGGACGAGTGAAAAGTGTATCTCAGTTTACATCATCAGTAGAGTTGCTAAGTTCTATGAGCCGAACAAATCGTGTTTCTGCTATCGTACAAGGTGATGAGAAAATCTTTGGATTGATTGAAGGTTATGATAAAGAAAAGCACTTACTTCTTTTCACAAAGATTGGCTCCGATGCTCAGGTAGCGAAAGATCAACTAGTTGTAACATCTGGACTTGGCGATATTTTCCCGAGAGGTCTTGTAATTGGAACAATTGTTGATGTTCAGCCGGATCCATACGGTTTAACAAAAACAGCTTATGTAAAGCCAGCCGCTGATTTGAATGACGTAGAGCATATTATGGTTGCTAAACGTGAAACGCCTTCAGCGCCATTAGAATAGGAGGGGGAGAAGAGATGATGAAGATTTTAAAAAGAGCAGCTCTTCCTCTTTTGCTCCTTTTTGTTTTTTTATTTGAAAATATGTTTGCTACTATTGTTCCAACAGAGGTTTTTTGGAAAGACAGTATAGCAGCACCTCATTTCTTTATAATTGTGTTATGTTTTGTTACTGTGTACTATAGTCCGGTCCAAGGGATTTATTACGGACTCTTATTTGGTTTCTTATTTGATACCGTATACACAGAACTTGTCGGTATATATATTTTTGCATATCCGATTTTAGCTTATTTAGTTTATAGTGTGATGAAGGTACTACAATTGAATTTATTTATTGTTGCTTCTATCGTACTAGGCAGCATTGTAGCACTAGAGTATTATGTGTATGGATTTTTAACTTTGTTAGGACGTACTCATATGTCGGCGTATGTCTTTTTCACAGATCGTCTCCTGTCTACTTTATTGCTAAATGCAATTTTCTTATTGATAGTTTGTTTCCCACTGAGACGATATTTAATGCGTCTTTCAAAAGCGATGGAAGAAAAAGAAAAAAGGATTTTCTAATTTTATGTCGAATTGAATCGGTGGGGTGAACTTTAGTGGAAGAAAAAAAGCAACAAAATGTAACAATAAAAGGGACAAAAGACGGAATAACGCTTCATTTAGATGATTGTTGTTCATTCTCTGAATTACTGGAGGAATTGGATGAAAAGCTTTCTACACATTACTATGATGGTGATGGGCGCTCTTTAATTGAAGTGCATGTGAAAGTGGGAAATCGTTATTTAACAGAAGTCCAACAAGAAGAGATTCGTACGTTAATTCGTAATAAAAAGAATCTTGTTGTGGATTCAATTGAAAGTGATGTTATAACTAAAGCAGAAGCAATAGCTTGGAAAGAAGAAACAGAAATTGTCCCTATTTCCAAAATTGTTCGCTCTGGACAAGTTTTACATGTAAAAGGAAATTTATTGTTAATTGGAGATGTTAATCCAGGCGGAACGGTTATCGCTGGGGGGAATATTTTTGTCGTAGGATCATTAAGAGGAATTGCGCATGCTGGGTATTATGGGGATTCGGATGCTGTAATAGCTGCATCTGATATGAACCCGATGCAACTTCGAATTAGTGATGTGGCAATGCGGGCTCCGGAAGAGAAAGAAGACGGAGCGGAGGCGGCAGAATGTGCGTATATTAATGAGAACAATCACATTGTTGTCGATCGACTGCAACTTCTCACTCATCTTAGACCTAATTTAACAAAGTTAGAAAGGGGAATTGTATAGCTGTGGGAGAGGCAATAGTAATTACATCTGGAAAAGGCGGAGTAGGTAAAACTACAACGTCTGCGAACATTGGTACAGCCCTAGCGTTATCTGGAAAGAAAGTGTGCTTAATTGACACAGATATCGGTCTTCGAAACTTAGACGTAGTAATGGGGCTGGAAAATCGTATTGTATTTGATCTTGTTGATGTCGTTGAAGGGCGTTGCCGTTTACCTCAGGCGCTTATTAAAGATAAGCGTTTTGATGATCTTTATTTATTACCTGCAGCACAAACGAGTGATAAATCAGCGGTAACACCTGAACAAATGGATGAATTAATACAAGTATTACGTCAAGATTATGATTACATATTAATTGATTGTCCTGCGGGGATTGAGCAGGGGTTTAAAAACGCGGTAGCTGGTGCGGATAAAGCAATCGTTGTTACGACGCCAGAAGTATCCTCAATGCGCGATGCGGATCGTATTATCGGGCTTTTAGAAAAAGAGGATATTGAACCACCAAAACTTGTTATTAATCGTGTGCGTAGTCATATGCTTCATGAGCAGGATATGTTAGATGTTGATGAAATCGTACGTACATTGTCAATCGAGCTTCTTGGTGTTGTCGAGGATGATGATGAAGTTATTCGTGCTACAAATACAGGTGAACCTGTAGCGTTGCAACCGAGCGGAAAAGCAGCGTTAGCTTATCGTAATATTGCAAGACGCTTGTTGGGTGAGAATGTACCATTGCAAGCATTTGAACAAGAAAAGGTATCGGTATTTACAAAGATGAAAAACTTCTTTGGAATCCGTTAAAAGCACTTCGCACATATGCGAAGTGCTTTCTTTTTTCTTCACACGAATATCTTTCTTTCTTAGCTCATACATATGTACAAACTGTATACAACTGTTTCTATTTTAATTAGCTTAACGAAAGAAAGGAGACAGTATGAAGAATAGACGTGTAGAAGAAATTAAAAAGCGGATTGCGAAAAGGAAGGCAGAGCAAGAAAGGATGGAGGAAGAGCAGTATTTTGCTGGAGGGAATTTTGATAGTGAAACAGTATTTATTGAAGGAGGAGAAAAGGAAATTCATCCTTTATTTCGAAAAGAAGTATTTTTCTTCAAAGTTTTGTTATCAGCAATATTAGTTCTTTCTGTCGCTATTTTATATAAGAATGCACCCTCTTCTTTCGACGGTGCTAAAGCTGTTACAGAAAAAGTGATGAAAGAAGAATTTCAGTTTGCTACTGTAGCGAAATGGTATGAAAAGCAGTTTGGAAAACCGCTCGTATTTTTTTCACCTACTGAGAAAAAAGAAGGAACTATTCAGCAAAAAGATTATGCCATTCCTGCTTCTGGAAAGGTGATGCAAGGGTTTCAAAAAAATGGCCAAGGTGTATTTGTTCAAACAGCTACAAATGCAACTGTTGAGTCAGTGAATGAAGGGCTAGTTGTTTTTGCAGGTAAGAAAGAGGAACTTGGTAATACGGTTCAAATTCAGCATGCAGATGGAACAGAATCGTGGTATGCGAATTTAAATGACATGTCAGTAAAATTATATGATTACGTTTCAAAGAAACAAAAAATTGGAACGGTGAATAATGATGCAAATAATAAAAATGGTAAGTTTTATTTCGCGATAAAAAAGAATGAAAAGTTTATTGACCCGATTCAGGTGATTTCATTTGATTAAATATAGAGAAGTTTTAACGAAGATTTCCGTGCATCCGTTGTTTTGGGTTATTATTGTCATTGGTATTTTTACGGCACGTTTTAAAGAATTACTACTGTTATTTTGTATCGTTCTTATCCATGAACTTGGGCATGCCTTTGCGGCGGCACACTATAATTGGCGTATTAAAAAGATTCAACTTTTACCGTTTGGTGGTGTGGCTGAGCTTGAGGAACATGGGAATAAGTCATTGAAAGAGGAACTTGTTGTTGTAATTGCAGGGCCTATACAACATATTTGGATGATGGTGGTAGGTTATATAGTGTTTGAAGCTGGTTGGCTGGGTACGGATTTATATTATTTCTTTATATGGAATAATATAATTATTTTAGCATTTAATTTACTACCTATTTGGCCGCTTGATGGTGGAAAAGTATTGTTTAACGTATTATCACATCGTTTTCCTTATTTACAAGCACATGAAAAGATGATGAAATTATCATGTGTTTTTTTTAGTGTAATACTAGTGTGGCAGTTACTTTGGAATAGTAATAATATTATGATGTGGGTACTACTCATATTTTTAGCGGTGTCGTTATATCAAGAGTGGAAACAAAGACAGTATGCCTTTATGCGTTTTTTATTAGAACGTTATTATGGGAACAAAAGAGGAATTGAAAAGATTGCACCTATTGAAGTGCAATCAGAAGATCATTTATATAAGATATTCACAAAATTTCGTAGAGGGTATAAGCACTCTATTATCGTCCATGGAAAATATAAAGAACATTACACATTGGATGAAAATGAATTACTCTATGCGTATTTTACTGAAAAACGAACAACTTCATCTGTTGAAGAATTAATCGGTTAGTGTTGACGATAGCACTAACCTTTTATTATTGTAAAAGCAAAGAAGATTATAAAGTGAGGAAAGAATTTTGAAAACGTTATATATGAACTATGCAGGATCGGAAAAACGCGTTGCAATTGAAGAGAAGAAAAAAATTGTTGAATTTTTATGGAAACGAAATGAAGAACAAGAGATTGTTGGGCATATTTATGTTGGACGTATCGTAAGAACGATTGCTGGAATGAACGCAGCTTTTGTAAACATCGGTTTAGAAAAACATGCGTACCTTTCATACGATGATGTACCATCTTCTTATCGTATACATGAAGGGCAAGCAGTACTCGTACAAGTTGTGAAAGAGGCAATTGATACGAAAGGGCCGAAATTGACAGCAAACATAGAATTTACCGGGAAATATGTCGTTTATATGCCATATGATGAAATGCGTGCGGTTTCTCGAAAAATAAAAAATAATAAAAGAAGGCAACAGCTACTCCAAATTGAGGTAGAAGGGACAGGAGGGTACATTTTTCGCTCTGCTTCTGAAAAAGGAGAAATTGAAGACATACAAGCTGAAATGCAAAGGTTACAGCAGTTATATGAAGAATTAAAAAGAAAAGAGGGCCAAGGAAAAGCGCCGCTACTACTTCATCGACCTGCGACCTTTTTAGATCGTGTATTTCAAGAGAATCCGATTGAAATGATTGAAAAAGTAGTTGTAGATACAAGAAGTATAGTAAAAGAATTAGAAGAAAAAGTCGGAAAAGAAAAAGTATCTTTTTATAATGAAAAATCTTCAATGTTTAACCATTTTGGAATAGAGCGTGAGATCGAGAAAGCACTTCAAAAAATTGTGTGGCTCCCGAATGGTGCGTATTTAATTGTGGAACAAATGGAGACGATGACTGTAATTGATGTGAATACGGGCAAGTTTACTGGGAAACAGAATTTACAAGATACAGTCCTTCGTACAAATGAGGCGGCAGCTGAAGAAATTGCACGTCAATTAAGACTGCGTGATATCGGTGGTATGATATTAATTGATTTTATTAATATGAAAAGAAGAGAAGATAAAGAAAAGGTAAGAGAATGTCTCATGGCTGCTATGCAAAATGATCGCACATATACAAGAGTGCTCGGTTTTACAGAGTTAGGGATTTTGGAGATGACACGTAAACGTAAGAAACATTCTTTACGCGACGTATTACTAGAAGAGTGTGTACCTTGCAAAGCAACGGGGTATGTGATGTCATATGAAACAATTGCGTATGAGTTAGAGAGAGAGCTAATTACATATGGCAATATAGAGGATGAGGTAGTATTAATCGCTGCACCTAAAGAATTACAAAAGCAATTTTTGCAAAAAGAATTACAAAAAAATATTCCATTTGAAATTTATTTCAAAGATGATATGATCGAAAAGTATGCCATTATCCGTTTTGGAAGTAAAAAAGAAATTGTAGAACGGGAAAAATAGTTAGCAGAACATTTATTGACAACCGTCTATGATTCATGATAACATCTTTATGTTATAGTTTATAGCACCTAAACGGCTATATGCTACAACCGCACAAGACAGGTTCCCTAAAGACATTTATGTCTACCTCGTTTTTGGCGAGTCTTAGTAATTAAGAGGAGGTGCAAGTATGTACGCAATTATCGAAACAGGTGGAAAACAAATTAAAGTTGAAGCTGGTCAAGCAATCTACATTGAAAAATTAGATGTTGAAGCTGGTGAAACTGTTACTTTTGACAAAGTTCTTTTCGTTGGTGGCGAAAACGTTAAAGTTGGTAGCCCAGTTGTAGAAGGTGCAACAGTTACTGCGAAAGTTGAAAAACAAGGTCGCGCTAAGAAAATCATCGTTTTCAAATACAAAGCGAAAAAGAACAATCGTAAGAAACAAGGTCATCGTCAACCTTACACTAAGCTAGTTGTTGAAGCTATCAACGCTTAATCCAGGTTAACATGATTAAAATTACGATAAGTCGCACGAAATTAGGAAGTATCCAATCATTTAAAATGACTGGACATGCCAATTATGCGCCACATGGACAAGATCTTGTCTGTGCTGGAACTACAGCGGTTGTGTTTGGTTCTATAAATGCAGTGGAAGAACTTTGTAATGTGCAGGCAACTATTGAACTCGGGAGTGACGGCGGATTCTTAACGTATGAATTGCCTAATGATTTAGACGTTCATACAGCAGAAAAAGCACAGATACTTTTAGAAGGATTGGTTGTTTCGCTTAAGACGATCGAACTTGATTACGGAAAGTATATCCGTTTAATAGAAAAAGTGCAGGAGGTGTAACGTATGTTAAGATTAGATCTTCAGTTTTTCGCATCTAAGAAAGGTGTAGGTAGTACAAAGAACGGTCGTGACTCTCAGTCAAAACGTCTTGGTGCTAAACGCGCAGATGGTCAAACGGTTTCAGGTGGTTCAATTCTTTACCGTCAACGCGGTACAAAAATTTATCCAGGTGTTAACGTTGGTCGTGGTGGCGATGACACTTTATACGCGAAAGTTGACGGCGTAGTACGCTTTGAGCGTCTTGGCCGTGACCGCAAACAAGTGAGCGTATATCCTGTTGCTCAAGAAGCATAAGAACTCACGGAAAACTCTAACCTGAGTGCAGGTTAGAGTTTTTCTATATTAAGGGGTATCTAAATGAATGAAAAATGGACAATTATAGATGCATTGCGTCATTCAAGACATGATTGGCTCAATCGTATGCAGATGGTGAAAGGAAACCTTTCACTTGGAAAAGTGGAAGAGATTCATAGTCTCATCGATCGTTTTGTCCAAGAAGCGAGACAAGAATCCAACCTGATAGGGCTATCAATGCCTTTATTTTCAGAGTGGATTTTAACATATAATTGGAAACAGCAGCCGTGCTTATTGGAGTACGAAGTATTAGGGAATTTACATAACTTATCTCATTTAGATGAGACTGTATGTATATGGACGAATCAATTTTTCTCAATACTTCAGCATAGTTTAGACGTATATGTTGAAAATTATGTTTGTATCACAATTGAATGTGACGCGGAGAATGCTCGTTTCTTTTTTGATTTTCGTGGTAAGCTAACGAGTGTAGAAGAACTACAGAATTGGCTTGCGAACCAAAACAATAAATGGTATTCCATTTCTTATACAGTACGAGACGAAGAAGTCTCAGTTATATTACAACCAATCGAAAAAAGTGTGGTGAAATAATGTTTGTAGATCAGGTCAAGATATATGTAAAAGGCGGCGACGGTGGTAACGGAATGGTTGCGTATCGTCGCGAGAAGTATGTACCTAAAGGTGGCCCAGCAGGTGGCGACGGTGGTAAAGGTGCAGATGTTGTTTTTGTTGTTGAGGAAGGCTTACGTACATTAATGGACTTCCGCTACCAACGTCATTTCAAAGCTGATCGCGGTCAGCACGGAATGAGTAAAGGTCAGCACGGTCGTAAATCTGAGGATTTAATCGTAAAGGTTCCACCGGGAACAATAGTAAAAGATGAAAAAACAGGTGAAATTCTTGCCGATTTAGTAACGCATGAACAAACAGCTGTAATCGCAAAAGGTGGCCGCGGTGGCCGTGGTAACTCACGTTTCGCAACACCGACGAACCCAGCGCCAGAAATCGCTGAGAACGGGGAACCAGGTCAAGAACGTGATGTCACGCTAGAACTTAAAGTGCTGGCAGATGTTGGACTTGTTGGATTCCCAAGTGTAGGTAAATCTACATTATTATCTGTTGTATCATCAGCGCGTCCGAAAATTGCAGAATATCACTTTACAACAATCGTTCCAAATCTTGGTGTTGTTGAAACTGGTGATAACCGCAGCTTCGTTATGGCTGACCTTCCTGGACTAATTGAGGGGGCACATTCCGGCGTTGGACTTGGACACCAATTCTTACGTCATATCGAACGTACACGTGTAATCGTGCACGTTATTGATATGTCTGGTTTAGAAGGACGTGAGCCATATGAAGATTATGTCACAATCAATAATGAATTAAAAGAATACAATATGCGTTTAACTGAGCGTCCACAAGTTGTTGTAGCAAACAAAATGGATATGCCAGATGCAGAAGAAAACTTACAAGCATTTAAAGAGAAAGTGGGAGATGAAGTAAAAATCTTCCCAATCTCAGCTGTAACGAAACAAGGTGTTCGTGATTTACTATTTGAAGTAGCGAACTTATTAGAAACAACACCAGAATTCCCAATGTACGATGATGTAGAAGAATCTGAAGCAAGTGTAATGTACAAATTTGAATCTGAATCTAATTTTGAAATTACACGCGAAAGTGATGGCACATTTGTTATTTCTGGTTATGATATTGAGAAAACATTCAAAATGACAGACTTCTCACGTGATGAATCTGTACGCCGATTTGCTCGTCAAATGCGTGGAATGGGTATTGATGAAGCCCTTCGTGCACGTGGTGCAGAAGACGGAGATATTGTAAAAATTCTTGAATATCAATTTGAATTTATCGATTAAGACTGCCGAAAGAGGGCAGTCTTTTTTTTATTGTAAATGTCTGATTCGTATAGGAAAAAATACCCACTAATTAAATTTTCAATTTATAATAGAACAAGGAGTGGTTTTGGAAGAATTTCTTATGGGGAGAAAATGAACATGTATAAAATATTAATTGTAGAAGACGATGAAAAAATAGCGGGAATATTAGAGGAGCATTTAGAAAGGTATGGCTATCAATCATTTAGAGCGAGTGATTTACGTCATATAAAAGATGAGTTCGTGAAAATAAATCCTCATCTCGTATTACTGGATATTAATTTACCATATTTTGATGGTTTTTATTGGTGTCGTCAAATTCGTACTGTATCGAATGCGCCGATTATTTTTGTTTCTGCAAGAACAGGGGAAATGGATCAAGTAATGGCGATCGAGAATGGCGGAGATGATTACATTACAAAGCCATTCCATTTAGATATTGTAATGGCAAAGGTGAAAAGTGCACTTCGCCGTGGGTATGGCGAGTATGCATCTGTTGCTGAGAGTGATTGCTTAGGTGTAAATGGACTGTTGTTATTTCCGTCCCAGCACATTGTTGAGTGGCAGGGGCAACAAACGGAGCTGACAAAAAATGAATTTTACTTATTAGAGTGTTTAATGAAACAGGCAAATCAGTATGTAACGCGTGAAGAACTGTTAGAAGCCCTGTGGGATGAGGTAGCTTTTGTTGATGATAATACATTAACCGTAAATGTAAAACGCGTAAGGAAGAAACTAGAGGAGCTAGGCATTCAAAATGCAATTGTAACGAAACGCGGATATGGTTATGCGCTTCTTACAGAGTGGGGCGAAGGGCATGAAGGTTAGAAATTACCTCATGGACCGTTTTTCTTTACTTCTTTCTTATATTATTAGCCTTTGTTTATTTGGGCTCGTCTTGCAGTTGCAAAGTCTTTTGGAAAAAAGATCCATTGATTGGAGTACGTGGTTATATGGGCTTTTATTAGGGACAGTTGTATTTACTGTATACCTCATTTACGATTATCGAAAACGAAGTGTATTTTTAAAAAGAATCGAAAAGTATGTTGCTAGCGGAAATACATTACACGACTCTTTACTTATTGATACTTCTTATACGTCAGAGCAAGAGATGGTTGTTGAATCGTTTACGCTATTAAGACAGCAATATATGAATGAAGTTCATAAACAACATGCGAAAGAACAACAGCAAATGATATTTATGAACCAATGGATTCATCAAATGAAAACACCAGTATCGGTTATAGAATTGCTATTACAGAAGTTTGGGAAAGAGCATCGTGAAGCAAGAGCAACAGTTGAAAGTATTCGTGAAGAAAATAACCGTATACTAAATGGTTTAGATTTGGCGTTACATATGGCAAGGTTAGAGCAATTTGCGAAAGATTATAAAGTAGAAGTAGTAAATGTGATAGATATCATCAGGGGTATTATTAATGAAAATCGAAAATCTTTCATTCAATCGTCGGTATTTCCGAAAGTAATGTTTGATGAAGATACTTGTATGGTTGCATCTGATAGAAAATGGCTAAGTATTGCTATAGGGCAAATTGTTGTAAATGCAATTAAGTATACGAAAATTTCAGAAGCAGAGAAAAAGGAAATTCAATTTCAAATTGAAGAGAAAGATCAAAAGGTGTTACTACATATTAAGGACAATGGAATTGGTATTCCAGAGCAAGATATAAAGCGTATATTTGATCCATTTTTTACGGGAATAAATGGCCGTAAAACGAGAGAAGCGACTGGAATGGGTTTATATATTACGAAGGAAATTTGCGATAATTTACATCACAGTATTTATGTGCAATCGGCTGAAGGCGAAGGGACAACATTCACGTTCCAATTTGCAAAAGATGAAGAATATCATACATTAATGAGAAAAATGACAAAACTGTAAGATAACAAAACGTTTTGTAAGGGAAATCACTCGTTTCTTTTTCTTATTTTTCTTATAGTAAATGTAAGAAGAAAACACATAGGGGGATTAGAAATGAGTGTTCTTGAAGTAAAAGGATTAACGAAGGTGTACCAATCAAAAGGTTCAGTAGCGACGACTGCTTTAAACGATATAAATTTTAAAATAGAAGAAGGCGAATTTGTAGGGATTATGGGGCCTTCAGGGAGCGGGAAAACAACGCTTTTAAATTTATTAGCAACAATTGATAAACAAACTTCAGGTCACGTGCTTGTAAATGGCGAAGAAATTAATCAAATGCGTGCTGCAAAATTAGCAGAGTTTCGCCGTACACATTTAGGATTCATTTTCCAAGATTTTAACTTACTTGATACGTTATCGATTAAAGAAAATATCATTTTACCACTTGTAATGGCGAAAAAATCTGTAAATGAAATCGATGCGAAAGTGCTTGAGATTGCAAAGTTTTTAAATATCGAAGAAATTTTAAATAAAAAAGTATATGAAGTGTCAGGCGGACAACAACAACGTGCAGCAGCAGCGAGAGCGATCATTCATGAACCTACGCTAATTTTAGCGGATGAGCCAACTGGAAACTTAGATTCGAAGTCAGCAAAATCATTAATGAGTGCATTGCAAGATTTACATGAACAAAAGAAAGTGACAATTGCAATGGTAACGCACGATCCAGTAGCTGCTAGTTATTGTGAACGCATTCTCTTCATACGTGATGGAGAAATTTTCTCAGAAATACATAAAGGGAGAACGAAACAAGCCTTTTTCCAAGAAATTCTGGACGTACTTGCGATGCTAGGAGGGGAATATCATGAACTTTCGCCAGCTCGCGCTTAATAACGTAAAAGGAAATTGGCGTAATTATAAAGCGTTTCTGATTAGTAGTTGTTTATCGATTGTCGTATTTTTTATGTATGTTTCCTTCATTTATCATCCAGATGTCGTAAGCGGTAATATTAGTATGAAGACAATGATTTCAAAAGGGTTAGAATCGATGAATTATATTGTAGTCATCTTCTCAGCGCTCTTTATTTTATATGCAAATTCAACATTTTTACGAGCAAGAAAAAAAGAGTTTGGTTTATTAACATTAATAGGCGGAACAAAATCTCAACTTGGCCGAATGATTATATTAGAACAACTTATGTTAGGTAGTATTGCAATTGTAGTAGGTATCGGGCTTGGCATGCTTTGTTCGAAATTATTTTTCCAAGCATTAAGCGTAATATTGAAAATAGATAAAACACTTCCACTCGTATGGAATAGTAAAGCAATTCTTATTACAGCGGGTGTATACTTTATCCTATTTTTAATCCTATCATTATTTAGCGTTTGGACAGTAGGGCGCTTGCAAATTATTGATTTATTAAGAGAAGCAAGAAAACAGAAAGTAGAACCTTTTGCATTTACATGGTTATGTGTAGCAGGGATAGGATGTATTATTGTTGCATATGTACTTAGCTTTCAAGTGACATTTATGAATTTTATCATTCTGTTTTTACCGATTGTAGGGCTGACGATAGGCGGAACTTATTTACTGTTTACACAAGGTAGTACAGTCGTATTAAAGGCGTTACAAAAACGAAAAAAATCTTTTTATACATATCCAAATATGTTCGTACTTAGCAATCTTATTTATAAAATGAAAGATAATGCTCGTTTTCTATTTGTAATTTCTATCATTACGGCAGTTGTATCTTCGGCAGTCGGTACACTGTACGTATTTTTTGAGGATATGAGTTATAAGGCAGTAACTAGTACCCCGCATGCTATTTCGTATGAGGAAAAAGGAATTAATACGCATAATGTTATAAAAGAAGGAAAAACAAAAGAATTAATAAAAAAACACGGATTTGAAGAAGCGCGAGAAGTAACGTACGTAAAACTTCCTGGAACTCAAAAAATCACGATGTTTAATGGTGAACATGAAGTGCCAATGGCGATTGTTTCAGAAAAAGAATATAACGCTGAAGTACGTAAACAAAAGAGAGAGCAAGTTAGAGAAGTTCATAATGCACCAGGTAGTGCAACGATGGTCATAATGGATATGGCGAAAGATATGATGAAGGTAGATCTTGCGAAACCGTATGAATTTAAAATGAACGGACAAACGCAGTCTGTTCAGTTAAATGAGCCAACTTCATTTTCTGTTTTTAATGATAGTGAATATCTCATTGTAAATGATCAAGATTTTGAGAAATACGCAAAGCTCGTACCAGATGAAGAAAAGACGAAATATTACGGTTATTATATAGAAGACTGGAAAAGTACAGAAGACCTTGTGTTAGATTTGAAAAAGGAAGTTGCACCAGATAAGCAAGAGGAATTAAATAACTCGGTGTTCGCTTATAAAAATATAAGGGAATCAGGAGCAATTACAATGTTTATCGGTTTTTTTGTAGCTGTACTATTCTTCTTCTTCGCTTGTAGTATGACGTACTTTAAATGGTTTAACGATAAAGAACAAGATCGTATTCAATTTAAATCGTTAAAGAGAATCGGTATGACAGATAAAGAAATTCGTAAAATTGCAATTCGACAAATGGGTGTTATCTTCTTTATCCCAATTTTAATTGGTGCAATTCATAGTGGATTTGCTCTTCATACGTTAGGGAAAATGCTTTATCTCGATTTATGGAAATCAGGTGCGATTGTAATTGGAGCATACATTGTAGCTTCTGCGATTTACTTTATAATCGCGCAAAGAGGATATTTGAAACACGTAAAAAGCTAGGGAAACCTCTAGCTTTTTACGCATGTAGTAAGTTATAGGAGGACGATAGATGAACATTTGGCAATTAGCGCTGCAAAATATAAAAGGAAATTGGCGTAATTATAAAGTGTTTTTCTTAAGTAGTTGTTTTGCGATATTTGCTTCTTATGCATATATGTCTGTTATCGTGCATCCGTATATGCAGGAGACGCTGTGGTATCAAAACGTACGCTGGGGACTTGTTCTATGTAATGTTATAATCATTTCTTTTTTCGTCATATTTATTTTGTACTCTACTTCTATTTTCATAGAGGCACGTAAGAAAGAATTGGGATTATATATGTTAATGGGAGCAACGAAATCTAACGTAATAGGAGTGATTATGACCGAGCAAATGTTGATCGGAGTATTTGCTAATATTTTGGGTATAGGGGTTGGCATGATCTTTTTGAAACTCTTTTTTATGGTGTTTAGCATGCTAATGCGTCTTCCGAAAGAACTCCCTGTCATATTTGACGTGAAAGCGATTGGGGTAACGTTTATTACATATATGGTTGTTTTTATTCTGTTATCTTTTATAAGTGCTTTACGTATATGGAACATAAAAATTATTCGGTTATTGAAAGAATTTCGAACGGATAAAAAAGAGAAGAAAACATCAATATGGCTTTGTATATTCGGCTTTATTTGTTTAGGGACAGGATATGCGTTAGCGCTACAAGTGACAATGGAAACGATAGGATTATATTTTTTCCCTGTGTCTATACTTGTCTTTTTCGGAACGTACTTTTCTTTTACACACGGTACAATCCAATTGTTAGAAATGATTAAACGAAATAAAAAGATTATGTATACATATCCGTATTTATTTATAGTAAATCAATTGTCACATCGAATGAAGGAAAATGGTCGCTTTTTCTTTATGCTTTCTATGGCAACGACATTTGTAGTTACGGCAACAGGTACGGTGTTCTTATATTTTTCTAGCATGCAAGATTTGTGGCGGGACGGGGGCGCACACTCATTTTCATATATAGAAAAAGGTGTTTCTACTCATGAAGTCTTTGAGGAAGGTACGGTTGAACAATTACTGCATCAATATGGATATGATGATTTTCAATCTATGAGTTTTGTTGGAGTGTATGCATCTTTTCAGTCCAACAAGGGAGAAACAGAAGTAGCGCCGCTCATTAAAGAAAGTGAATACAATCAGGAGGCAAGAAAACAAAAACAGAAAACGTATCATCCTAAAAAAGGAACTGTTACACTTGTTTATTATAATAAATACAATCATCCGAATATATATAATCAAAAAGAGATTCAATTACAAGTAATGAATCAAACGTATCCATTCGTATTTAACGGTCAAAAAGAAGGGGTGCGATTTAACTATCATCTTGCGCACATTAACGGTCTGTTTTTCGTCATGAATGATGAAGATTTTGACAGTATAGCAAATAAGGTTCCGGATGCTGAAAAAATGATGTATAGAGGATACACATTACCAAATATCGAAAATACGAAAAAATTAAATGAAGCTTTACGGAAACATATGAAACAAGATGATAATAACGCATTTCGAAGTAATATGGAGTTATATGTGAATATGAAAGAGTTCGGCGATATTACTCTATTTGTAGGCTCATTCATTAGTATATTATTCTTTCTTACTTCATGTAGTATCGTATATTTTAAATGGTTTCATAATATTGCATCGGATCGAAAGCAGTACGGTGCGCTCTCTAAGCTTGGAATGACGAAGGAAGAAGTGTGGAAGATTTCTCGCTGGCAATTGTGTATGCTATTTTTTGCACCTATTATAGTCGGGAGTATGCATAGTGCGGTTGCGTTATATACGTTTCATAATACGATCTTTATGGATGGTTCATTACGAAAAGTAGGTTTGTTTATTCTATTTTATATCGCTGCATGCATTATTTATTTCTTTTTCGCTCAAAGAGAATATAGGAAACATTTAGACTAGCGAATGCTAGTCTTTTTTTAATATTCGAAATTTACATAGAAGAATATAAAAAAGTATGGTATAACAGTAAGAAAACGAAAAAGAGAGGGAAAAGACGATGATTCGAGTAGGATATTTAGGACCAGAAGCAACATTTACAAATATGGCGGTGAGTCGTTTTTTTCCGGAAGCAGAGCATGTACCGTATCGAACGATTCCGGATTGTATAGATGCAGCCGCAAATAAAAGTGTAGATTTCGCAGTCGTACCGTTAGAAAACGCAATAGAAGGTTCAGTAAATATAACGGTCGATTATCTCGTGCATGAGCAACCACTTTCTATTGTAGGCGAAATTACAGTACCAATTCAGCAACATTTACTCGTACATCCGCAGTATGCAGAAGTGTGGGGAGAAGTATATGCAGTGCATTCTCATCCGCACGCTATCGCACAATGTCATAAGTTTTTAAATGAAGAATTAAAAGGGGTAACCGTTCGAGATATGACATCAACAAGTGCTGCTGCGCAATATGTGAAAGAACATCCTGAAGAAAAAATCGCTGCCATTGCAAATGAAGCAGCTGCAGAAAAATATGGATTGACGATCGTAAGACGTAGCATTCATACGCATAAAAACAATCATACACGCTTCCTTGTGCTCCATAAGAAAAAGAAAGCAATACTCTCAAATAATGGAGAAAATCGCGGAGAGAAAACGACGCTTATGATAACGTTACCTGCTGATTATGCAGGAGCGCTATATCAAGTGTTATCAGCTTTCGCATGGAGAAAATTAAATTTATCAAAAATCGAATCGCGCCCGATGAAAACAGGACTCGGAAATTACTTTTTCTTAATCGATGTCGATAAAGCATACGATGATGTATTATTGCCAGGCGTAACGATGGAACTTGAAGCACTCGGCTTTTCTGTGACTGTGCTGGGGAGTTATTCTTCTTATTGGTTGTAAGGGGGGAGTGTTTGTCATATTTTGTAGTTCAGTCGCTAGTATACCGTCTGATAGATAAATAAAATCCCACCTATAAATGGTGGGATTCTTTATTTTAACTTCGCAAGACGATCCTCTAACTGATCGCGCCAAACTTCGGCTAGTTCTGGAACAGCAAGAACCTTCTTAATGCCATTTTTATCTTTTCTATTATGAAAATAAATTTCATTAGAGAATAAAACAGATACATTGTTTGATGGACGCTCTAGTAATGTAATTTTAGAATCTTTACGTACAGTACCTTCCTGAAGAACGCGGCATAGGTAGCCAGTAAATCCAGTTGCTACAATGCGCGGCAGTATGCCAGGAATACCAAGGCGTTTTGAAATTGTGCTACAAGGTACTCTTGCTTGTGTGATTTGAATGATTGCTGCACCTAGTTGATATGTATCTCCGATGCAAACATCGCGCTCTAACATATTTGTTACGGTAATGTTTTCACCAAATGTGGAAGCGGGAAGCGTAGTTTGAAATTCCTCTTCCCATAGTGCGTAATGCTCGTGTGGGTACACGCAAACTGCGCGATCAGGTCCCCCATGGTGTTTTAAATCTGCTACGTCATCACCGAGGAATCCGTCTTTTGAGAGGAAAGCCTCTTCTGTAGGATCTTTACATATACCTGATATCATTTCTTTATCTTCGCCATATTTCATTTGTTTCGGTTTGCCAATGCTAAAGTGAACGAGTTCAATTCCCATATTTGATCTCCTTTACGATTGATTACAATATTATAGCATTAAAAAAGCACAGAGAATGCTAAAAAACTCTGTGCTTTACATGAATTAATAAACGAGAAATCCTGCTTTATCTAGTGCCTCACAAGCAGCGTCTAACTTTTCTTTTGAATCTGCCTCAATTGTATGTAAGTGAATACCATCTGTTAGTTGTGAAAGATAGGAGGCATTCGTGTTTTCGATTTTTTGTAAATATTGCTCTACATCAAAGCGATTACTTACCATGATGGATGCTGTTAAGTCACCGTATACAGGATGCTCAACTTTTACATCTTTAATCGTAACGCCGTGGTCAACAAGCATTGTAAGTTCTTGACGTACTTCCGCTGGTTTATGTTGGCATACAATTACGCGTTCGAAAGTTTGTTGTTTCTCTTGTGGTTTTAAATATAAATATCCTTGAGCAGTTGCAATAATTGGTTCGTTTCGTGCTTTAAGCAAAGAAATATCTTGCACGATAACTTGTCGACTTACGTTCGTCTTTTTAGATAGTTCATTCCCAGATAACGGTTCATTTGCAGCAAGAAGCCACTGAAGGATAAGTTGTCGTCTTTCTTCACCTAAAATCTTTTTTTGGTCATTTTGTTTCATTATGATTTAACACCTCTATAAAATTGATTTCCAATTGTGTGTAGTGCATGAATAGTAGTATCAATTTGATCTTTCGTTGTTTGTTGTCCGAAAGAGAAGCGGACATATTGTTTTGCCTCTTCATACGTTTTTCCAATTGCAAGCATTGTTTTCGAAGGTTCTTGTTTACCGACTTGGCAAGCACTTCCGGTGGAAATAGCAATACCATGGCGATTACATTCTAGCATTGTATATTGACCTTCTATTCCTTTTATTGTAACCCCAACAATATGTGGTAAACAAGAAGTAGAATGACCTTCTACTTGAATTTCTAGAGGAAGGGCTTGTAAATGTCTTAAAAAGTAGGATCGTAACTCTTTAAAACGTAAGCTCTCTTTTTGTTGGTTTTTTAATATATTCTCAGCAGCTGTTAAAAAAGCAGCGATGCCAGGAACGTTTACTGTACCTGGGCGAAACCCTTTTTCGTGAGAAGTTCCCGGAAATATTTGTTTCCAGCGAGCTTGCGGATTTATATAGCAAGCGCCAACGCCCTTTGGTCCGTATATTTTATGTGCTGAAACAGAAAGACTATCAATCCCCATCTCAAAAACATTGATAGGAAGTTTACCAAATGTTTGTACACAATCTGAATGAAATAAAACGTTATATTTTTTTAAAAGTGCTCCGATCTCTGCGATGTTTTGAACGGTTCCAATTTCAGAGTTTCCGTGCTGTATACTTGCTAGAACAGTATTTTCTGTAATAGCTGATTCTAAATCATCTAAATGGATTACCCCGCTTTTATCAACAGGAATTTCAGTAATTGTATACCCTTCTGATTGTAAGGATTGAAAATAACTTCGAATGGATGCATGCTCCATAGGTGTTGTAATGATATGTTTCTCGCTTCTAGCCTTTAAAAGGGATTGAATCGCAAGGTAGTTGGATTCCGAGCCACCGCTTGTGAAGAATACCCCTTGTTCCTTTCCACCAATCATGTCAGCAAATGTTTTTCGGCAAACTTGTAATAAAGAAGAGGCTGTTCCTCCAATATCATGTAAACTTTGTTCATTTCCAAAGTATTGCGATGCTGCTTTCATATATGTGTGTAATGCTTCTTCACTCATAGGTGTAGTAGCTGCATAGTCAAGATATATCATCATGTAAGTTCCTCTCCCTAGTAAGAGTTACATTTCTTATATTTTTTTAATGGTAGTGAAAATAAGAATTATAAAAAAACTCTTGTCATTATTTTAAAACTATGTAAATATAGGTGTCAAGACAGTTGAAAAGTGTAAAGTAGGAGGCAACAATTATGCCAAGTGCAGATGTCTTAATTATTGGAAGTGGCGTTGCGGCACTTCGTGTTGCGAAAGAGATTTGTCACGAAAAGAATGTGATTATTATCACAAAGGGAACAAATCGTAATAATAATACATATTTAGCGCAAGGTGGAATTGCCGCAGCAGTTGCTACATATGACAATCCAAATGATCATTTGGAAGATACGTTAGTAGCAGGATGTCATTATAACAATGAAGATGTGGTCCGTTATTTAGTCGAGGAAGGACCGAAAGAAATGAATAATCTCATTGAAAATGGAATGGAATTTGATGGAGATGAAAAGGGGCCTCATCTTGGAAAAGAAGGTGCACATCGAAAGCGTCGTATTTTACATGCAGGTGGCGATGCAACAGGAAAGAATTTATTAGAGCATTTCATTCAAGAAGTAGCTCCGCACGTTACGGTAGTGGAACGGGAAATGGTGCTCGATTTTATTATAGAAAATGGTAAATGTGTTGGAGTTTTAACACGAAATAGTGAAGGGAAGCTGAAGCGTTACGTTGCAGATTATACGGTGTTAGCAACAGGGGGGATTGGCGGTTTATACGCCTTTACTTCTAACGACAAGACAATTACGGGTGATGGACTTGCAATGGTATACCGCGCAGGCGGGGAGCTCGTAGATTTAGAGTTTGTACAATTTCATCCAACAATGTTATACGCGGGCGGGCGGTGCCCCGGCCTCGTTTCTGAAGCTGTTCGTGGTGAAGGAGCTGTCCTTATAAATGGAAAAGGGCAGCGTTTTATGATGGACATACATCCTGATCACGATCTTGCGCCGCGTGATGTAGTAGCAAGAGCGATTCATGAACAGCTTTTGGCGGGTGAAAAAGTGTATTTGAATATCGAGTCTATCCAAAATTTCGAAGAACGTTTTCCGACGGTATCATCATTGTGTAAAAAAAATGGTGTCGATATAAATGAAAAACGCATTCCAGTCGTACCCGGTGCTCATTTTCATATGGGCGGCGTGAAAACGAACTGTGATGGGGAGACATCCATTCCAGATTTATATGCGGTCGGTGAAGTAGCTTGTAATGGTGTTCATGGAGCAAATAGATTAGCAAGTAATTCATTATTAGAAGGTCTTGTGTTTGGAAAAAGAATAGGACAACATATTTTAACCAAAGCGACAAAAGAAAGCTGGAACAACGTGGCTGAGAAGGAAAAGAAGTTTATTGTTCTGAATCATTTGCCGGCGAAAGAAGAAATACAAGAATGTATGATGAAATACGTTGGGATTGTGCGAACAGAGCAAAGTTTATCTTATGCAAAGAGATGGCTTAGTAAGTACGGTGTTCGAAATATGATATTACAACATGATGCTCTTACAAATGAAGAGATAACGCTTATTAATATGTTAACAGCCTGTGAACTTATAGTCGTATCAGCTTTGCAAAGACAAGAAAGTATTGGTGGCCATTATCGAAGTGATTATCCAGATAGAAATAGCGTAAAAAAAGAGATCGTTCGAGTGAAAAGAAAACTACAACTTGTGTGATGAAGGGAAGAGGGGCTCTATGAACACGATAAAAGTGAAAGAAGCATTAAATCGATTTTTTCTAGAAGATATAGGAGAAAGAGATGTAACATCTCAGCTTATTTTTCCAGACAATTTACTTTCAAAAGGAACGTTTCTTGCGAAGGATACAGGTGTCTTTGCGGGGCGTTTAGTAATTGAAGAAGGATTTAAATTAATTGATGAAAGAATTGAAGTGGAGCTTCATAAAAAAGATGGAGATCTTGTAGAAAAGGGCGAAATAATAGCAACTGCGCAAGGACCAATTGCCTCGTTATTAACGGCAGAGCGCGTTATATTAAACGTTATCCAGCGTATGAGCGGGATAGCTACGATGACACATAAAGCTGTTCTTGCGTTAGAGAGCGGCCATACACGTATTTGTGATACGCGAAAAACGATGCCAGGGCTACGTATGTTTGATAAGTATGCAGTTGTGTGCGGAGGCGGATTTAATCACCGTTTCGGTTTATATGACGGTGTCATGATTAAAGACAATCATATTGCTTTTGCTGGTTCTATTACGAAAGCTGTTACATCGGTGAAAGAAAAATTAGGACATATGGTGAAAGTAGAAGTGGAAACAGAAACGGAGGAGCAAGTGAGAGAGGCTGTAGCTGCTGGTGCAGATATTATTATGTTTGATAACCGTACGCCAGATGAGATTCGGGAGTTTTCAAAGATTGTACCAAGTGCCATCGTTACGGAAGCATCAGGAGGCATTACAATTGAAGAGTTATCGGAATATGGAAAAACAGGGGTCGATTATATTTCACTTGGAGCGTTAACACATTCAGTGAAAGCACTTGATATTAGTTTCAATATTGAGGCGTAAGGAAAGTGGCTTAGAGGGGGAGAAAGGAATATGAGTATTTTAGAAAAAGTACAACCGATTGAAACGATGTTACCAGAGCGTTATTACACGATGACAACAGAAGACATGGAAAAGCGTGTTCGTGAAATTAAAGAAAAAATGGGGAAAACACTATTTATTCCAGGACATCATTACCAAAAAGATGAAGTGGTACAATTTTCTGATGCAGCAGGAGATTCACTTCAGCTTGCGCAAGTTGCAGCGAGCAATAAAGAAGCAAAATATATTGTATTTTGTGGTGTACACTTTATGGCAGAAACAGCAGATATGTTAACGACAGATGATCAAATCGTTATTTTGCCAGATATGCGTGCAGGTTGTTCGATGGCAGATATGGCAGATATTGAACAAACAGAAAGAGCATGGAAAGAGCTCGCAAAATTATTTGGAGATACGATGATTCCGTTAACATATGTTAACTCTACAGCTGCAATTAAAGCGTTTTGTGGTCGTAATGGCGGAGCAACAGTAACTTCTTCTAATGCAAAACAAATGGTGTCTTGGGCGTTTACACAAAAAGAGCGTCTTGTCTTTTTACCGGATCAACATTTAGGAAGAAATACAGCATACGATTTAGGTATCCCGTTAGATAAAATGGCAGTATGGGACCCACATACAGATTCATTAGAGTACGATGGAGATATAGAAGGAATTCAAGTGATTTTATGGAAAGGGCATTGTTCGGTTCATCAAAACTTTACAGTGAAAAACATTGAAAATGTACGGAAAAATCACCCGGATATGAATATTATTGTACATCCAGAATGTTGTTATGAGGTTGTTGATGCTTCGGATTACGCAGGATCAACGAAATATATTATTGATATGATTGAAGCGGCGCCACCTGGAAGTAAATGGGCAATTGGTACCGAGATGAATTTAGTGAACCGAATTATTCAGCAGCATCCAGATAAAGAGATTGTTTCACTTAATCCATTTATGTGTCCGTGCTTAACGATGAACCGAATTGATCTGCCGCACTTATTATGGGTGCTTGAAACGGTAGAAAGAGGAGAAGAAATTAACGTTATTAGCGTAGATAAACAAGTGACTGAAGAAGCGGTTCTTGCATTAAATCGTATGTTAGAGCGTGTGTAAAGCAACGGTATTTCTGTTGCTTTTTTTCATGCATATAATCATAACGAGAACGAAATGGGCATACATTGTTTTGAAGAAATCATTGCGATTTTCTTATGCTTATTCCACTTCTAATGATATTGAAAATCGAAGAAGTGATACAAGTGAAAAGAAGTTAGCTTTATTTAGAAAGGGTTACTTCATGAGATTTGTTACTTATAGATAAGTTATACAGGAGGGGGAAAATTTGAAAATTCATATCGTGCAAAAAGGGGATACCCTTTGGAAAATTGCGAAAAAGTACGGAGTGGATTTTGATACGTTGAAAAATACAAATACACAACTTAGTAATCCAGATTTAATTATGCCAGGTATGAAAATTAAAGTACCATCAAACAGCGTTCACGTAAAACAGCATGCTGGAGCAGGATCAGCACCTCCAAAACAATATGTTAAAGAAGTGCAACAAAAAGAATTTGCAGCAACGCCAACGCCGCTTGGAATAGAAGATGAGGAAGAAATTACGTATCAATCGGCACCAATTACACAACAACCTGCTATGCAACAAACACAAAAAGAAGTGCAAGTAAAACCACAAAAAGAAGTACAGGTAAAACCACAGAAGGAAATGCAAGTGAAACCGCAAAAGGAAGTACAGGTAAAGCAACAAAAAGAAGTGCAAAAAGAAAAGCCAATTCAAATAGAAAAACCAGTTGAAAAACCGTCTGTTATTCAAAAACCACCTGTTATAGAAAAACAAAAACCAGCAGAGAAAGAAAACACGAAATTCTCGGTAAATGTATTACCACAGCCGCCGCAACCACCAATAAAAGCGAAAAAAGAATATAAAATTTCGGATGTCATTAAAAAAGGAAGCGAGTTAATTGCTCCTCAAATTAATAAGATGAAACCTAATAACGTCATTTCTCCGCAAACGAAAAAAAATAACGTAGTATCACCACAAGTAAAGAAAGAAAATGTAGGGAATATAGTATCACCACAAGTAAAGAAAGAAAATGTAGGAAACATAGTATCACCACAAGTAAAGAAAGAAAATGTAGGAAACATAGTATCACCACAAGTAAAGAAAGAAAATGTAGGGAATATCGTGTCACCGCAAGTAAAGAAAGAAAATGTAGGGAATATCGTGTCACCGCAAGTGAAGAAAGAAAATGTAGGGAATATCGTGTCACCGCAAGTGAAGAAAGAAAATGTAGGGAATATCGTATCACCAAATGTAACGAAAGAGAATGTAGTTATTCCACAAGTAATACCGCCAAATATTCAAATGCCAAACATCATGCCAATGTTGGATAATAATCAACCACCAAATATAATGCCAATCATGGATAATAATCAACCGCCAAATATAATGCCAATCATGGATAATAACCCAATACCAAACATCATGCCAATCATGGATAACAATCAAATGCCAAATATGATGCCGATTATGGATAATAATCAAATGCCAAATATGATGCCGATCATGGATAATAATCAAATGCCAAATATGATGCCGATCATGGATAACAATCAAATGCCAAATATGATGCCGATCATGGATAACAATCAAATGCCAAATATGATGCCGAATATGATGCCGATTATGGATAACAATCAAATGCCGAATATGATGCCGATCATGGATAATAATCAAATGCCGAATATGATGCCGATCATGGATAATAATCAAATGCCGAATATGATGCCGATCATGGATAACAACCAACCGCCGAATATGATGCCATATCAAATGCCGTATCAACAGCCTATGATGCCACCGAATCCATATAATCAACCATCAAATCCATATCAAATGCCATATCAGCAAGGAGCACCGTTTGGACCGCAATATACGTCTATGCCAAACCCAAATATGATGCCAATGGATAATAATATGCCGCCGCTCGTGCAAGGAGAGGAAGATTGTGGGTGCGGAGGAGAGAGTAGGCTATATAGTCCGCAACCTGGAGGTCCGCAATATGCGAATCCGTTATATTATCAACCAACTCAATCGGCATATGCACCACAGCCAGGAACAATGTATTATCAACCAGATCCACCAAATGTATTTGGAGAGCCAGTTTCAGAAGAAGAGGACGAAGAGGAAGTTTAAAAAAAGGTGGGATTATTCCCACCTTTTTTGTGTGTAGAGTCTTTCATAAAACGGAAGATCTACATCAAATGTTAGAAAATTCCCAGTGAAATATTAACAGTGTAAAAACCTACTCTGTTACTCATCATAAGAGGGAGCTTTTCAGAAGAGAAGTTCATTCTAACAGAGGGGGTTTTTGTATTGAATACGAAAGTAAAAGTGATTGCTGCTTCTTTGTTAGTTACCAGTGCCTTAGCTGCATGTGGTACACCAAAAGATAACAATGCAATGGATGGACGTAACTACAATTATGAGCGTACATCTTATAATGATACACACCAGTATCGTGATAATGTAACGCGTAACGATCGTTATACAGATTATGTAACATATAGAAATGGTCGTAACGATACAGGATATAACAATTATTACCGCGATGTAAATTATAACGGGCAAATTGCTAATCCGCATCCAACACGTAATATCACAATGAACAATTCATACATTAACAATGATGGTAAAACAGCAGAAAGAATAACAAATCGTGTGAAACGTATGAATAACGTAGACCGCGTGTCTACAGTTGTATATGGAAACGATGTAGCAATTGCGGTAAAACCGCGTAATCCAGTATCGAATGAAACGGCACTTGCAAATGAAGTTCGTCAAGCTGTTGTAAATGAAGTTGGGAACAGAAACGTGTACGTCTCTGTAAGAAATGACATGTTTACTCGTGTCGATGCAATGAGTACACGCCTACGTAACGGTACAGTTACAAACGATTTTAATCGTGATATAGGGAATATGTTCCGAGACATTCGTTACGGTTTAACTGGTACTACTGGTACTATGCGATAGCAAAATAAAAGAGGAAGGGGGAGCCCTTCCTCTTTATTCATCATTGTCTTGTACACGACGTTTTTTAATAAAATAACTAACGGAATAAGGCGCTAAAAAGCATATGAAGAAAATACTACCTGTTAAAACTGCTTCAAAGAGAGGTCTTTCTGGACTGAAAATGATATAAATAATAGCTATAATAATTCCAACAATAAGAGAACGTAAAATAATTTTGTAATAAGGAGTTAACTTTATATCTTTTTCGCTCTCTTCTACATCGATTGAAACGCTTAACTGTAAATAAGCAATTAAAATACTCGTAAGCATAAATAATAACCATAATGGAGATTTCGTAATTTGATCCATTCCTTCAGTGAATCCGATATAGCCTAAAATGCCAATTATACCAAGTGATTGAAAAAGAAAGGCAATGCGTATGTTTTTTAATGTTTTCAGAATGAGACGTTCATCCTTTATTTTTTTCACAATATCCATCTCCTGTTTATTATGATTTCGCTGTTACACTAATGGTAACATATATATTGCATTTATCAATTTATAATTTACATAAATTTGTTTGGTTAAAAGAGGAAATAAAATATTTTTATAAACATGTTGCACTTATACTTTATTAATGTTATATTAGCAAAGCAATGAGCTAATTTACGTAAGACGAGAGATATGCTTAAGTGCTAAACACGCGAATGTGGTCGCCTGGTCTCTCGCCGTAAACGCATCAAGACGCCTGCTTTGCAGGCGTCTTTCATTTTATATAAAAACAAATGCTAATGCAGATAAAGCTAAAACTTTATCTGCATTTTTTATTTTCGAGTGAAATGTAATACGGTCATTTATATGGATAAAACCCCCATTTTCGGAAAAACTACTAATGAAAGTTTGATCTTGCCTAAAAGAGGTGAACGGAAATGAAATGGATACTGATTGCGATGCAAGCTTTCGTTATGATGTTTTGCTTCGTTTATGAAACAAATGTGAAGGCGGAAGGGCTAGTACCAGAAGTAACAGTAAAAGAGCCTGAAGTTACAATTTTATTAGAGCGAATGTATGTTGATGGAGAAGTAAGTGAGGAAATATTTACAGAAAAAGTGGCGGACTTAGAAAAGTTTTTACAGGAATATAAAGAATGGCAGCTCGTTGATCGTGATGATGTACAAATCGTATTACAAAAGAAAGTTGATGATATTTCTCCATTATTGAAAACGAGCGGATATTTTGGTGTTTCAGAGGAAGGGATATTACAAATTTTTAAAGGTGTACCGAAAAGTGATAATGCGATTCATTCCTTCTTTCAAATTGATATGAAAAAGCTGGAGAGTTATGAGCGTGCGAAATTGAAGCGTGGTATTCGTATTAAATCAAAAGAAGGTTTTGTGAAGACGATTGAAAAAATGAAGCAATACGCAGTGCAAAATAAGTAAAAAAAGCAGCTCATGGTGAGCTGCTTTTTTTATTTATTTTTATCTAAAATTTGTTTTGCGATTTCATCGATTAGCATATCTTTTCCGATTGGGTTGAATGCTTTTGTATTGAAGACCTCATTTGATACTTCATATACGTGATTGTTTTTAACTGCTTTATTGTCTTTCCAAACGGCACTATTTTTATAGTCTTCGTAAACTTTATCAGCTTCGCCACCAAAGTTTACAATAAACATTTGATCAGGTTGGAATGCAACAAGACCTTCTAGTGATACTTGCGCCATCGTTTGTTTTAAATCTGTACCTTTTGTTGCCGGAAGTTTTAAGTCGTTAAAGATGATGTCACCGTACCCGAAGCTACCGTATACACGGAAGTTTTGTGGTGTAACTGCGACGAACATAAAGTTCTCATCTTTTGTTTTCTCTTTAATTTTTTTAGATAAAGAGTCTGCTTTTTTATCGTAGTCTGCAATCCATTTGTCTGCTTTCTTTTCTTCGTCAAATAGTTTACCTACTTCTTTAAACTTACCGCGCCAGTCTTCTAAGTTTGTTTCTAAAACAACTGTCGGTGCAACCTTTTCTAATTGATCATAGATCTTCAATTGACGATTATTTAAAATAATTAAGTCTGGTTTTAAAGCAGTAACAGCTTCTAAATCAACTTTAGGTGCCCAATACCAACCTACTGCTTTTACGCCATCTAGCTTGTCTGTTAAATGCTTTTGGATTTTATCTTTATATGTGTTTGCTGTACCAACAGGTTTGTGTCCAAGAAGTAATAATTCTTCTGTTGATCCAGATAAGTCAACAATTCTCTTTGGATTTACTGGAATTGTAGCTTCCCCTTTAGCGTGTTTTACAACTTTTGTTTTCGGTTGTTCTTTCGCTTTTGATTCTTCTTTTTGAGAAGAACAGCCAACGATAGAAAGAACAACTAGCATAATAGTAAATAAAATAAATAGCTTCTGTTTCATCCTGATGTAACCCCTTTAATTAGTATTGATAATCATTATCGACTTCTGTATATTAAGTTGCTTCATGCTTTCTGTCAATGGAAAATAACAGAAGTTTCAAATGGAGAACATTTGTTGGGGTAGTCTCGCTTTTCTATCATTAAATATGTTAAAATGGAATACATGATTTAAGAGGGAGAGATCGTATTTTGTTTGAATATGTTACAGGTTACGTGGAGTATGTAGGACCGGAATATGTCGTAATTGACCATAATGGAATTGGTTATCAAATTTTCACACCAAATCCGTATGTATTTCAAAGAAGTAAGCAAGAAATCCGTGTCTATACATATCATTATGTGAGAGAAGATATTATGGCACTTTACGGGTTTAAAACACGTGAAGAGCGTTTATTATTTACAAAGTTGTTAGGTGTGTCTGGCATTGGACCAAAAGGCGCTCTTGCAATTTTAGCTTCTGGTCAAACAGGACAGGTCGTTCAAGCAATTGAACATGAAGACGAGAAGTTTTTAGTGAAATTCCCGGGCGTCGGAAAGAAAACAGCACGCCAAATGATTTTAGATTTAAAAGGAAAACTAGCTGACGTCGTACCAGATGCATTTGTTGATTTATTCTCAGATACAGAACGTTTTGATGAGAAGAAAGGTTCATCAGCTGAGCTTGATGAGGCGCTGGAAGCTCTGCGCGCACTTGGATACGCAGAACGAGAAGTTTCTCGCGTTGTACCAGAGTTATTAAAAGAATCATTAACGACGGATCAGTATATTAAAAAGGCACTTAGTCTTTTACTAAATGGTAAGAGGTGAGTATAATGGACGAACGTCTCCTTTCAGGGGAATCTGCATATGAAGATTCGGATTTAGAATATTCATTACGGCCACAGACGCTCCGTCAGTATATTGGCCAAGATAAAGCGAAACATAATTTAGAGGTGTTTATTGAAGCAGCGAAAATGCGTGAAGAAACGTTAGATCATGTGCTTCTATATGGACCACCAGGACTTGGTAAAACGACGCTTGCCAATATTATTGCCAATGAAATGGGCGTAAATGTTAGAACAACTTCAGGTCCAGCAATTGAAAGACCAGGAGATTTAGCAGCTGTATTAACAGCGCTTCAGCCGGGGGATGTATTATTTATAGATGAAATTCATCGTTTGCATAGATCGATTGAAGAAGTGCTATATCCTGCGATGGAAGATTTTTGCCTTGATATTGTAATTGGGAAAGGACCGTCAGCACGATCTGTACGTTTAGATTTACCTCCATTTACATTAGTTGGAGCAACGACACGTGCAGGGGCATTATCAGCACCACTTCGTGACCGTTTCGGTGTACTTTCAAGATTAGAGTACTATACAGTAGATCAGTTGTCTGAGATTGTAGAACGTACAGCAGAAGTATTTGAAGTTGAAATTGATTCGTTAGCTGCACTAGAAATTGCAAGACGTGCTCGTGGTACACCTCGTATTGCGAATCGTTTATTACGACGTGTACGAGATTTCGCACAAGTTCGTGGTAACGGAACAGTTACAATGGAAATTACACAAATGGCGTTAGAACTACTGCAAGTAGATAAATTAGGTCTAGATCATATCGATCATAAATTATTGCTTGGTATTATTGAGAAATTCCGCGGTGGCCCAGTCGGATTAGAAACGGTTTCGGCAACGATTGGAGAAGAATCTCATACGATTGAAGATGTGTATGAGCCGTATTTATTACAAATTGGCTTTTTACAAAGAACGCCAAGAGGTCGAATTGTAACGCCGCTTGCATATGAGCATTTCGGAATGGAGATGCCAAAAGTATGACGGAGATGCCAAAATTGCTTATTACAGCAGGTATCTTACTCATTGTTGTCGGATTAGCTTGGAAGTTTATTGGAAGACTTCCAGGCGATATTTTTATGAAAAAAGGAAACGTTACCTTTTATTTTCCTGTCATTACATGTATTGTGTTAAGTATTGTATTATCTTTTATTATGTATATAATAAATCGATTCAAATAAGAAATAGGTGGATATAGTTATGGATATAAATCTGTTTGATTTTCATTTACCAGAAGAACTTATTGCACAAGTCCCGTTAGAAGATCGTGAAACATCAAGATTAATGGTGTTAGACCGTGAAACAGGCGATATTGAGCATAAACATTTTACGGATATTCTTTCTTACTTACATGAGGGGGATTGCTTAGTTTTAAATGAAACGAAAGTAATGCCTGCTCGTTTGCACGGTGTGAAAGAAGATACAGGCGCGCACATTGAAGTACTTCTTTTAAAACAAGAAGAAGGCGATACGTGGGAAACGCTTGTTAAGCCAGCGAAACGTGTAAAAGAAGGAACTATTATCTCTTTTGGCGAAGGGAAATTAAAAGCAACTTGCACAGGAACTGCAGATCAAGGTGGACGTCAGCTTGAATTTTCATATGACGGCATCTTCTATGAAATTTTAGATGAACTTGGGGAAATGCCACTTCCTCCGTATATTAAAGAGACGCTAGAAGATCGCGATCGCTATCAAACAGTATATGCGAAAGAGATCGGCTCAGCAGCAGCGCCAACTGCAGGACTTCACTTTACAGAAGAGTTATTGGAGAAGTTAAAACAAAAAGGCGTCGGGTTAGCTTTCATTACACTTCACGTAGGGCTTGGAACATTTAGACCAGTTTCTGCCGATACGATTGAAGAACACCATATGCACGCAGAATATTACCATATGTCTGAAGAGACAGCGGCATTATTAAATCGTGTGAAAGAGAGTGGTGGACGTATTATTACGGTAGGTACGACTTCAACTCGTACGTTAGAAACAATTGCGACAGATCATGACGGCAAGCTTTGTGCTGCTTCTGGTTGGACAGACATTTTTATGTATCCAGGTTATGAATTTAAAGCAATTGATGGTTTAATTACAAACTTCCATTTACCGAAATCAACATTAATTATGCTTGTAAGTGCATTTGCGAACAGAGATAATGTACTTCATGCTTATAATGAAGCAGTAAAAGAAAAATATCGTTTCTTTAGCTTTGGTGATGCAATGTTCGTTGCATCTCACGCTAAGATGGGAAACAAATAAAAGGAGTAAATTATGACAGCAATTCGTTATGAATTTATTAAAACTTGTAAACAAACAGGTGCCCGTTTAGGACGCGTACATACACCGCACGGTTCATTTGATACACCAACATTTATGCCAGTTGGTACACTTGCAACAGTTAAAACAATGTCACCAGAAGAATTAAAAGCAATGGATTCTGGCATTATTTTAAGTAATACGTATCACTTATGGCTACGCCCAGGTCACGAAATTATTCGTGAAGCAGGTGGTTTGCATAAATTTATGAACTGGGATCGTGCAATCTTAACGGACTCTGGTGGTTTCCAAGTATTCAGTTTAAGTGACTTCCGTCGTATTGAAGAGGAAGGTGTTCACTTCCGTAATCACTTAAATGGAGATAAATTATTCTTATCACCAGAAAAAGCGATGGAAATTCAGAATGCATTAGGATCAGATATTATGATGGCATTTGATGAGTGTCCACCATTCCCAGCTACTTTTGAATATATGAAGAAGTCTGTAGAGCGTACAAGCCGCTGGGCAGAACGTTGTTTAAAAGCGCATGAACGTCCACAAGATCAAGGTTTATTCGGTATCGTACAAGGCGGAGAGTTCGAAGAGCTTCGTCGTCAAAGTGCAAAAGACCTTGTTTCAATGGACTTCCCTGGTTACGCTGTAGGTGGTTTATCTGTTGGAGAACCAAAAGATATTATGAACCGTGTACTTGAGTTTACAACGCCACTTCTTCCAGATAATAAGCCACGTTACTTAATGGGAGTAGGTTCTCCTGACTCGTTAATCGATGGTGCAATTCGTGGTATTGATATGTTTGACTGCGTACTTCCAACTCGTATCGCTCGAAATGGTACATGTATGACAAGTGAAGGCCGTCTAGTTGTAAAAAATGCGAAATTTGCAAGAGACTTCGGTCCGCTTGATCCAAATTGTGACTGCTATACATGTAAAAATTACTCTCGTGCGTACATTCGTCACTTAATGAAGTGTGATGAAACGTTCGGAATTCGTTTAACGTCTTATCACAACCTTCATTTTCTGTTAAACTTAATGGAGCAGGTGAGACAAGCTATTCGTGAAGACCGTCTTGGCGATTTCCGCGAAGAATTCTTTGAACAGTATGGCTTTAATAAACCGAATGCTAAAAACTTCTAATACATAATTTAAAAGGAGGAACAAAAGATGAATCCAGGTATGATGAATATCGTTATGATTGTTGCGATGTTTGCGATTTTCTATTTCTTATTAATTCGCCCGCAACAAAAGCGTCAAAAAGCAGTTGCTCAAATGCAAAATGAATTAGCAAAAGGTGATGCTATCGTAACAATCGGTGGTTTACACGGTACAATCGAATCAGTAGATGATACGAAAATCGTTATTAAATCTGGTGGTTCACACTTAACTTTCGATCGCAATGCGATTCGTGAAGTTGTGAAAAACTAATGAGGAAGGCCCTGCATGAAATGTGCAGGGCCTTTTTTTAGTTGTTTTGTTTTGACATATTTACACCGAAAATACCGCCGAGTGTACTCGCACCCATTAATGCTAATTGATAAAGTAACTGGGAGTTCGATAAAGTTTGAGAGAAGCCTAAATAGTTAACTAGAAAAACAAGTATGGCGAATGTAAGTCCTGTTGTGAAGCCTACTAACCAGCCTTTCCCTTGTGCCTTTTTGCCGGCAGTAAATCCAGATATAAGCATAGATAACAGAGCTAGTATAAAAATAGTAACAGCTAATGTCCCTTCATTCATATCTGTAAATTTTAATAAAAGAGCCATAACCATGCTAATAAGTGATGCGAGAATTAATAGTGTAACGATACCAAAGCCAATTGCGGTTGATAATTTTTTCGTTCCATCCATGTATACATTCCCCCTTTTTAATACAAGCATATTTTCATTTTGATTAAGTTAGACTAGTTTCTTTTTTATAGGGGAGTCTATACGTAAAAAAGGAGATGTAGAAATGGAATGGGTATCAATCATTGGCCGGACGATGCTTTTGTATATCATCATATTAATTATTTTTCGTCTTATGGGTAAACGTGAAATTGGAGAGCTAAGTGTATTAGATTTAGTCGTATTCATTATGCTTGGTGAAATGGCTGTAGTGGCAATTGAAAATACCGATAAATCACTTTGGCACCAATTAGTTCCGATGACTTTTCTTATGTGTATACAGATCATTTTGTCAGTTGTTTCGTTAAAGTATCAACGCTTTCGGCATTTAATAGAAGGCGAGCCGGCTATTCTTGTAAATGCCGGAAAAATTGATGAAAAGAAGATGAGAAAGCAACGTTATAATATAGATGATTTAATGATGCAATTAAGAGAGCAGGGAGTTGGGGATGTACGGGATGTAGAATACGCTATTTTAGAACCATCTGGGAAGTTATCTGTCTTTCAAAAACAAAAAGGTAAACAGGGTGCATTGCAGTTTACTCTTCCTCTTATTATTGATGGAGAAATTCAATTGAATCATTTACAAATGATTGAACATACAGATGAATGGCTCATTGGCAAATTAAAAAACTTAGGTTATAACGATATTAAACAAATTTTATACTGCAGCTTTCAAAATGGACAATTTTTTGTTGATTTGAAAGAAAACTAGAGGCTTACTATAGGAAATAGTAAGCCCGTTTACTTCAAAAATGAAAGTTTTCGAATGATTGGAAGTCGACTTAACTCTTCTTTTCGAATGAGTTTGAAAGTGAAGAGGAGGATAATATAAACGATTGTTGTTAAAGTGATTTCCCATAATGTTTGTACGCCGAGTGAATGAGAGAAAATCATATATTTATGAAGGTAAAAACCGAAAGCGCCTGCAATACCGATAGCAAGTCCACCGAAAATATAGTCTTTTGCGTAAATGGTAAATGTAATTTTCTTTAAAACAGTAGCGTAATGAAGGAATGTTACCGTTACTATATTTGCAGCGATAGCGAGTGCAACCCCCATCATTTGAAAATCTGGCCTTGAAGCTAGTACAAAAATAACGATTAATTTCACGATGGCGCCAATAAATGTATTCATCATTGCAGCTCTTGCTAAGTTTAAAGCTTGTAAAACAGAGGTAAGTGGACTTTGAAAGTAATGAAATAAAAAGCAAGGTGCAAGGAGCTGGATGAATGCTGTGGCACTATCCGATCCATACATAAGAGTTAAAACAGGAGAAGCGAATACGTATAATATAACGACTGACCAGCCACCAGTAATTAATGAGATCCGAAGAGCTTGTTGTAGGCGGTGTTCTACTAATTTATGCTGTCTTTTAGCCATCGCTTCACTAATAGATGGAACAAGTGCTGTAGAAAGAGCGTATGTAATAAAGGCTGGCAGTGATAGAAGTGGGAATGCATAACCGTTTAATATACCGTATTGCTGGGCTGCGACAGAGGCAGCAACTCCTGCAATCGCTAAGCTTTGCATAACGACGATAGGCTCAAAGAAATATGAAACGGAACCGATTAAACGACTTCCTGTAGTCGGAAGAGCGATATCCATCAGAGAATAAAATGTCCCTTTGCTTTCCTTTACAGTAGTGAAAAAACCAGAGCGTATAGATAAATGCTTTTCGCGCTGGAATAAAGTAAGTAAAAATAATAACGATGCAACTTCACCGAGAACGGCTGATAACATAGCGCCAGCTGCAGCATATTCTACGCCGTAAGGTAAAAATAACTGAATGCATATAGCGATAATTGTAATGCGGACAACTTGTTCTATAACTTGGGCGTAAGCACTAGGTTTCATATTTTGTTTCCCTTGGAAATAGCCGCGTAAAACAGAAGAAACAGCAATAACAGGAACGACAGGCAAAATGGCCATTAATGGATAGTACGTCCGTTCATCAGTTAATAATGTTTTTGCTAAAATAGGTGTGAGGAGCATAATTCCAATTGTTAAAATGATACTAATAACGGATGTAACAGCTAATGATACTGTTAATATTTTTTTTACTCTTTGTTTATCGTTCACCGCTTCCGCTTCTGCTACAAATTTTGCGATTGCGACAGGAAGACCGATTTGTGTTAATGTAATTGCTAGAATGAATGTAGGAACGGCCATCATATAAAGGCCAACGCCTTCTTCCCCTAAAATACGTGCCATTACAATACGATTAATAAATCCTAGGATTTTGGTAATAAAGCCGGCTATCATTAAAATAAATGCGCCTTTTAAAAAGCTTTGTCTCGTCATGGTCTTCTCCTACCTTCTCAAAATCAGTGGAATGATTTACAATAATTTATATGCACGTATGAGACAAGAATGACAAGCATTTAAGAGAGTGAAGTATGAGAGTGCTCTTGAAAGTAGTTATTGCTGTCCATTAGAGCGGGATTAAAAGCGACTTTTCGTGCTGAAATAAGAAGGAGATGTTTATGTATGTTAGAAAAAGAGGCTTTGGTAGAATCATACCGCGGACAGTTACAAGTCGTTTTAGAAAGCAAAGTAGAAGAGTTCCACATGTTCGGTTATGACCGAGTAACAGATGATGATATTTGGAAGTTTCTTAAAGTGAAAAAGTGGAAGAAGATAGACAGTGATGTTAGATTGTATGAATTAGTTAATGACGTATTAAGAGTAAGTGCTAATGAATATATGACTTATTTAACTGTTGAAGCATATCAAGCGCCACTTTGGTCATTTGATGAATATGAAAATAAATAACCGACTGCAATTGGTTTGTTCTTCCTTTTGCAGTATAATGATAGGTATTGATAATGAGGAAATAATTATGTCTAAGATTATATATAAAGGGGGTAGTGAAGAGAGAAAATAAATAATGAAAGTGAAGGTATTGTGGAAAACTTACCGACACAGCTAGTGAGGAACTAGCAAAATTATAGAAAGGAAGTCTACTAACTAGACGTATGCACACGTGTAAAAGTGAATCGTAAGAGATTTATTTAAAGTGTTAGTAGCAGAAAGAGGGTACATATGGCAAAGCGTGGTACGAGAATTGCCGCCTTTTTCCTCATCGTTTTATTAATCGGTGGAGTAATTGGTGCGGCAGGAAAAGACATAGCAAAAGGAATTAGTCTAGGACTAGACCTTCGCGGTGGTTTTGAAATTCTGTATGAAGTAAAACCAGCCAAAAAAGGTGATAAAATCGATCGAGACGTACTTGTAAGTACAGTAGGGGCTCTTGAAAATCGTGTCAATGTTCTCGGTGTAAGTGAGCCGAACATTCAAATTGAAGGACAAGATCGAATTCGCGTACAGCTTGCTGGTGTACAAGATCAGCAAAAAGCACGTGAAATGTTATCAACACAAGCGAAATTAACATTCCGTGATGTAGATGACAACCTTCTTATGGACGGAACGGATTTAAAAGGCGGCGGAGCGAAGCAAACATTTGATGAGCAAGGCCGTGCGAGCGTAGGTCTTACACTAAAGAGCGCTGAAAAATTCCGTGAAGTAACTGAAAAAATTTCAAAAATGCCACCACCAACGAATTTAATGGTAATTTGGCTTGATTTTGAAGAAGGAAAAGATTCGTATAAAGCAGAATCTGCAAAACCGAATCCGAAGTTCTTATCAGCAGCAACAGTAAGTCAAGTGTTTAATCAAGCTGAAGTATCTATCGTAGGTGGAAACTTCACAGTTGAAAGTGCGAAACAACTTTCATCTTTATTAAATGCAGGTGCACTTCCTGTTGATTTAAAAGAAATGTATTCAACATCTGTTGGAGCGAAATTTGGTCAACAAGCGTTAGAGCAAACGATTTTCGCTAGTGCGATTGGTATCGCTCTTATTTTCTTATTTATGCTTGTATTCTACCGTTTACCAGGAATTGTAGCGGTTATTATGTTAGGTCTATACATTTTCGTTACGTTACTTGTCTTTAACTGGATGCATGCAGTTCTTACGTTGCCAGGTATTGCGGCGTTAGTGCTCGGGGTAGGTATCGCAGTTGATGCGAATATTATTACGTACGAGAGACTGAAAGAAGAGCTGAAAATTGGCAAGTCAATGATGTCAGCATTTCGTGCTGGTAACCATCGTTCATTAGCAACAATTTTAGATGCAAACGTTACGACTCTTGCAGCAGCTGGTGTGTTATTCGTTTATGGTAATAGCTCTGTAAAAGGATTCGCAACAAGTTTAATCGTAAGTATTTTAGTTGGTTTCGTTACGAACGTATTCGGTACTCGTTTCTTACTAAGTTTACTTGTAAAGAGCCGTTACTTCGATAAAAAACCAGGATACTTTGGTGTGAAACAAAAGGATATTATTCCATTAACAAAAGGTGTAGTACATCCACCGACAAGATTTGATCGTATTAACTTCGTAAATATCGGTCATAAATTCCTTGTTTTCTCGATTGTAGTTATAATTGCAGGTGCAATTATTTTACCAATTTTCAAATTGAATCTTGGTATTGACTTTGCGAGTGGTACACGTATCGACTTGCAATCAAAACAATCAGTTACTGTATCAGATGTTCATAAAGATTTTAAAGAATTGAACATTGATGTGAAGGAAGAAAATATTGTACCGACTGGAGATGACAATAAAGGTTTCGCCGTTCGTACTTTAGGTGTTCTATCAAAAGATGAAATTGCGAAAACAAAAACATTCTTCCATGATAAATACGGTACAGATCCAAACGTAAGTACAGTTTCACCGACAATCGGTAAAGAGATTGCACGAAATGCATTTATCGCAGTATTAATCGCTTCTGCGGTTATCATTTTATACGTAAGTATTCGATTCCGATTTACGTACGCATTATCTGCAGTACTTGCATTATTACATGATGCATTTGTTATGATTGTTATATTTAGTATTTTCCAGTTAGAGGTAGACTTAACGTTTATCGCTGCGGTATTAACAATCATCGGTTATTCTATTAATGACTCAATTGTTACATTTGATAGAAACCGTGAATTATACAAACAGAAAAAACGAGTTCGCGATATAAAAGACTTAGAAGAAATCGTAAATGCAAGTATTCGCCAAACGCTTGGTCGTTCGATTAACACCGTATTAACAGTGTTATTCCCAGTAATTGCGTTACTTATCTTCGGTAGTGAGTCACTACGTAACTTCTCGTTTGCGTTACTTGTTGGATTAGTTGTAGGTACGTACTCTTCTGTTTTCGTTGCTTCTCAAATTTGGTTAATGCTTGAAAACCGTCGTTTGAAAAAGGGTAAAAACAAGAAAAAGGTTGAGAAAGTAGAATCTGAACCGCAAGTATAAAAAAGATGATGTCTCTTTATGAGGCATCTCTTTTTTCGTTTGTGGATACAATAAGATAGCAACTTTTTAACAGAAGTAAGATGGAAGAAAGTGGTGATGTTATCGCTATTTTTGCTACAATAAAGTGAAACTTTAATCAGTGGGGGTTTTCTTCATCCCCCACTGATTATTAGTTGAACCAATCGGACTTTAATGGGCAGTTGATCCCCCACTTTACTTCTTTGCTTTCGCTGAATTTTGAGGTGGGGGTCTTACTGCCCATTAAAGTGGGATAAAAAGATAGGTTAAGAAAAGAAGGGATTTTAATTATGGAAAAAGATGAACGTTTTAAACAGGCCGAGTTTGGTGCTATTGTCGGGATCGTTGGTAATATTATATTAGCGATTGTAAAGGCGGTAATTGGTTATATTGGGAACAGTAAAGCACTATTAGCGGATGCCGTGCATTCTGCATCAGATGTAATTGGTTCGCTCGCTGTACTTTTTGGATTGCGAGCAGCAAAGCAACCGCCTGATGAAGATCATCCGTATGGTCATGGTAAAGCGGAATCGATTTCAGCAATTATTGTAGCGGTATTATTATTTATTGTGGGAATCGAGATAGCAATTTCGTCTATAAAAGCTTTTTCGCAAGAACTAGAACCACCTAAAGGAATTACGATTTTTGCTGTTGTTCTTTCGATTATCGTGAAAGAAGGAATGTTTCAATATAAATTCCGATTAGGGAAGAGGGTAAATAGTGATGCAATTATTGCAAATGCATATGAGCACCGTTCGGATGTGTTTTCTTCAATTGCAGCTTTAATTGGTATTTGTGCAGCGATTATTGGTGGTAAGTTCGGGGTAGACTGGCTTGTATATGCCGATCCAATTGCAGGATTATTTGTTTCACTTCTTGTTGCAAAGATGGCGTGGAGTATTGGGGCCGAAGCGATTCATGCAACGCTTGATCATGTTCTTCATGAGGAAGATGTTGTGCCGCTTAGAGAGGCTGTACTTCAAATAGACGGTGTGAAAAAAATCGGCTCTTTATATGCAAGGGAGCATGGTCATTACGTTATTGTTGATATTAAAGTTTCTGTAGATCCATACATTACTGTAGAAGAAGGGCACCGCATTGGAAAGCATGTGAAAGAAACGCTTATGGAACAAGATAACGTACAAAATGTGTTTGTACATATAAATCCGTATTCTCCAAATTAAATATCATTAACATTTTAGTATATAGATATTGCATCGTATTTTGCATTATATTGTCACCCCTTAATCTGTCTTGTATAATGAACAGGTTAAGGGGTGATTTCGTGTTACAACCGAAGACGCGTTGGAAAGAAAAAGAATATAATAATGAGCGAGTGAGTGAATTAGCAAGTAAATTACAATTATCACCACTTGTCGTTTCGTTATTCCTCGGTAGAGGACTAGATACAGAAGATAAGATTTTAGATTTTTTAAATACAGAAAATCAAGAATTTCATGATCCATTTTTATTAGAAGGAATGGATAGAACGGTAGAACGTGTAAATAAGGCGATTCAAAATGGAGAGCAAATATTAATATTTGGTGACTACGATGCGGACGGAGTAAGTAGTACGACTGTGTTATATCTTGCCTTGCAAGAATTAGGTGCAGACGTAGAATTTTATATTCCAAACCGTTTTACAGAAGGATATGGACCAAACGAAGAAGCATTTCGTTGGGCACATAGCGCAGGATTCTCACTAATTATTACTGTCGATACTGGTATCGCAGCAGTACATGAAGCGAATGTAGCGAAGGAACTTGGAATAGATCTTATTATTACAGATCACCATGAGCCACCACCAGAATTGCCAGAAGCACTTGCAATTATTCATCCGAAATTAGATGGCGGTGTATATCCGTTTCACTATTTAGCTGGTGTAGGTGTTGCGTTTAAAGTTGCACATGCACTACTAGGCCGTGTACCAGAGCATTTATTAGAAATTGCAGTAATTGGTACAGTAGCCGATTTAGTGTCACTTCATGGTGAGAATAGATTGCTAGTGAAGCGCGGTTTAAAGCATATGCGCATGACAAAAAATATCGGACTAAAGGCGCTATTTAAAGTTGCTAACGTTTCGCAAAGTGAAATTACAGAAGAGAGCATTGGTTTCTCGATCGCGCCGCGTATTAATGCAGTTGGACGTTTAGAAGATGCTACGCCGGCTGTACATCTTTTATTATCAGATGATCCAGAAGAAGCGAAAGAGCTAGCTGAAGAAATTGATGAGCTGAACAAACTGCGAAAAGATATTGTAAAGCAAATTACAGAAGAAGCTATCGCTGAAGTGGAAAATAATTTCTCGCCAGAAGACAATAAAGTACTAGTACTGGCAAAAGAAGGCTGGAATCCAGGTGTAATTGGAATTGTCGCATCTAAATTAGTTGAACGTTTTTATCGTCCAACGATTGTATTATGCATTGATCCTGTAAAAGAAACAGCAAAAGGTTCAGCACGTAGTATTGCAGGATTTGATTTGTTTGCAAATTTGTCAGATTGTAGAGAGTTATTGCCACACTTTGGAGGGCATCCGATGGCAGCGGGAATGACGCTACATATGAATGATGTAGATGAATTACGCCGCCGCTTAAATGAACAAGCAGAGGTAATTTTAACAGAAGAAGATTTTATTCCAATTACAGCTGTTGATGTCTTTTGTAAAGTGGAGGATGTAACACTGGCAGCAATTGAAGACATGCAAAAGTTAGCGCCATTTGGCGTTGGAAATCCAAAACCACGTATTGCAGTGAAGGATGCAGAGTTAGAAAGTATTCGTGCAATCGGATCAGATGGCTCTCATTTGAAAATGGCTCTTCGCGATGGACAAGCGACACTAGATACAATCGGATTTGGTTTTGGTGCCTATGCGAAAGAAATTTCTCCAGTTGCAAAGGTATCTGTAATAGGGGAAGCATCTATCAATGAATGGAATAATTTTAAGAAGCCGCAATTAATGGTGCAAGATATTGCTGTAGAGGCGTGGCAATTATTTGATTGGCGTAGTATGCGTAACGTAGAAGCGAATGTAGCAGAACTTCCGAAAGAAAAAATAACGATGGTGTATTTTTCTGAAGAGGTATTGAATAAATTTTCTTTAGAAGACTATAAAGAGCATATGATGCATGCATCAGAAGTAACTCATTTAGACGATCAATACATCGTGTTACTTGATTTACCAAAAGGAACAGATGAATTAAGAGATCTATTTAAAGTTGGGTTCCCGTCGCGAATTTATACGCTATTTTATCAAGAGAATAATCATTTATTTAGTACTGTTCCAACGAGGGAACATTTTAAATGGTACTATTCGTTCTTGAGCCAAAAAGCACCATTTTCTTTAAGACAATATGGAGAACAACTATGCCGACATAAAGGTTGGTCAAAAGATACAGTAAATTTCATGACACAGGTGTTTTTTGAGTTAGAATTTGTTACAATAAAAGATGGCGTCATTTTTATGGCAGACAAAAAACAAAAGCGTGATTTAATTGAATCGAACACATATCGTGAGAAAATGAACCACTTACAATTAGAAAAAGAATTGGTTTATAGCACATATCAGCAACTATATACATGGTTTGAAACGATTCGTAATCATAAAGAAGTAGAACAGTTAGGGTAAAGGATTTGTATTTACAAAACCTTTTATATCTGAGGAGGATTCAGAAATATGGATTTCAAGCAACATATCGCAATTGTACCGGATTATCCAAAAGAAGGTATTGTATTTAAAGACATTACACCGTTAATGAACGACGGTAAAGCATACAAAGCAGCAACAGATGCAATCGTTGAGTATGCAAAAGACAGAGATATCGATGTTGTAGTAGGACCAGAAGCTCGTGGCTTTATTATCGGTTGCCCAGTTTCTTATGCATTAGAAGTAGGTTTTGCACCAGTTCGTAAATTAGGAAAATTACCACGTGAAGTAATTACAGTTGACTACGGTAAAGAATATGGTAAAGATGTTTTAACAATCCATAAAGATGCAATTAAGCCAGGTCAACGCGTATTAATTACAGATGATCTATTAGCTACAGGTGGAACAATTGAAGCGACAATTAAGCTAGTTGAAGAACTTGGCGGAGTTGTAGCAGGAATTGCATTCTTAGTAGAGCTTACTTACTTAGATGGTCGTAAAATGTTAGATGGTTACGATGTATTAGTATTAGAAAAATACTAATCACTATATAGGTAAAACTACGGTGATAAAAAGTACCCGTGAATCTCTTGGAGAGGAGCGGGTACTTTTGTATAATTGCACAAAAAAATAAGGTGAAATGTCAGTAAAATCTTTTCCTTTTCACAATTCACAATCATTAGGTTATAATGATAGAATATAATTTATTCTACTTAATTAAGATAAAGTCAATTTTCAATAAAAGGTGATTCGATGGCAAATGAGCAGGTACTAACAGCTGAACAGGTACTCGAGAAAGCAAGTCAATATTTAGCGGATGAAGATATTGAGCTAGTGGCGCGTGCCTATGAATATGCACGTGATGCGCATAGCGAACAATACAGAAAATCGGGTGAACCGTACATTATTCATCCAATTCAAGTTGCAGGTATTTTAGTTGATTTACACATGGATCCAGCTACAGTATCAGCAGGTTTCTTACATGATGTAGTGGAAGATACAGAGATTACATTAGAAGATATTGAACGGGAATTTAATAAAGAAATTGCTATGCTTGTCGATGGTGTAACAAAGCTCGGAAAGATTAAGTATAAATCTCATGAGCAACAACAAGCAGAAAACCATCGCAAAATGTTTATTGCAATGGCTCAAGATATTCGAGTTATTTTAATTAAACTAGCTGATCGTCTTCATAACATGCGTACATTGAAACATTTGCCTCAAGAGAAGCAGCGTCGCATTGCGAATGAAACGTTAGAAATCTTTGCACCTTTAGCACATAGACTCGGAATTAGTACTATTAAATGGGAGTTAGAGGATACGTCACTTCGCTATTTAAATCCACAGCAATACTATCGTATTGTAAATTTAATGAAGCGTAAACGTGCAGAGCGTGAAGAATATTTAGATGAAGTAATGACTGGTATTCGTGAGAAATTAAAAGAGGTTTCAATTCAACCTGAGATTTCTGGAAGACCAAAACATATTTACAGTATTTATCGTAAAATGGCACTGCAAAATAAACAGTTCAATGAAATTTACGATTTATTAGCTGTACGTGTCGTTGTCAATAGTATTAAAGATTGTTATGCAGTGCTTGGAATTATTCATACGTGCTGGAAGCCGATGCCAGGTCGTTTTAAAGATTATATTGCGATGCCGAAAGCAAATCTATATCAATCTCTTCATACGACTGTAATTGGGCCGAAAGGTGATCCGCTTGAAGTGCAAATTCGTACGAAAGAAATGCATGAGATTGCAGAATTCGGGATCGCGGCGCACTGGGCGTATAAAGAAGGAAAAACAGCAGAAACAACAGGTACATTAGAGAAGAAACTTACATGGTTCCGTCAAATATTAGAATGGCAAAATGAAGCTTCTAATGCAGAAGAGTTTATGGAGTCATTAAAAATTGATTTATTCTCTGACATGGTATTCGTCTTTACACCGAAAGGCGACGTAATGGAATTGCCACTTGGATCTGTTCCAATTGACTTTTCGTATCGCGTGCATTCAGAGATTGGAAATAAAACAATTGGTGCAAAAGTAAACGGCAAAATGGTGACACTTGATTATAAATTAAAAACTGGTGACATCATTGAAATTTTAACATCGAAACATTCGTATGGACCAAGTCAAGATTGGGTGAAACTTGCTCAAACATCTCATGCAAAAAACAAAATACGTCAATTCTTTAAGAAGCAACGTAGAGATGAAAATATTGAAAAAGGCCGTGAACTTGTTGAGAAAGAAGTGCGTAGCCTAGAGTATGAGATGAAAGAAGTGTTAGCTCCGGACAATTTAAAACGTGTTGCTGAAAAATTCAACTTTGCAAATGAAGAAGATATGTTTGCAGCAGTTGGATATAATGGCATCACTGCATCACAAATTGTTACACGACTAACGGACAAGTTCCGTAAGCAACGTGAAGAAGAAGAGATTGTTGAAGTTAAAGAAGTTCGTAAACCGATGAAAATTCGAAAATGGGATTCTGGCGTTAAAGTAAGTGGTGCGGATAATTTATTAATTCGCTTATCAAAATGCTGTAACCCAGTACCGGGTGATGATATCGTTGGATATATTACGAAAGGCCGAGGCGTATCGATTCACCGCCGTGATTGTGTAAATGTTCATACAGAAGAAGCTGTAGAACGTTTATTAGAAGTAGAGTGGGAAGGTAGCCCTGAAAAAGAAATTGAGTATAACGTTGATATTGAAATTTCAGGTTACGATCGCCGTGGTTTATTAAATGAAGTATTGCAAGCTGTTACAGAGACGAAAACGTACATTTCGGCAGTTTCTGGTAGAAGTGACCGTAATAAGATGGCGACAATTAATATGTCAATCTCTATTCGTAACTTACAGCACTTGAAAAAAGTAGTAGAACGCATTAAACGTGTTCCAGAAATTTATGCAGTACGACGCATGATGCATTAATAGGGAGTGTAGGAAAAATGAGAGTTGTTTTACAACGATCAAAAGAAGCATCTGTCACAGTAGACGGTGAGATCGTAGGACAAATTCCGTTCGGTTTAACATTACTAGTTGGTATTACGCATGAAGATACAGAAAAAGATGCAACGTACATTGCAGAAAAAATTGCGAACTTACGTATTTTTGAAGATGAGAGCGGAAAGATGAACCATTCTGTACTTGATGTTGAAGGACAAGTTCTATCAATTTCGCAATTCACATTATACGGAGATTGCCGCAAGGGAAGACGTCCAAACTTTATGGATGCTGCCAAACCTGACTATGCAGAGCGTTTATATGATTTCTTTAATGAGGAAGTTCGTAAGCAAGGATTGCATGTAGCAACAGGGAAGTTCGGAGCAATGATGGATGTTTCTTTAATCAATGATGGTCCGGTGACTTTAATTGTGGATAGTAAATAGTGTTGGTTAAGAAGAGGGGATTATATAATCCCCTCTTTTTTATACATTGTTGTATGTTTTGTTCATTTATCCCGCTATTTGTGGGCAGTGACCCCCACAGATGAAAGGTTCACTTTATTTGGAATCAATAGCTGTTTCAGTTATGTATAACTCTCTCATCAATATGGAACAATAAAAAGTAAAACATCCATATTGAATGTGAGGGATATACGTATGCGTATGAATGAAAAAGGGCATTCTGTTACAAATGGTGCAAATCAACTGTTTAACGTGAATTTTCATGAGTTTATTTCAAAGGAACAAAACAATACTTCAATGGAGCTTGCTTCTGAGTTTGGAATTTCTCTTCAAGATGTAAAGCGTCTAAAGAAGCAGATTGAACGCTCTTAGAGCACTTGACAATCCTACTGAACAAACGTATAGTAATTTTATATTTACATATGAATATAACCGTTGATAGAGAAGAGTAAATGAGACACACATGGAAAGAGAAGAAATGTCTTAGGCTGAAAACATTTCTGCATGATGACTGATTGAATGACACTCTAGAGGTTTCAACTTGAACGGCATATATGCTTAGTAGAGATGAACGCACATTTAAGCGTTATTAAAAAAGTGGAAGCATACGTGCTTCAATTAGGGTGGCACCACGGGTATAATACTCTCGTCCCTACTGTTCAAACAGTAGAGGCGGGAGTTTTTTTATTTTTATTAAGATTAAAACAATTTGAGGAGGAACTGAATATGTCTATTCAAATCCCACGCGGAACGCAAGATATTCTTCCAGGCACTGTTGAGTTATGGCAGTATATCGAAGGGCAAGCACGCGAAATTTGCCGTCGTTACAATTATAAAGAAATTCGTACACCAATTTTTGAACACACTGAGCTATTTTTACGTGGTGTTGGTGATACGACAGATATCGTACAAAAAGAAATGTACTCATTCCAAGATCGTGGAGAGCGTAGTTTAACATTACGTCCAGAAGGTACTGCACCTGTTGTACGTTCTTACGTTGAAAACAAAATGTTCGGTGACGCAACACAGCCAACGAAATTATACTATATCGGTCAAATGTTCCGTTATGAAAGACCACAAGCAGGTCGTTATCGTCAATTCGTACAATTCGGTATTGAAGCAATCGGTAGTAACGATCCTGCAATTGATGCCGAAGTAATTGCACTTGCTGTAGAGTTTTACCGCGGCATGGGCTTAAAAAATATTAAAGTTGTATTAAACAGCTTAGGTGATGCGGCGAGCCGTCAAGCGCACCGTGATGCGTTAATCGCACACTTCCAGCCACGTATCGGTGAGTTCTGTTCTGACTGTCAATCTCGTTTAGAAAAGAACCCTCTTCGTATTTTAGATTGTAAGAAGGACCGTAACCATGAATTAATGGGAACAGCACCATCTATTACAGAATACTTAAACGAAGATTCAGCAGTATACTACGAGAAAGTTCAAGAACTATTAACGATGATGGATGTTCCATTTGAAAAAGATCCGAACTTAGTACGTGGTTTAGACTACTATCAACACACTGTTTTTGAAATTATGAGTGAGGCAGAAGGTTTCGGTGCTATCACTACATTAAGCGGTGGTGGTCGTTATAACGGGCTTGTACAAGAAATCGGTGGACCAGAAATGCCAGGTATCGGTTTTGCGATGAGTATCGAACGTTTAATTATGGCGCTAAAAGCTGAAAACATTGAATTACCAATTGAACATAGTATTGATTGTTATGTTGTAGCGCTTGGTGAAAAAGCGAAAGACCATGCTGCGAAAGTTGCGTTTGATCTTCGTAAAGCTGGATTATCAGTTGAAAAAGATTATTTAGACCGCAAAATGAAAGCACAATTTAAATCCGCAGATCGTCTAAAGGCGAAATTTGTAGCTGTATTAGGGGAAGATGAACTAGATAAAGGCATCATTAACTTAAAAGATATGGCAACTGGTGAGCAAGAAGAAGTAGCATTAGATGTATTTGCTTCATACGTAGCAGAGAAATTAATATAGGGGGAACTTACAGTGGCTGAAAGAACACATGCATGTGGAAAAGTAACAGTAGAAGCAGTTGGACAAACAGTTCAATTAAAAGGTTGGGTACAAAAACGCCGTGATTTAGGTGGATTAATCTTTATCGACTTACGCGACCGTACAGGTATCGTGCAAGTTGTATTTAACCCAGAAACATCAAAAGAAGCGTTAGAAATAGCAGAAACGATTCGTAGCGAATACGTATTACACGTAGAAGGTACAGTTGTTGAGCGTGGTGAAGGTGCAATTAATGACAATATGGCAACTGGTCGTATTGAAGTACAAGCAACGAAAGTAAACGTATTAAATGCAGCAAAAACAACGCCAATCATTATTGCTGATGATACAGATGCATCAGAAGATGTGCGTTTAAAATATCGTTATTTAGACTTACGTCGTCCTGCAATGTTTAACACATTCAAAATGCGTCACGATGTAACGAAAACAATTCGTAACTTCTTAGACACAGAAGAGTTCTTAGAAGTGGAAACACCAATTTTAACGAAGAGCACACCAGAAGGAGCTCGTGACTATTTAGTACCAAGTCGTGTACATGATGGTGAATTCTATGCATTACCACAGTCTCCGCAATTATTTAAACAGCTTCTTATGGTCGGCGGATTTGAGCGTTACTATCAAGTAGCACGTTGTTTCCGTGACGAAGATTTACGTGCAGACCGTCAACCAGAATTCACGCAAATCGATATCGAAGCTTCATTCTTAACACAAGATGAAATTTTAGATATGATGGAGCGCATGATGACGAAAGTTATGAAGGATGCAAAAGGTGTAGAAGTGCGTGCACCATTCCCTCGTATGAAATATGCTGATGCAATGGCTCGCTACGGTTCTGATAAGCCAGATACACGCTTTGAAATGGAACTAACAGACCTATCTGAATTTGCAGTAGGGTGTGGTTTTAAAGTATTTACAAGTGCTGTAGAAAGCGGCGGACAAGTAAAAGCAATTAATGCAAAAGGTGCTGCGAGCAAATACTCTCGTAAAGATATCGATGCATTAACTGAATTCGTAAAAGTATACGGTGCAAAAGGTCTAGCTTGGCTTAAAGTGGAAGAGGACGGCTTAAAAGGACCGATTGCGAAATTCTTCGGTGAAGAAGAAGCAAACGCGTTAATGACTACATTAGAAGCTACTGCTGGCGACTTATTACTATTCGTAGCAGATAAGAAGAGCGTTGTTGCAGATAGCTTAGGTGCACTTCGTTTACGTCTAGGTAAAGAGCTTGAGTTAATCGATGAAAGTAAATTTAACTTCCTATGGGTAACAGATTGGCCACTTCTTGAGTACGATGAAGATGCAGATCGTTACTTTGCAGCTCATCACCCATTCACAATGCCATTCCGTGAAGATGTTGAGTTATTAGAAACGGCACCAGAAAAAGCACGTGCACAAGCATATGACCTTGTATTAAATGGTTATGAGCTTGGCGGTGGATCACTTCGTATTTACGAGCGTGACGTACAAGAAAAAATGTTCAAAGCACTTGGATTCTCACAAGAAGAAGCACAAGAGCAATTCGGATTCTTATTAGAAGCATTCGAATACGGTACTCCACCACACGGTGGTATCGCATTAGGTTTAGACCGTCTTGTTATGTTACTTGCAGGCCGTACGAACCTTCGTGATACAATTGCATTCCCGAAAACAGCAAGCGCAAGCTGCTTATTAACAGAAGCTCCAAGCCCAGTTGCAGAAGCTCAGCTTGAAGAGCTAAGCTTAAAATTGAGCGTGAAAGAAGAGAAGTAAGAGAAGTAAAGAAAAGGTCTAGATGGTTATACTAATACCATCTAGACTTTTTTTATGGATAATTGAGAGAAGAGGTAAAAGTGCGGTTTACACTATGCTTTCCTTCTCGAAATATGTATTTTTAGGAATTCTATAACTTTTTCTATACAAATAGTCGGAAAAACGCTAGAATACATGGTAGACCATTTTTGTAATAGGAGTGTAGAGCTGAATGTTACATCAATTTTCACGTAATGAATTAGCCTTCGGTAAAGAAGGACTTGAAATATTAAAAAATAGTACAGTCGGTATTTTAGGAATTGGCGGCGTAGGGTCATTTTCGGCAGAGGCGTTAGCACGTTCTGGCGTAGGACGTCTCGTATTAGTCGATAAAGACGTTGTAGATATTACAAACGTAAACCGTCAAATTCACGCGTTAGTATCTACTGTAGGACGTTCAAAAGTAGAATTAATGAAAGAGCGTATCGCAGACATTAATCCAGAGTGTGAAGTAATTGGACTAGAAATGTTTTATACTGATGAAACATATGAAGAGTTCTTCAAACATGGATTGGATTTCGTAGTAGATGCATCTGATACGATTACGTTCAAAATTCATTTAATTAAACAGTGCTTACGTCGCAAAATTAAAATTATCTCATGTATGGGTGCGGCAAATAAAATGGACCCAACTCGTTTCCGTATTGCGGATATCTCTAAAACACATACAGATCCAATTGCGAAAGTAATTCGTACGAAGCTTCGTAAAGATGGTATTAAAAAAGGTGTAAAAGTTGTCTTCTCTGACGAAAACCCAATCGTAATTCGTGAAGAAGTACGTAAAGAAATCGTACCAGACGAAAATGCAAAAATTCGTAAAGTGAAATTACCACCTTCATCAAATGCATTCGTACCATCTGTGGCAGGCTTAATTATGGCAAGTCACGTTGTGCGTGAACGTATTAAAAACGTAGAAGTGAAACGTGTAGGGCAAGAATAAAGTAAAAGCATATATCCATTTCGGATATATGCTTTTTTATATGTATTAAAGAAATATGGATATTTGCATCACCACTAGTTCAAATGTAAGCAAGGCTAGTAAGTAATGATCATATTTATCTGATTTATAGGCGGACGTCTTTTTTAAGCTGTTAATGGTGAAAAGAGCTAAAGTTAGGACGAGAACACCGAGTGTTATTTTGAAGACTATCAATGAAATAGTAACCATCTCCCTTCAAATGTATATGTTTATAGTAACATTTAAGTAAAAAATATCCAATTCGTTTCAGGAGTTTCCTTGTATGAAAGGGAGGGATATTTCTTCAATTTTTGTCGGTAAATCGATATTGTGTGTCGAATCATCGATATAATTTGAGTTACGATAGATATATTTGAAAAATTGTTGATATAATTTGATTTACTGGCACATACACACATATATATGCTGTTCATCAAATAAACAAAAAGGGATGTCACTTAGTCAAAAAAGTGGCATCCCTGTTTTTAATTCTCTGCAGAATATATAATATCTAAATTTCCATTTTGATCTGTTTTGAAAATGGGAGCGATCTGTTCTTCTTGTTCTTCAACTGAAACGAGTTTTCGAGCACGGTCCATAATTCTAACAAGCATGGCATAATCTTCTTCAATTGCTTGTTGTTTTTTTGAGAGTATTGCTAATTTTGCTTCGAGTTCATGATTTGTTTTTTGCAGGGACGTGAGCTGAGCCTGTAATACGTCATTTTCAGTTTGTAACTTTGCGAGTGAAGGGTCATTGTGCTCTAAGTTTTGCAAAAATGAAATAACACTGTGTATTGTAAGTTCTTGTTTATTTGACGTAATATCTTCTGAAAACTCTGCATCAATTACGAGTTGTTTCGTTTGCGTGAAATGCTCTTTTTCTATTTTAGCTTCAGAGCGTTTTAATTCTTTACGTTGTTTTTTTGCAAGTTGAACCGCATCTTCGTAATTCGGTCGTACTTCAGCATTCCATCTAAAGCCGCAAGCTGCTGAAGTGCGGTTCAATGTATCGCCGACTTCATCGAATGCTTTTATTTGTGTACTGCCGCTGCGAATATGTCGTAAAACAGTTTCTGCTAAAAGGAGATCGTCTTCTTTTGTCCATGCATCTTGACGTGTTTTCATAAGCGAAGCCTCCATAATGGTGACGTTTTCGCTTAGGTTACCCTTTATTTTTCGTTTTATTCGAACTTTGTAATCTTTCATATACAGTAGAAAGTGCTTGCTCAAATTTCCCTGTCGCTTTCGGTTTATAATATTGTTTGTTTTTTATTTTATCAGGTAAGTATTGTTGTTGTACCCAGCCATTTGGATGGTCGTGTGGATATAAGTATCCAATGCCTCTTCCAAGTGATTCTGCGCCTTTGTAATGACTATCTTTTAAATGACTTGGGATGTCACCGGTTTGACCGTTACGTAAATCGTGTAGTGCAGCATCAAGTGCTTTATAAGCTGAGTTTGATTTTGGTGATAGGCAAAGCTCGATAACAGCATTTGCAAGTGGTATACGTGCTTCTGGGAATCCAACTCGTTCAGCTGATTCTATAGCTGCTAGTGTACGTGGTCCAGCTTGCGGGCTAGCAAGTCCGATATCTTCATATGCCATAATAAGAAGGCGTCTACCAATGCTTTGTAAATCACCAGCTTCAATAAGACGTGCTAAATAATGAAGTGCTGCATTTACATCACTTCCGCGCACTGATTTTTGAAATGCCGATAATACGTCATAATGAGCATCTCCACCTTTGTCATGAACGAAGCTCTTTTTTTGCAAACATTCTTCAGCGATTTCTAGCGTAATTTCCGCAGCGTTGTCATTCGTTGTAAAGCTAGATAAAACAGCTAGTTCAAGTGCATTATAAGCGGAACGCATATCTCCGCCTGATGCATTTGCAAAATGATGTAATGCTTCAGGCGTAACAGTTACATCATATTCCCCAAGACCTTTTTCTTTATCTTCAAGTGCTCGTTTTAAGCCAATTAAAAGATCATCTTCTGTTAATGCGTGTAATTCGAAGATTTGACAACGACTTCGAATAGCAGAATTAATAGCATGGAACGGATTACTCGTCGTTGCACCAATTAAGGTAAGGAGTCCGCTTTCTAAATGAGGTAATAGAAAATCCTGTTTTGCTTTATCTAGACGGTGTACTTCATCTAAAATTAAAACGAGGTGTCGATGCATCTTTGCCTCTTGTATGACAACTTCCATATCTTTTTTATTATGAGTAACAGCGTTTAATAGGCGAAAAGGGGTTCCAGTACTTCCTGCAATTGCGCTTGCAATAGATGTTTTTCCAGTACCTGGAGGGCCGTATAAAATCATAGATTGAAAATGATTTGCTTGGACCATTCGCCATAAAATCTTTCCTTCACCAACTAAATGTTGTTGTCCGATAATTTCTTGAATATTTGTAGGGCGCATTCGATGTGCGAGTGGTTGTTTCATTTTTACCGTCTCCCTTAATGTATAATCTCTTTCTATCGTATCATTTTTTTTAGTGGAATTTGAAACAGGATGCTGTTTTGTGGGAAAAATGAATATGAATATTTCCATTTTTCTTTCAATTGTAATAATTTCCGAGTTTTTCAATGTGATTTTATGTTATCATTTTGATACACAAGTTGAAATTTCTTATAATACTATATTATGCTATAATTTCATAGGATTTTAAATTGTGTTCTTTTATAAATAAGATATAACTAATAGAAGTGAAAATTTGAAAAGAGGTGCAAAATAGATGAAGATTTCAACGAAAGGCCGCTACGGCTTAACAATTATGATCGATCTTGCAAAAAAGTTTGGTGAAGGTCCGATTTCCTTAAAATCAATTGCGCAGGCACATGACTTATCGGAACATTATTTAGAGCAATTAATTTCACCACTTCGTAACGCTCGTCTAGTAAAGAGTACGCGCGGTGCATATGGCGGATATGTATTGTCAGATCAGCCAGCTAACATTACAGCTGGAGATGTAATCCGTGTATTAGAGGGTCCAATTAGTGTTGTAGAAATGATAGAAGAAGAAGAACCAGCACAACGCCAATTATGGATGCGTGTTCGTGATGCGGTGCAAGAAGTGTTAGATAGTACAACGTTAGAAGATTTAGTACGTTATGAGGAAGAAAATCACGGGGGCTATATGTTTTACATTTAATTCCTTGTGAAACGATTTGGAAAGAAGGAGATTTAATGGAACGCATTTACTTAGATCATGCTGCGACATCTCCGACTCACCCAGAAGTGGTCGAAAAGATGATTCCATATATGACAGAAACATTCGGGAATCCGTCTAGTATTCACTTTTATGGACGTCAAACGCGCCATACAGTAGATGAGGCAAGACGCGCGTGTGCACGTAGCATTCATGCGAATCCGAATGAAATTATATTTACGAGCGGTGGTACAGAAGCTGATAATTTAGCACTTATCGGTGTAGCACGTGCGAACCGCCATAAAGGTAACCATATTATAACGACGCAAATTGAACATCATGCAATTTTGCATACGTGTGAATTGTTAGAGCGCGAAGGGTTTGAAGTGACGTATTTACCTGTTGATGAAACAGGACGCGTTCAAGTTTCTGACATACAAAATGCATTAACAGAAGAGACAATTCTCGTATCCGTTATGTTTGGGAATAATGAAGTTGGGACGATGCAACCAATCGCGGAAATAGGGAAGTTGCTAAAAGAGCATCAAGCCTATTTCCATACAGATGCGGTACAAGCTTACGGATTAGTAGAAATAGATGTGAAAGAGTTTGGCATTGATTTATTATCGATTTCAGCTCACAAAATTAACGGGCCAAAAGGTGTAGGGTTCCTATACGCTGGTGCAAATGTGAAATTTGAACCGTTATTAATAGGCGGGGAGCAAGAAAGAAAACGCCGTGCTGGTACTGAGAATGTACCGAGTATCGTTGGTTTGCAACATGCAATTTTGCTAGCTGAAAAAACTCGTGAGCAAAAAAATGCCCAATATGAAGAGTTTAAAGATATAATGGTATCTGTCTTCAAAAATGAAGACATTACTTTCGAGGTAAACGGAAACTTAGAATATCGCTTACCGCATGTGCTTAATATTAGTTTTACAGGAATGAACATTGAACCGTTCCTTGTGAATTTAGACTTAGCTGGCATTGCAGTGTCTAGTGGTTCGGCATGTACAGCTGGTTCGATTGATCCATCACATGTATTAGTAGCGATGTTCGGAAAAGACTCCGATCAAATACGTTCATCCGTACGCTTTAGTTTCGGGCTTGGAAATACGAAAGAGCAAATTGAGAAAGCGGCGTACGAAACAGTGAAAATCGTGAAGCGATTAACACAAAATTAGCATGGGAGGTGACATGATGAACAAACTACCTCACGAAACACGCGTTGTCATCGGGATGTCCGGTGGCGTTGATTCATCTGTAGCAGCTCTTTTATTAAAAGAGCAAGGTTATGATGTAATCGGAATCTTTATGAAAAACTGGGATGATACAGATGAGAATGGTGTCTGCACAGCAACAGAAGATTACAATGATGTAATTGAAGTGTGTAACCAAATTGGCATTCCGTATTATGCAGTAAACTTTGAAAAACAATATTGGGATAAAGTATTTACGTACTTCTTAGATGAGTACCGAGCTGGTCGTACACCAAACCCAGATGTAATGTGTAACAAAGAAATTAAATTTAAAGCATTTTTAGAGCATGCAATTGCGCTTGGTGCTGATTATGTAGCGACAGGTCATTATGCACGCGTTGCTTATATGGACGGCGAATATAAAATGCTTCGTGGCGTTGATGATAATAAAGACCAAACGTATTTCTTAAATCAATTAAGCCAAGAACAATTATCAAAAACATTGTTCCCGTTAGGTGAATTAAAGAAACCACAAATTCGTGAAATGGCGAAAGAAGCTGGTTTAGCGACAGCGGCGAAGAAAGATAGTACTGGTATTTGCTTCATTGGTGAGCGTAACTTTAAAGATTTCTTAAGTAACTATTTACCAGCACAACCAGGTGTGATGCAAACATTATCTGGTGAAGTGAAAGGAAAGCATGACGGTTTAATGTACTATACAATTGGACAACGTCATGGCCTTGGTATTGGTGGTAACGGTGATCCATGGTTTGCTGTTGGGAAAAACTTGAAAGAAAACATTTTATATGTTGATCAAGGGTTCCATAACGAACTTCTATATGGTGATGAAGTTATTGCTACGAATATCGGTTGGGTAAGTAATGAAGCGAAAGAAAAAGAATTTAAGTGCACAGCGAAATTCCGTTATCGTCAAGAAGACAATAAAGTAACGGTTCAAATCGTTGATGAAAATACAGTTCGTATTCTTTGTGACGAGCCAATTCGTGCAATTACACCAGGACAAGCAGTTGTTTTCTATGATGGAGATGAGTGCTTAGGCGGTGCTACAATTGATGAAGTGTACCGTAGCGGTAAGAAATTGGATTATTTAGGATAAAACGAGAAGCCTCTGCCGATTCGCGGTTAGAGGTTTCTTTTACATAAAGCGAATTTTCGTTCGCTTGGAAAATACATTCTTTGTTATAATTTGTTGTAGAGGTGAAGGATATGTCAAACAAACTTGAAACAGGTATTCAATATATGCAAGAAGGAAACTGGGAAGAAGCTGCTAAAAATTTCACAGAAGCGATCGAAGAAAATCCGAAAGATGCGCTTGGATACATTAATTTTGCGAACTTATTAGATGTACTAGGTGACAGTGAAAGAGCAGTTTTATTTTATAAACGTGCATTAGAGTTAGATGATAAATCTGCGGCTGCTTATTACGGATTAGGAAACGTGTATTACGGTCAAGAGCAATTTGCAGAGGCGAAAGCTGTATTTGAACAGGCGATGCACGCTGGATTACAATCAGCTGATGTAACATTTATGCTAGGTATTACACATGTGCAGCTTGGAAATGATCGTCTTGCGCTGCCGTTTTTACAAAGAGCGACAGAATTAGATGAAAACGATGTAGAAGCTGTGTTCCAGTGCGGACTTTGCTTTGCACGTTTAGAACATATTCAAGAGGCGAAACCTTATTTTGAAAAGGTATTAGAAATGGATGAAGAGCATGCAGATGCGTATTATAATTTAGGTGTTGCGTACGTATTTGAAGAAAATAACGAGAAGGCTCTTGCTTTATTTAAGAAAGCAACTGAAATTCAACCAGATCACTTTTTAGCTGGTAATGGTGTTCGTTTATTAGAGCAAGAAGCTGAATAAGATGAAAATATAGTTTAATGGGTAGTTATCCCTCATCTAAAAAGGTGGGGGATGTACTGCTCATTAAAGTGAAATGAAACCGGAAAGGAGAGGAAAAATGGGAAATCAACATGCAATGGATTTGTTTGAGGAAGAAAAAAAGTTTATAAAAGCGCAAGTTCTTCATACCATTTTCCACAACGAAGAAAACCTCTATTCCGTTGTCAGTATGAAAGTCATTGAAACGAATGAAACGTACGACGAAAAAAAAGTGATGATAAACGGTCATTTTCCCCGCATGCATGAAGATGAAGTGTTTACATTGACAGGGCATTTTAAAGATCATCCGAAGTATGGGAAACAATATTTAGTTGAAACGTTTAAGAAAGAATTGCCGCAAACAAAAGCTGGTATGGTGCAATATTTAGCGAGTGATTTATTTAAAGGGATAGGAAAGCGTACAGCTGAAAAAATTGTGGACCATCTCGGGGAACATGCTATTTCTAAAATTATGGATGACCCTGAGGCATTAAATGGTGTTGTCAACAAACAAAAAGCTCAGGAAATATATGAGACAATTGTTGAACATCAAGGATTAGAGAAAGTAATGAGCTTTTTAAATGGCTACGGTTTTGGAACGAAACTTTCTATTAAGATTTACCAACAATATAAAGAGATGACATTAGAAGTGATTCGTAATAACCCGTACCAACTTATCGAAGAAGTGGACGGGATTGGTTTTGGAAGAGCGGATGACATAGGGCGTGCGTTAGGGATATCGGGTAATCACGACGACCGTGTACGCGCAGGATGTTTTTACACATTAGAGAATGTCTCATTACAACTTGGTCACGTTTATATGAGGAAAGATCAACTTGTAAGAGAAACGATGTCACTTTTAAACAATCAAGAAGGAAGAGTGACTGAGGAAGATATTGTAGGTTGTATTGAAACGATGCAAAGTGAAGGGAAAGTTATCATAGAAGAAGAGCGAGTGTATTTAGCGACGTTGTTCTACTCTGAAAAAGGTGTTGTAAAGTCTATTCGCAGGCTTATGAATCAAGAAGAAACACCTTCATTTCCTGAAGCAGAAGTGTTAAAAACATTAGGTGAAATTGAAGAACAACTGAACGTACAGTATGCACCGTTTCAGCAAGAAGCGATTCAAACAGCACTTCATAAACCGATGATGTTATTAACAGGTGGACCAGGAACAGGGAAAACAACAGTTATTAAAGGAATTGTTGAAATGTATGCGTCACTTCACGGATTATCGTTAAATCCGAATGAATACAGTGATGATAATCCATTTCCAATATTATTAACGGCCCCAACAGGAAGAGCAGCGAAGCGAATGAGTGAATCCACAGGGCTTCCAGCTTGTACAATTCACCGTTTACTTGGCTGGACGCCAGAAGGGTCTTTCCAGCGTAATGAAACGGATCCGGTACAAGGGAAATTGCTCATTATTGATGAATTTTCAATGGTTGATATTTGGCTTGCAAATCAGCTATTTAAGTCATTGCCAACTAACATTCAAGTTATCGTTGTAGGTGATGAAGATCAATTGCCATCTGTAGGGCCTGGGCAAGTGTTGAAAGATTTATTGAATGCAGGTGCAGTTCCAACAGTAAAGCTTACTGAAATTTATCGTCAAGCGGAAGGCTCATCTGTTATTCAACTCGCCCATGCGATAAAAAATGGAACGCTCCCGCCAGATTTAGCGCAAAACCAAAAAGATCGTTCATTTATCGGCTGTACAGGAGCTCAAATTGTTGAGGTTGTTAAGAAGGTTTGTGACAATGCTAAGACAAAAGGGTTTAGCGCAAGAGATGTACAAGTATTGGCGCCGATGTACCGTGGGCCTGCTGGTATTAATGTACTAAACGAAGCGTTGCAAGAAGTGTTTAATCCGAAAAGGGAAAAGAGCAAAGAAATTGCTTACGGTGATGTTGTATACCGAAGAGGCGATAAAGTATTGCAGCTCGTTAATCAGCCGGAGAGCCAAGTGTTTAATGGTGATATCGGAGAAATTGTTTCGGTGTTTTATGCGAAAGAAAACGTTGAGCAACAAGATATGATTATCGTTTCATTTGATGGAATTGAAGTAACGTATACAAAGCCAGACTTAAATCAAATTACACATGCCTATTGCTGTTCGATTCATAAGTCGCAAGGTAGTGAGTTCCCGATCGTAATCATGCCGATAGTAAAAAGTTACAATCGTATGTTACGTCGTAATTTAATTTATACTGGTATTACAAGAAGTAAGAAGTTCCTTATTATTTGCGGGGAGGAAGCCGCCTTCCAGTCTGGTGTAAATCGCCTTGATGATGCAATGCGTCAAACGACTTTAGCGAGTCGCTTGCAAGAATCACAAGGAGAAGTACAGATGGTAACAGTTAATGGTGAAGAAATGGACGTGGAAAACATTTCACCGTATGATTTCATGTAACAAGGTGAAATTATATAGTGAAACTTTCAAACGTATAACGTTGAAAGGCTCCAGCAATGTATAAATGAATGCGGTTTGGACATAATGGCGAATAGAATCTGGGAGACTGTAAGGAGATGAAAGCCATATGTTCATTTGTCCAAATTGCAAAGGGAAAGACATTGGAAAAATAGGTGTCAACCAATTTTATTGCTGGAATTGTTATATCGAATTATCGGTTTCGAAGGGGAAAATCCATACGCATCAAGTAGAAGAAGATGGTTCATTAAGCTCACTTGATGATTTATTTGATGAGAACGAAAGAACGATCGGATAACGAAAAGGGGGATTTACTTTGAATCTACGCAATTCATTAATCGCATTAGGTGTTGGAGCGGCAGCATATCAATATGCTCGCAAGCAAGATGTATTTTCAAAACGCAATATGAAAAAAGCACGTAAGATGATTAAATCTTATCTATAAGCGCAAAAAACTCCCTTCATCATAAGGGAGTTTTTTTATGCACTTGTATGCAAATATAAAAGTCCAATTTCAGAGAAGAGATAAGATAGGCCGTAACATCCAACGCCAAGCACGCCGTAATGAAATAATTGCTTCGCCCTTTCTTTTCGTGAGGAACGAATAAAGAAACCTTTCCAAATACCAAACCCGATACAAACCCATTCAAGAATCATAAAAAGTGCTGATAATACGAGCATAAATAAAACCATTATGAGCCCTCCTGATTATATTGTTTCATGCTGCATTCTCAGGGGTGGTTGTCCTTATTATGTTATGTATATGTATGTCTTTACAAAACAGTATGGTCTACACGAAAAGATTTTAAAACTTTTGCACATAACCTACCCTATTTATTTTCACAATAAAGGTGGAGGAGGTTTTTCGTGTGAAGAATCTTAAAATCATTTGGATATATCGTTTAGGGTTATTATTACTTGTCTTTCTTTGTTTGCTTGTCTTTTTAAAAATTAAGCCGCTTTGGGAACCGATTGTTTTTGTGTTTAAAGTGGCAATTACACCGTTTCTTATTGCATGTTTTATTGCGTATTTATTGCATCCTTTAATTGAAAAAATTCATAAGGAAGGGATGCCGCGCACGCTCGCTATTTTGCTCATTTATATCCTTTTCTTTGGCGGAATTGGTTATGGAATTTATAAAGGAACGCCAGTTGTGATTAAGCAATTACAAGAAATCAATGAACAATTTCCGCAGTTTACAAAAATGTATGATTCTTGGATGGATGGCGTTACGGAACAAACGGCGAACTTCCCGTCATTTATTCATGAAAAGGTGAAACAAATTTTTGGTGGAGTAGAAACGAAGATACAATCACTTTTAAATAAAGTGATGAGCACAGCCCGTGGCGTACTGGACTCGTTGCTTATTATTTTCTTAATACCGTTCATTGTATTTTACATATTAAAAGATTACGGTGAGTTTTATCATATCTTTTGGAAACTAGTCCCGAGTAAGTGGCGTAGTACGGGACAAATGCTGGCGAAAGAAATTGATAAGTCACTCGGAAGTTATATTCGAGGACAGTTATTTGTTTGCTTAGTATTAGGGGGCGTATCTGTTCTTTCTTTTTGGTTTATCGGTATGAAATATCCATTATTACTCGGCATTATTATTGGGGTAACGGATATAATCCCGTACTTCGGTCCGATTTTAGGAGCAATCCCGACATTAATGATTGCGGCAACGGTATCAACGAGTTTACTGATTAAGGCGGGAATTACAATTGCTATTTTGCAATTTTTGGAAAGTAACATTTTATCCCCTTACATCGTTGGTAAGTCGCTTCGTATGCATCCTGTTATTATTATGCTGGCATTACTAGTTGGAGGAGAAGTGGCAGGAATTGTAGGATTACTCATATCAGTTCCAATTTTAGCAGTCATTCGTACAGTGATCGTTCATGTAAGGCCTCTTTGGAAAAAAGAAAATGTGTAATAAGAAAGCCCTCTACTTATAAAAGTAGAGGGCTTTCATTATTTTGAGAGTTGCTCGTGTATTTGTTGAACGAGAGAGCCTACATCATTTGTTTGAATATGTTTTATTTTTTTCCATTCATTATCATACATAAAGATAATTTGATTGCTGAAAAGACGCTTTTGTTCTTTTAGGTCAGAAATTTTTTCGAAAGAGTACTCCTCAAATAATGGATTCTTACTTACATCTGGTCCATAAAAGAAGAGTCGTTTGTTCGTTAAAATTAACAGCCCTGGCCTTGCGACGGAACGATAAATAAATATATCTAATGAACATGCAGTGTAAAATAATATCGTTTCGTCAGTCGTTAATATGTTTTTAGCCTTGTTCAATATTGTCATTGTAATCGCTCCTTTATTGTTGATAATTTAATTATAACAAAAATACAATATTCAGAAAAGTTCGTGGAGGTAGTACAATTTATTAATACATGCATAATATATGAAAAGGCTGTTAAGAATGACTAGTAGAATAGCTATGATTAATAAGCAATTGATATAATATAAATGATTATCTACATTGACAAACTTAAGAGAATTCTATTATATTTAGTCATATAATACATTAAATCAATGACGGAACAAGTACGTTACAGTCCATTTATAGAGAGAAGCTTCCATATGGCTGAAAGAAGCTTTAAATGAAGGGTAACAGAAAGCTAATCCTGAGAGCAGCTAATCACTGCCGTTTTGCCACGTTACGGCACCATGAGGTGATGAGTTGATTGTTATAGTAATCAATTCATAATTAGGGTGGTATCGCGAGTTAACTCTCGTCCCTTTTATAGGGGCGGGAGTTTTTTATATTTAAGGAGGAAAATACAATGAAACAACTAACAGGCGCACAAATTCGTCAAATGTTTTTAGACTTTTTCCAAGAAAAAGGACATGCAGTAGAACCTAGTGCATCACTAGTTCCACATGAGGATCCATCTCTTTTATGGATTAACAGTGGTGTAGCAACATTAAAAAAATATTTTGATGGACGTGTAATCCCGCAAAATCCACGTATTACAAATGCTCAAAAATCAATTCGTACAAACGATATTGAAAACGTAGGGAAAACAGCTCGTCACCATACATTCTTTGAAATGTTAGGGAACTTCTCAATCGGTGATTACTTTAAAGAAGAAGCAATTACTTGGGCTTGGGAGTTCTTAACGAGCGACAAATGGATCGGATTCGATAAAGAATTACTATCCGTTACAATCCATCCAGAAGATGAAGAAGCATTCACAATTTGGAATGAAAAAATGGGTGTTCCAAAAGAGCGCATCATCCGTTTAGAAGAAAACTTCTGGGATATCGGTGAAGGACCAAGCGGACCGAATACAGAGATTTTCTATGACCGCGGAGAAGCTTACGGTAATGACTTTAGTGACCCAGAATTATATCCAGGCGGAGAAAACGAGCGTTACTTAGAAGTATGGAACCTTGTATTCTCTCAATTTAACCATAATCCAGACGGTTCATATACACCGCTTCCTAAGAAAAACATAGATACAGGGATGGGTCTAGAGCGTATGACATCTATCGTTCAAGATGTACCTACAAACTTTGACACAGACTTATTCATGCCGATGATTGGCGCAACAGAATCAATTTCTGGTGAGAAGTATCGTAATGGTGACTTAGAAAAAGATATGGCGTTTAAAGTAATTGCTGACCATATCCGTACAGTAACATTTGCTGTAGGTGACGGTGCTCTTCCATCTAACGAAGGCCGTGGTTATGTATTACGTCGTTTATTACGCCGTGCGGTTCGTTATTCGAAGAAATTAAACATCAACCGTCCATTCATGTTTGAATTAGTGCCGGTTGTTGGAGAGGTAATGAAAGACTTCTACCCAGAAGTACTTGAAAAGAAAGACTTTATAGCAAAAGTTGTGAAAAACGAAGAAGAGCGTTTCCATGAAACACTTCATGATGGGGAAGCAATTTTAGCTGAAGTTATCACAAAAGCAAAAGAAGAAAAAGTAACTGTTATTTCTGGAGTAGATGCGTTCCGTCTATATGACACATACGGTTTCCCGATTGAATTAACAGAAGAATATGCAGAAGAAGCTGGTATGACAGTTGATCAGGAAGGCTTTGAAAATGAAATGGAAAAACAACGTGAGCGCGCACGTGCTGCTCGTCAAGACGTTGATTCTATGCAAGTTCAAGGTGGTGTCCTTGGAGAAGTGAAAGTAGCGAGCGAGTTCGTTGGTTACGGTACAGTTGCAACAGAAAGTAACGTTGTTGCGCTTGTGAAAAACGGCGAATACACAGACAGCTTACAAGCTGGTGAAGAAGGACAATTAATGCTTGATGTAACACCATTCTATGCGGAGAGCGGTGGACAAATTGCAGACCGTGGTTACCTTCTTGCTGACGGCGTGAAAGTTCTTGTAAAAGACGTACAAAAAGCACCAAACGGCCAAAACTTGCACAAAGTTGTCGTTGAAGAAGGTACATTAACGAAAGATGCGGCTGTGAAAGCTGTTATTGATACAAAGAACCGTAGTAGCGTTGTGAAAAACCATACAGCAACTCACTTATTACACCAAGCATTAAAAGACGTACTTGGAACGCATGTTAACCAAGCAGGTTCTCTTGTAACTTCTGAACGTTTACGCTTTGACTTCTCTCACTTCGGTCAAGTACAAGCTGACGAATTAGAAAAAATTGAGCGTATGGTAAACGAGAAAATTTGGGAAAGTATTGATGTTGAGATTTCTCAAAAAGCAATCGAAGAAGCGAAAGAAATGGGCGCAATGGCATTATTCGGTGAAAAATACGGTGATGTAGTACGCGTTGTACAAGTTGGCGATTACAGCTTAGAGCTTTGCGGTGGTTGTCACGTTGATAACACAGCTTCTATCGGTATTTTCAAAATCGTTGCTGAGTCTGGTATCGGTGCAGGAACTCGTCGTATTGAGGCGGTAACTGGTAAGTCTGCATACGAATTAATGAACGATCAAGTAGGTTTATTAAAAGAAGCAGCAGGAAAAATGAAAACAAATCCGAAAGATATTTTAACAAGAGTGGATGGTTTATTTGCTGAAGTAAAACAACTTCAAAAAGAAAATGAATCTCTTGCTGCAAAATTAAGTAACATTGAAGCTGGAAACTTAACTGATTCAGTAATGACAGTTGATGGTGTAAACGTATTAGCAGCGAAAGTAAACGTTGCAGATATGAACAACTTACGTACGATGATGGATGACCTGAAAAATAAATTAGAGTCTGCAGTTGTCGTGTTAGCGTCTGTAAATGATGATAAAGTGAACATCTTAGCTGGCGTAACGAAAGATTTAATTAGCCAAGGTTACCATGCTGGTAAACTTGTGAAAGAAGTAGCTTCTCGTTGCGGCGGCGGCGGTGGTGGCCGTCCTGATATGGCTCAAGCAGGCGGTAAAAACCCAGCGCAAGTTGAGGAAGCTTTAGCATTTGTACAAGAGTACGTTAAATCTGTTTCAAAATAAAGAGATAGTAGTGTACAATGGTAGGGAGAGGAGAAGTTCTTCTCCCTATACTTACTATATAAGTGAGGTGCTTGAAATGGACGGTTTTGATAAAACAATGAAGTTTAGCATTCAAGATGAAAAACAGAGTGTCCATGTAAATGATGTACTTTTAACTGTGTATGATGCACTTCAAGAAAAAGGTTATAATCCGATTAACCAAATCGTCGGTTATTTATTAAGTGGAGACCCAGCATACATACCTCGCCATAAAGATGCACGAAGCATCATTCGCAAGCTTGAACGTGATGAGTTAATTGAAGAGCTTGTGAAGTCTTACTTGAAACATCATCGTGAGGAGTAGTTTATGCGGATATTAGGTTTAGATGTAGGTACAAAAACAGTCGGAGTTGCAATGAGCGACGAAATGGGCTGGACAGCGCAAGGACTGGAAACAATCAGGATTAACGAAGAACGAGGCAACTTTGGTTTTGATCGTATTTCTGAGTTAGTAAAGCAGTACAATGTGGACAAAATAGTAGTAGGTTTACCTAAAAATATGAATGGTACAATTGGCCCACGTGGTGAAGCGTGCCAACAATTTGCAGAAAACCTACGAGAGCTGTTACAATTAGACGTTGTAATGTGGGACGAGCGTTTGTCGACGATGGCAGCGGAACGTCTGCTCATTTCAGCTGATGTAAGCCGTAAGAAGCGAAAGCAAGTAATCGATAAGATGGCTGCAGTCGTAATCTTACAAGGATTTTTAGATAGTAAATAAGAGGTGACCAAAATGGAAGAAAATCAAATTACAATTGTAGACGAAAAAGGTAACGAACATTTATGTGAAATTATTTTCACTTTTGATGCTGAAAAATTTGGCAAAAAATCATACGTAGTCTTCTCTCCAATCGGTGAAGTAGATGAAGATGGAGACCCAATTTATGATGCAATGGCTTATGAGCAAAATGAAGAAGAGGGCGGAAATTTACTTCCGATCGAATCTGAAGAAGAGTGGGAAATGGTACAAGAAATGTTCAACACTCTAGCTGATGAGCAAGAAGCTGAATAATAAGTACTGAAAAGATGGACGACATATAGTCCATCTTTTTTTATATGTAAAATGAAAGATTTTTTGTCGAAACCTTGCAATCCTTTGTAGTATAATGAGACGGATTGTAGAAAAATAAAATGTCTATCTAAAAAAGATAAATAAATTTATTGTGTTTTATATCGTGTTGTATAGAAAGATATACATACGGTCTACAATTTAATTAAGGAGGAAGAGTGTTGATAGAGAATCAAGTGAAAAAAAAGCGTAGACGTCTTTTTTTATTTTCGATTATTGCACTGCTTTTAGTTTGTGGTTCAGTCTATGCGTATATTTCATCCGCATTAGGACCAGTTGATAGCGGGAATAAAAAAGAGATTGAAGTAGAAATTCCCAAGGGATCATCTACTAGTAAAATTGGTGAGATTTTAGAAGAAAAAGGTGCTGTGAAAAACGGTACAGTTTTTAGTTTTTATACAAAGGCTAAATCAAAAAATTTACAAGCGGGTACATATTTATTAAATCCTTCAATGAATGCCTCAGATGTGATTGAACAAATGTCATCTGGTAATGTTCATCGTCCAGCTCTTTATAAAGTGACGATAAAAGAAGGGGCACAAGTAACTGAAATTGCAGATGCAATTGCAAACGAATTAAAGTGGAATAAAGATGATGTTGTACGTCAATTAAACGATAAAGCATTTGTTCAAAAAATGCAGCAAAAGTATCCAAAGTTATTAACGGATAAAATCTTTGATAGCAATATTAAATACCCATTAGAAGGTTATTTATATCCTGCAACGTACTCTTTCTATAAAAAAGATACGACGTTAGAAGAAATTGTAATTCCGATGCTTGAGAAAACGAATGCAATCGTAGTTCAAAACGAGGCAAAAATGAAAGCGAAAAACTGGGATGTTCATCAGCTTTTAACATTGTCTTCACTTATTGAAGAAGAGGCGACAGGTTTTACAGATCGTCAAAAGATATCTAGTGTTTTTTATAATCGTTTAGCAAAGGGTATGCCACTGCAAACCGATCCAACGGTATTATACGCACTTGGAAAGCATAAACAACGTGTATTATACGAAGATTTAAAGGTAAACTCACCGTACAATACGTATGTTGTGAAAGGATTGCCGGTTGGTCCGATTGCAAACTCTGGTAAACATTCAGTGGAGGCGGCTTTAGAACCTGCGCAAACAGATTATTATTATTTCTTAGCTGCACCAACTGGTGAAGTGTACTATGCGAAAACATTAGAAGAGCATAATGCATTAAAGCAAAAATATATTACGAAAAAACAGTGAAATGGGGAGGGATAGCGAAAAAGGTCGCACATCCCTCTTTTTTGTGGTAAAATATATCGGGTTAAAAACTGGCAGAAGAATCGTTTTTAATATCAAAACGGGACGTACAAGCTAAGGGTGAAACTGGCTTGTATTTTTATTGCATTCTATGTGTGAAAAGACGTCATAGAGGCACTTCTCCATGTAAATAAGGAGGACCATTATGGAGGATGCAGTTAACGAGTACCTATTATCATTTATTGATCCGAAAGATAAATTAATTCTTGAAATGGAAGACTATGCGAAAGAAAATCATGTGCCGATTATGGATCGACTTGGAATGGAATTTATGTTGCAATTTTTACGTTTAATTGGACCAAAAAGTATTTTAGAGCTTGGTACAGCAATTGGCTATTCTAGTATTCGTATGATGCAAGCTATTCCAAATTCTCGCATTGTGACAGTTGAACGCAATCACGAGCGATATGAAAAAGCACTTGAATATATAGAATGTTCACCAGTTAAAGAGCGTATTTCCGTTATTTACGGTGATGCGTTAGAAACAGGCGAGCAAGTAGAAGAACATGGAACATTTGATGTTATTTTTATTGATGCAGCAAAAGGACAATATCGTCGCTTTTTTGACTTATATGAACCGTTATTAAATCCGGGTGGCGTAATTATTTCAGATAATGTTATGTACCATGGTCTTGTAACGACAAAAGAGAAAATTGAAAACAGACGTACACGTGGTTTAATCCGTCGTATTAAGACGTACAATGAGTGGCTTATGAACCATGAAGGATATGATACAACGATTTTCCCAATTGGTGATGGAGTAGCTGTTAGTAAAAAGAGAGGGTGACCAAGGTATGAAGAAGCCTGAATTGTTAGTAACGCCAAGAGCGGTAGCGGATATCGAACCTCTTGCGAAAGCAGGAGCAAATGCGGTAATGATCGGTGAGCAAAAGTTTGGTTTACGTTTAGCGGGGGAGTTTTCACGTGAAGATGTGAAACAAGCTGTGAAGATTGCACATGCAAATGGTGTAAAAGTATACGTAGCAATGAACGCTATGTTCCACAACGATAAAGTAGAAGAATTAACAGATTACGTTTCATTTTTAAACGAAGTGAATGTAGATGCAATTGTTTTTGGAGATCCAGCGGTATTAATGTCTGTTCGTGAAGTAGCGCCAAATATGCAGTTGCACTGGAATACAGAAACGACAGCAACGAACTGGTTCACTTGTAATTACTGGGGACAACGAGGAGCTAAGCGTGCTGTATTAGCTCGTGAGCTTAGCTTAGATGAAATTGTTGATTTAAAAGAAAATGCTGAAGTGGAACTAGAAGTACAAATTCACGGTATGACTTGTATGTTCCAATCGAAGCGTTCATTAGTAGGAAACTACTTTGAGTATCAAGGACGTAATCTTGACATTGAAAAGAAAAAATATGAAGAGAATATGTTCTTATATGACCCAGAGCGTAACAATAAATATCCAATCTATGAAGATGAAAATGGTACTCATATTATGAGTCCGAACGATATTTGTTTCATCGATGAATTAGAGGAACTAATCGAAGCTGAAGTTGACAGCTTAAAAATCGATGGTGTACTAAAAAGCTCAGAATACATTATTGAAGTAACGAAGAAATATCGTCAAGCGATTGATTTATGTGTGGAAGATCGTGATGCGTATTATGACGTGAAAGATGCTCTATATAAAGAAATAGAAGAAATGCAACCAGTAAATCGTCCGTTAGACACAGGATTCTTCTTTAAAGAAACGGTTTACTAAACGAGGAGGGTGTAGGAAATGACTGTACAAGAAATTTCACGAGTGATCGATGGCAAGCGCGTTATTGTGAAGAAACCTGAACTGTTAATCCCTGCGGGTAACTTAGAAAAATTAAAAGTAGCTATCCATTACGGGGCAGATGCTGTATATTTAGGTGGACAAGAATTTGGTCTTCGTTCGAATGCAGGTAACTTTACGCTGGAAGATATGGCAGAAGGCGTTGAATTTGCAAAGAAATATGGAGCAAAAATATATGTAACAACAAATATCTTTGCACATAATGAAAATATGGACGGGCTAGAGGAATATTTAAAAGGGATTGAAAAAGCTGGCGTAACGGGAATTATCGTTGCTGATCCGCTTATTATTGAGACTTGTAAACGTGTAGCGCCTTCTGTTGAAGTGCATTTAAGTACACAACAATCACTATCCAACTGGAAAGCAGCACAGTATTGGAAAGAAGAAGGTTTACATCGTCTTGTATTAGCTCGTGAAGCAAGCTATGAAGAAATGAAAGAAATTAAAGAAAAAGTGGATATTGAAATTGAAGCATTTGTCCATGGTGCAATGTGTATCGCATATTCAGGGAGATGTACGTTAAGTAACCATATGACAGCGCGTGACTCTAACCGTGGTGGGTGTTGTCAATCTTGCCGCTGGGACTATGATTTAGTTCAAACAGTATCACAACATAAAGATGCAAAAGAGCTTCCTCTATTCCAAGAAGATGATGCTCACTTTGCAATGAGTCCAAAAGACTTAAATTTAATTTTATCAATTCCGAAAATGATTGAAATTGGAATTGATAGCTTAAAAGTTGAAGGACGTATGAAATCAATCCATTACGTAGCGACTGTAGCAACGGTATACCGTAAAGTAATTGATGCGTATTGTGCGGATCCTGATAACTTTGAGTTTAAACAAGAATGGTTAGATGAGCTGGATAAATGTGCAAATCGTGATACAGCTCCTGCATTCTTTGAAGGGGTTCCAGGACATCAAGAGCAAATGTTTGGAAATCATAGTAAGAAAACAACGTATGATTTCGCTGGTTTAGTGTTAGATTATAATGAAGAAACGGGCATCGTAACGATTGAGCAACGTAATCATTTCAAACCAGGACATGAAGTGGAGTTCTTTGGGCCAGAAATAGAAAACTTTACGCAAACGGTGGAGAAAATTTGGGATGAGGATGGAAACGAATTAGATGCAGCGAGACATCCGTTGCAAATCGTGAAATTCAAAGTGGATCAACGAGTGTATGTGAATAATATGATGCGCAAAAGCATACTTCAATAAGAAAGAGTGATAGTCGAATGGGGACGAATAAGCCTGTTGTAATTGGAATTGCTGGTGGTTCGGGATCAGGTAAAACGAGTGTAACGAAAGCGATTTTTGACCATTTTAAAGGTCATTCTATTTTAATCTTAGAGCAAGATTATTATTACAAAGATCAAAGCCATTTACCAATGGAAGAGCGTTTAAAAACAAATTATGATCATCCGCTTGCGTTTGATAATGATCTGTTGATTGAACATTTGCAGCAGTTGCTTGCATATGAGCAAGTTGATAAGCCTGTATATGACTATACATTGCATACGCGTTCAGAAGAAGTTATTCCAGTTGAGCCGAAAGATGTAATCATTTTAGAAGGAATTCTTATTTTAGAAGACCCACGTCTTTGTGAGTTAATGGACATTAAGCTATTCGTTGATACAGATGCAGATCTTCGTATCCTGCGCCGCATGCAGCGTGATATTAAAGAGCGCGGTCGTACGATGGATTCAGTTGTTGATCAATACGTAAGTGTTGTACGTCCAATGCACAATCAATTTATTGAGCCTTCTAAGAAATTTGCGGATATTATTATCCCTGAAGGTGGACAAAACCACGTTGCAATTGATATTATGGTGACAAAAATTGCAACAATTCTTGAACAAAAAGTAAATTTGTAATAGCATAGTAAAAGATATACGATAGGAAGGGATTTTTTCCCTTCCTATCGAATACAATGAAACATGCAACCTCATCTATATATAGGTGAGGGCATATTTATATCAACTTTCCATACATATCTTCTTTATATAAAGAAGAATTGGGAATACGGGGTTGTATGTGACAACTCCGCTAGTACAGGCGTGCTAGAAACCTCCGCTATACATATAAGTGGGGGAGTTTTCATATGGAACTCCTCTTTTTTTTCGGGGGATTGGTATATAAAAGGAGTGGAAAATATGGCAACAGAAAAAACATACCCTATGACGCAAGAGGGTAAGCAAAAGCTAGAGAACGAACTTGAAGATTTAAAAACGGTAAAACGTAAAGAGGTTGTAGAGCGAATTAAGATTGCACGCAGCTTCGGAGATCTTTCTGAGAACTCTGAGTACGATGCAGCGAAAGATGAGCAAGCATTCGTAGAAGGACGTATTACACAATTAGAAAACATGATTCGTAACGCAGTTATCATCACAGATAACGGTGAAGAATCTACAGTTGTTACATTAGGTAAAACAGTAACATTTAAAGAGTTACCAGGTGGAGATGAAGAATCTTATACAATCGTAGGTAGCGCAGAAGCAGATCCATTTGAAGGAAGAATTTCTAACGATTCTCCAATTGCAAAAAGCTTATTAGGTAAGCAAATTGGTGAGAAGGTAGCAATCCAAACTCCAGGTGGAGAAATGCAAGTAGAGATTATCTCTGTAAAATAATAAAAAATCACTCGTGTAAAAGCGGGTGATTTTTTTATTTGTATAAAAGATGAAACACTCCGTCCAAACTATAATAGACGAGGTGTTTTTTTATGAAAATAAAACGGAGAATCACAATTGTTCTAATTTGTTTTATATGTGTCATGCTTATTTTACTTTGTCGTTTAGTTCAAATACAAATTATAGATACAGAATCATTTACAAAACGTAAGATAAATTTAATTGAAAAAAGTGTTACACAACGGACGCAATCCATTACCGTAGATGATGGACGAGGCCATTTTATAGATCGGAACGGTAAGGACATAGGTGAGAAAAAGTATCCTGTTTTAATTGTTTTTCCATTTCTACAAATAAAAAATGACATGTTAGAGAAAATTGCGCATATCATTGGTGTGTCGAGACAAGAGATTGAAAGCCAAATGAAAGACAAGAAAAGTGCATTTATCATGCAAAGGGGAAATGGTCCATTTCGATTGGCACGAGAGCAGATGGAGAAGGTAAATCAATTAAATGTATTAGGTATTGTAGCAACTGAAGTTCGTTTACGGCAAACTGGCGCGATGAATCATTTAATTGGTGATGTGGGGGAGAATGAACGAGAATTTCAAAAGCGATACGGAGAAGTAAGAAAAATTTCAAGGCAAACGCCAATTGGCATTTCAGGATTGCAGCAATCATTTGATGAATTTCTTTTGACCGATGGGGAGGCAAAAGTATTGTATCAAGTGGACCGACAAGGAGAACCGATTTTTGGAAAACAAGCAAAATATACTGCGCCTGGAAATCCGTTTTATCCAGTGACGATTCAAACGACTTTACATAACAGGTTACAGCAAAAAGCAGAAGAAGTGGTTGAAGCAAGCGAAATAAAGAAGGGGGGATTAGTATTACTTGATGTAAAGAAAAATGAAATTTTAGCGATGGTCAGTAAACCATCTGTGCAGATGAAGGATGAGCGTTTATATACAACTACACTTGAAAATCAAATGTTGACACCACATTTTCCTGGTTCTGTTTTTAAAACAATAGTTGCAGCGGCAGTGATTGATCAAAATGAAAATGTGTTGAATCGTACATTTAATTGTAATCAAGATTTATATGGTGAAGACCACCCACAAGTTATGATGGGTACACTTAGTTTTAAAGAGAGCTTTGCTAGAAGCTGTAACAGGACATTTTCAGAGTTAGGTAATGAGCTAATACAAAAGGATAAGATGGTATTAGAAACTTACGTAGCAGCTTTAGGAGCCGCTGGTAAGGTTGGATGGAAAGGTTCTGTATTTCATACAACTCATTTTGAGCAAATGTCAGAGGAGAAGAGAGTTACGATTTGGGGTAGTGAAGGAAATAAGAATAGTAAAAAGGCGGTAGCGCAAACAGCAATTGGACAGAAAGATGTACGCATGTCACCTCTAGCGATTGCAAATATGATGGCGACGATTGCTAGGGATGGAAAAAAGATGGAAGTGAAAGCTGTGGAAAAAATAATGTATAAAAATGGAACGGACTTTTATACATTTGAAGACCATACATTAGGTGGAAAACAGCTTTCGTATGAAGCGGTGAAAACATTACAAGAGTTATTAAGGGGCGTTGTAACAACGGAGAAAGGAACAGGATCAGCATTCAGGTCGTTACCACTAAGTGTCGCTGGAAAATCTGGGACAGCGCAAACAGGAAAAGGGACGAAAGTGAATCGTTGGTTTGCAGGTTATTTTCCATATGAAGATCCAAAATATGCTTTAGTTGTCGTGGATATAGAAACGAATAGCAGTGTAAATAAAGTTACACCTATTTTCAAAGCTATCGTAGAATCAATCTATCGATTAGAGAATGAAAAGTAATCTTGCAATTCATAGTGAAATGTTTTCATTTCGTGAAAATATTATTGTAAATGTTCAACCTTTCTAGATTTAATGTTACAATAGCAAGTATGAAAAACTGCATGGAGGTTTGAAGAATGGCAGGAGGATCTAGATTCCAACAGAAACAACAAAAACGTCGTCAAAACGGTGTTTTAAATATTGCAATTGCAATTGTATTAATATTAGTAGCTATTGTATCATATCAATTGTTTGTTCCTGAAAGAAAAGAACAAGCGTCTTCTAGTGATAAAAAAGTAGCTCAGCAAACAACGAAAGAGAATAAGTCTGAGAAAGCTAAAGGCAAAGAAGAGACGAAGAAGAGCGAGCAAGATAAGGCAGAAGCTAAGAAAAAGGAAGAAGAGAAGCAAAAGGCTGAAGAAGAACAGAAAAAAGCTGAAGAAGAAGCGAAAGCTAACGAGAAAGTACCAGCTGAAAAAACACAGTCACAGGCAACAGATGCTTATACGAAATCTTCTTGGAAGCCAGTAGGTACAGAGCAAGGTGCAACACCTGCGATGACGTTTAAAAAAGGTACAGCAGATTGGAATGAGATGAATCAAGCGATTTCAGCTGCAATTGACGTTCCAGTAAATCAATTAGTTATCCATAGAATTGGAAATAACGGTAAGAATAAAGCTTACGGTAACGTACAAGATAAACAATCAGGTAAAAAATATTATGTGAATATTGATTGGGTAGACAATGAGGGCTGGAAGCCAGTACTTGTTCAAACTCTAAACTAAAAAAGAGAAGCTCCTTAGGAGCTTCTCTTTTTTAGTTAGCGTAATTTTTTTAATTTAAAATGAACAACCGCGCTATAATATGGCCTTTTGCTTTCAGGATCCATAACCATTTGATGCGAGATGTGATGAACTTCAAGCATAAGTGCTTTATTATTATCGATTTGTTCACTAATTTTTCGTTCCAAAGAAGCTAAGTCTCCTGCTTCGAAAAACTCTACTTTATCTTCTAACATTTCAAAGGTAAATGACACGAAGACGACCCCTCTCCTATGTAATCAACTATAGTGTAACAAAGAAAAGAAGGAAATACCATGTACATTTCAATTGACATTTTTGGAAAGAGGGCATATCATACTGATAAAACCGATAAGAAAAAGGGGAATTTTTATGGGTACAGAATTTAATGGTTTATTTGATGAGTGGGCTCATACGTACGACTCATTTGTACAAGGCGAAGATATACAATATAAAGAAGTTTTCGCCCATTATGAGGACATTCTAGAGGATGTAGTTAACAAGTCATTTGGTAATGTATTAGAATTTGGTGTTGGTACAGGTAATTTAACAAATAAGTTATTACTTGCTGGCCGCACAGTTTACGGTATAGAACCGTCACGTGAAATGCGCATGATTGCGAAAGAGAAATTGCCGCAAGAGTTTTCCATTACAGAAGGTGATTTTCTTTCGTTTGAAGTCCCAAATTCAATTGATACCATAGTAAGCACCTATGCATTTCATCATTTAACAGATGATGAAAAAAATGTAGCGATTGCGAAGTATAGTCAATTGCTAAACAAAGGTGGTAAAATAGTGTTTGCTGATACGATATTTGCAGATCAAGATGCATATGATAAAACTGTTGAAACAGCAAAACAAAGAGGTTTTCATCAGTTAGCAAACGATTTGCAAACGGAATACTATACACGTATTCCAGTCATGCAGTCTATTTTTGAAAACAATAGCTTCCATGTAACGTTTACGAGGTTAAATCATTTCGTTTGGGTAATGGAGGCAACTAAGCAATAGAAAGAGGGATTAGATTGAGAATTGCTGTAATTGGAGCAATGGAAGAAGAAGTACGTATTTTACGTGACAAATTAGAACAAGCAGAAACAGAAACGGTTGCGGGTTGTGAATTTACGAAAGGACAATTAGCAGGACATGAAGTAATCTTGTTAAAGTCTGGTATTGGTAAAGTAAATGCAGCGATGTCAACGACAATTTTATTAGAAAGATATAAGCCTGAAAAAGTAATTAATACTGGTTCAGCTGGTGGCTTCCATCATTCTCTAAATGTTGGAGATGTAGTTATTTCAACAGAAGTTCGTCATCATGACGTAGATGTAACAGCATTTAACTATGAGTATGGTCAAGTACCAGGAATGCCGCCTGGATTCAAGGCTGATGAAGCATTAGTTGCATTAGCTGAGAAATGTATGCAGGCAGAAGAAAATATTCAAGTTGTAAAAGGTATGATTGCAACAGGTGATTCATTTATGAGTGATCCGAACCGCGTTGCAGCAATTCGTGATAAATTTGAAGATCTTTATGCAGTAGAAATGGAAGCAGCAGCTGTTGCACAAGTATGCCACCAATATGAAGTTCCGTTTGTTATTATTCGTGCACTTTCTGATATTGCTGGTAAAGAATCAAATGTTTCATTTGATCAATTTTTAGATCAAGCAGCTCTTCATTCTACAAACTTTATCGTGAAAGTACTAGAAGAGTTAAACTAATGTAACAAAAAGGCAACTGTCTCATATAAAGAAAATACATACAGTTGCCTTTTCTTTATTGGCAAATAAGGGGGAGAACACGATGAATGTATATCGTGGAGTTCATGAGTTGATTGGTCATACACCAATTGTAGAAATTACTCGTTTTTCACTTCCAGAAGGGGTCCGTTTATTTGCAAAGCTTGAATTTTATAACCCAGGCGGAAGCGTTAAGGACCGTTTAGGAAGAGAATTAATTGAAGATGCGTTAGAAAAAGGGCTTGTTACCCAGGGTGGAACAATTATTGAACCGACTGCTGGAAATACTGGTATTGGACTGGCACTTGCAGCGTTACAACATGATTTACGCGTTATTGTTTGTGTACCCGAGAAATTTAGTATTGAAAAGCAAGAATTAATGAAAGCACTGGGCGCAACGGTCGTGCATACACCAACTGAACAAGGGATGACCGGCGCAATTGCAAAAGCAAAAGAATTAGTAAATGAAATACCGAATTCATACTCTCCAAGTCAGTTTGCGAATGAAGCAAACCCGCGTGCGTATTTCAAAACAATAGGTCCTGAACTTTGGTCGGCACTTAACGGAGAGATTAACATATTTGTTGCAGGAGCAGGAACTGGTGGTACATTTATGGGGACTGCATCGTATTTAAAAGAGAAAAACCTTAATATCAAGACGGTTATTGTGGAACCAGAAGGATCCATTTTAAATGGTGGTAAAGCTGGTTCTCATGAAACAGAAGGGATTGGCCTTGAATTCATTCCGCCATTTTTGAAAACATCTTATTTTGATGCAATTCATACAATCTCTGATCGAAATGCATTTTTACGAGTGAAGGAATTAGCGCAAAAAGAAGGACTGCTTGTTGGAAGCTCTTCAGGAGCAGCATTTCATGCAAGTTTACTTGAAGCAGAGAAAGCAGCGCCAGGTACAAATATTGTAACGATTTTTCCTGATAGTAGTGAGCGCTATTTAAGTAAAGACATATACAAAGGATGGGAATAAAAAATGAGAGCAAAGACAAAGTTAATTCATGGTATTCGCATAGGAGAACCTTCAACTGGATCTGTAAATGTACCGATTTATCAAACAAGTACGTACAAACAAGAAGCGGTTGGTAAGCATCAAGGATATGAATATTCACGTACAGGTAACCCAACACGTGCAGCTTTAGAAGAAATGATTGCTGTATTAGAAAACGGGCATGCTGGATTTGCATTTGGTTCAGGAATGGCTGCTATTACAGCTACAATTATGTTATTCTCAAAAGGTGATCACGTTATTTTAACAGATGATGTGTATGGCGGAACGTACCGCGTTATTACGAAAGTATTAAACCGCTTCGGTATTGAGCATACATTTGTAGATACAACAAACCTAGAAGAAGTTGTTGAAGCGATTCGTCCAAATACGAAAGCGATTTATGTAGAAACGCCAACGAACCCATTACTAAAAATTACTGATATTAAGAAAATATCTACTCTTGCTAAAGAGAAAGATTTATTAACAATTATCGATAACACATTCATGACGCCATATTGGCAGTCGCCGATTTCTTTAGGAGCAGACATTGTACTTCATAGTGCAACGAAATATTTAGGAGGTCATAGTGACGTAGTTGCAGGCCTAGTAGTTGTAAACAGCCCGCAATTAGCAGAAGACCTTCACTTTGTACAAAACTCAACAGGAGGCATTCTTGGGCCACAAGATAGCTTCTTACTACTTCGTGGTTTAAAAACATTAGGAATTCGTATGGAAGAACATGAAACGAATTCACGCGCTATTGCTGAGTTCTTAAATAATCATCCAAAAGTAAATAAAGTATATTACCCAGGTCTTGAATCACATCAAAACCACGAATTAGCAACAGAACAAGCAAACGGATTTGGTGCTATTATCTCATTTGATGTAGATAGTGAAGAGACATTAAATAAAGTACTTGAGAAACTACAATACTTTACACTTGCTGAAAGCTTAGGAGCAGTAGAAAGTTTAATTTCTATTCCATCTCAAATGACACATGCATCAATCCCAGCTGATCGCCGCAAAGAATTAGGAATTACAGATACATTAATTCGTATTTCTGTCGGTATTGAAGATGGTGAAGATTTAATTGAAGATTTAGCACAAGCGCTAGCGTAATAAAAAATGCACTGCTTTATATTAGCAGTGCATTTTTTATTACATTATTTTGTGAAATATTTCACAAAATAGACATACACAAACGAAATGATTTCATGTATATTGAATTCAGGAAATGTTATTCATGAACAATCTTGTGAAACATTTCACAAACAATGAAATTCATGTAGGAAAGCATCTCTATTTTTTTATGTTAATTGGGACTTATTTTGACCTATAGGGACATATAAGGACCGTGATAGTAGAATAGGAGGAAGTTTACATGGTAGTCAAAGAGAAAGTTGTAAATGAAATGCAGGAAGTAAAAAAGATGATTGATACGCTAGTAAATAATGGTCAACAAGCTTTACAAGCATTAGAGAGTTTTACACAAGAGGAAATTGACAACATTGTTCATGAAATGGCATTAGCAGGTGTTGATCAACATATGCCGCTAGCAAAATTGGCGGTTGAAGAAACAGGCCGTGGTGTGTATGAAGACAAATGCATTAAAAATATTTTTGCCACTGAATATATTTGGCATAGTATAAAGCAGGATAAAACGGTAGGAATTATTCACGAAGATCCTCACGAAGAAATAATAGAAATCGCGGAACCTGTCGGTGTAGTAGCTGGGGTAACGCCAGTAACGAATCCAACGTCGACAACAATGTTTAAAGCGTTAATTACGATAAAAACGAGAAATCCAATTATTTTCGCATTTCATCCTTCCGCACAAAAATGTTCTGTGGCAGCGGCGAAAACCGTATATGATGCAGCGATGAAAGCTGGTGCACCAAAGCATTGTATTCAATGGATTGAAAGACCGTCTGTTGAAGCGACGAAACAATTAATGAACCATGACGGTGTAGCACTCGTTCTAGCAACTGGAGGCGCTGGTATGGTGAAATCAGCTTACTCTACTGGAAAACCAGCGTTAGGCGTTGGTCCTGGTAATGTACCGTGTTATATAGAAAAATCAGCACATGTAAAACGAGCTGTTAATGATTTAATTTTATCGAAAACATTTGATAACGGTATGATTTGTGCATCGGAACAAGCAATCATTGTCGATAAAGAAATCTATGATGATGTGAAAACAGAAATGACTGAAAACAATTGTTACTTTGTAACAGAAGAAGAAAGAAAAAAACTAGAAAAGCTCGTTATAAATGAAAATACATGTGCAGTAAATAGTGATATTGTAGGGAAATCAGCACAGTATATTGCCGAATTAGTTGGGATTACTGTTCCTGAACATACAAAAATGCTTGTAGCTGAAATTCAAGGTATCGGAGCAGCATATCCGTTATCTCGTGAGAAACTGAGTCCAGTATTAGCTTGTGTGAAGGCGAATTCATTAGAAGAAGGATTTACATATTGCGAAGAAATGTTGAACCTCGGTGGTTTAGGACATTCAGCAGTTATCCATTCTACAAATAAAGATGTGCAAAAGCAATTTGGGTTACGTATGAAAGCTTGCCGTCTCATTGTAAATGCACCTTCATCACAAGGTGGAATAGGGGATATATACAATGGATTTATTCCATCACTTACACTTGGTTGTGGTTCATACGGAAAGAATTCAGTTTCCCAAAATGTAACAGCGACTCACTTATTAAATATAAAAAGGCTGGCAAATAGAAAAAAGAATATGCAGTGGTTCAAATTGCCACCAAAAATTTATTTTGAAAAACATGCTACAGCGTATTTAGCAAATATGCCTAACATTTCACGTGCATTTATTGTAACGGACCCTGGAATGGTTGAACATGGCTATGTAGATACAGTCGCGCACTATTTAAACAAGCATGCAAATGATGTGAAAGTTGAAGTTTTCTTTGAGGTTGAACCAGATCCATCAGATGAAACTGTCTTTAAAGGTGCGGAAATGATGAGAAGCTTTAAGCCAGATGTAATTATCGCACTTGGTGGTGGTTCAGCTATGGATGCAGCAAAAGGAATGTGGTTATTCTATGAGCATCCAGAAACGACATTCTATGGCATTAAACAGAAGTTTTTAGATATAAGAAAACGTACATGTAAATATCCGGAATTAGGAAATAAGGCGCAGTTTGTTGCGATTCCAACGACATCAGGAACGGGATCAGAAGTGACACCATTTGCGGTTATTACAGATAAGAAAAATAATATAAAGTATCCGCTCGCGGATTATGAATTAACACCAGATGTAGCAATTGTTGATCCACAGTTTGTAATGACAGTACCACCACATGTAACAGCAGATACTGGTATGGACGTATTAACGCATGCAATCGAGGCGTATGTGTCTGTTCTAGCAAATGACTATACAGATGGATTAGCATTAAAGGCTATTGACCTCGTATTTAAATATTTACCAAGAGCATTTAAAGATGGAAATGACGAAGAAGCACGAGAAAAAATGCATAATGCTTCTGCAATCGCAGGGATGGCATTTGCAAATGCTTTCTTAGGTATTAATCACAGCTTAGCGCATAAAATTGGACCGGAATTTCATATTCCGCATGGGCGTGCGAATGCAATTCTTATGCCGCACGTAGTTCGCTATAATGCTATTAAGCCAAGAAAACACGCATTGTTCCCAAAATATGAGCACTTTGTGGCTGATGAACGTTATGCACATATTGCGAGAATGCTCGGGCTTCCAGCAGGCTCGACAGCAGAAGGTGTGGAATCACTCGTCCAAGCAATTATTGAGCTTGGAAAAAGCTTAAATATAAATATGAGTATTGCAGGACAAGGAGTTGCTAACGACCAATTTGAAGAGGTTGTTGGATTATTAGCAGAAAGAGCTTTTGAAGATCAATGTACAACAGCTAACCCAAAATTACCTCTCATTTCAGAGTTGAAAGAAATTTATATGGAAGCATATAAAGGAGAGTAATGGTTATGAAAGAGTCGCAATAAAGCGGCTCTTTTTTATTTGGAAAACATCTCCCAGAATGGCTGTATTTACTGGTCTTTAAGTTTAATAGAATATGATACAGTGAAATAGAGGAGTGAGAATATAATGAAAGAATTACAGGGAAAAATAGAAGATTATACTCGGTTCGGACAAATTCTTCTCGCTGTAAGTACATTGTTAATGGTTGGCTTATGGATTCCGAATGGAGCAAAAGAAACAATACAATCTTTTGTTATGATGGGGAGCACCGTTGTATTTTTAAGTTTATCATTCTTTTTCTTTCAGCGTGTGAAAGTGATGCGAGAACAGTTAGAGGGAAACGAATGTGAATAATATTGATAAATAGAGCGTTACAAAAAGAAGGAATCTTTTTTGTAACGCTTTTTGTTTTTCTATAAAGTGTATGCGGTTTATATTGACAATGATAATCCTTATCAATTAAAGTAGAATAGTAGTTAGTGATTATCATTATCAGTTAGAGGTGGAAGAATGAAAAAATCTATTACGCTATTCACAGCGATTTTATCTATTTTTTTCTTGTTAATAGGTTGCAATGCAAAGGGAGACGAAAAAGCATCTGCAACAAAAACAGAAAAAGGAAAAGAGAAAATCGAAGTTACCGACCTGTCAGGAAGAAAGGTAACGTTCGATAAAGTGCCAGAGAGTTTTGCAACATTAAGTATGGGGGACATGAATATTATTCATGCTTTAGGCGGAAAAATAGTAGGTCGTCCGGATGCAAAAATAACTCTTCCAGAGGATTTAAAGAAAGTACAAGTAATCGGGAATGCACATCAACCGAATTTTGAGCAAATTGCTAGTTTGAAACCGGATGTACTTATTGCTAACAATGGGTTCCAAAAGAATGTTCCAACGGTTGAAGGACAAGGAACGAAAGTAATGATTTCTTCTGCGAATTCTGTACAAGATATTCAAAAGAATATTGAACTATATGGAACAATAATGAAGAAAGAAGATAAAGCAAAAGAACTTAATCAAAAGATTAATGATCAAATGAAGACATATGAGAAAAAGAGTGATGTGAAAGCACTGTTAGTGTACGGAGCACCAGGTACTTATTTAGCAGCACTACCAACATCTCTATCAGGTGACATTTTAGTGAAAACGGGCGGGAAAAATATTGCGGCTGACTTTCCAGAAATGAAGGAATATCCGCAATATGCGCAGCTAAGTGTAGAACGCATTATTGAGGCAAATCCAGATGTGATTTATTTAATTACACATGGGGATCCAAATAGCGTTAAAAAAGCATTTGAAGGCGAAATGCTGAAAAATGAAGCGTGGAAAAATTTAGATGCAGTAAAACAAAACCGTGTAGTTATTTTGCCACCAGACTTATTTGGGTCAAATCCTGGAACAAAAGTTACAGAAGCAATGGACTTTATGTATAAAAGTATACAAGATGTAAGGAAATGATAAGTATGGAAAGTAGCGAAGTAGTAAGGGAAAAGGAACATCCTTTTGCGAAAAAAAGATGGATAATAGCAGTTACTTTAGTTGTATTAACGATTCTAGGTCTTTTTTACGGCCTTTTCGCAGGAAGCCTATCCTTTTCTTTACGAGATATTCTAACAGGCATACAAGATGAAGGTTCGACGGTTCATCGAATTGTATGGGATCTTCGTATACCGAGAGTGCTCGTTGGATTTATAGTAGGGACATGTTTAGCTGCATCTGGTGCCCTGCTGCAAGGGGTTATGAGAAATCCTCTTGCAGACCCTGGTATTATCGGGGTTTCATCTGGAGCAGGCCTTGTAGCAATTGTAATTATGATTTTATTCCCTCAGCATATGGCATTTTTACCGCTCGGGGCATTTTTAGGAGCTTTCATAACGGCGATGGTCATTTATGCTTTATCATGGCAAAAAGGGGCACCACCTTCAAGGATTGTCTTAGTAGGTGTGTCGATCAATGCGTTAATTGGTGCAGCGACGTCAGCGTTAATGTTATTACATAGTGACAAAGTACAATCCGTGTTACCGTGGTTAGCAGGTGGCATTGGTGGTGTAAGTTGGGCACATTTAAACATGATTATTTATTATGCAATATTTGCTATTATATTAGCCTTCTTTGGTATTAAGCATATTCGAGTATTAATGCTTGGAGATGAAATGGCGAAATTATTAGGTTATAACGTGGAGAGAAGCCGGTTTTATTTAATAGTAGTAAGTACATTATTAGCTGGAATTGCAGTTAGTGTTTCTGGTCTTATTGGATTTGTCGGTCTTGTCGTACCACATATGCTACGTTTATTAGTTGGAAATGACTATAAATATTTGCTGCCATTATCATGCCTTGGCGGAGGGATATTACTTGTTTTCGCGGATGCGATAGCTCGAAGTTGGTTCGACCCAATAGAATTGCCTGTTGGTATTTTATTATCCTTCTTAGGTGGTCCGTTCTTCTTATATTTAATTCATAGAGGAGGAAAACAACGTGATTTCCGTTAACAAAGTGTTTTACGCACATTCTGAAAGATTTCAAATGCAAAATATGAATGTACATATTAAAGCTGGAGAGGTCGTTAGTTTAATTGGACCGAATGGATCGGGCAAATCTACTTTGCTTCGTTTAATGGCAAGACTACTTAAACAAAGCAAAGGGGATATTATTTTAGATGGAAAAAGTATTCATACAATGAAAAGTGCCGATGTAGCGAAGCAATTAGCGATGTTACCACAAATGCATGATCATCAATTAGATTTAACAGTGAAAGAATTAATTGAATTTGGAAGAGGTCCTCATAAATCATGGAGCAATCGCTTAAATAAAGAAGATGAAGAAATTGTTGATTGGGCATTGTCTGTTACAAATCTTGAAGGGTATGAATATCGCCTTTTACAATCTTTATCAGGAGGAGAAAGACAACGTGCCTGGATTGCAATGACGCTAGCACAACGTACAAATGTCTTATTATTGGATGAGCCAACAACCTTTTTAGATATCGTTCATCAGTTGGAAGTAATGGAACTTGTGAAACGGTTAAACGAGGAGTTTGGAATGACAATTATAATGGTTTTACATGACATTAACCAAGCGGTTCAATATAGTGACCGTTTACTCGTATTAAAGCGAGGGAAGCTTCAGTATGACGGTATACCAGAAAAAGTGTTATGTCATGAAATGTTCCAACGTGTATTCGGCATAGAGGTAGATATTTTTCAAGGTAGCGACAAGCCATTTTTTACACCAAAACGAATTTCTAAAAAAGGAGGAGCAAGATGCGAACAGAAGAATGTATTACCACTGAGTTAGTAAGAGAATTTGTTATGGCAGCTCACGGGGATCTAGAAAAAGTACAGGAGCTGTTGGCTGAATCTCCAAGCTTACTTCATGCCTCTTACAATTGGGGCGGGTCAGATTGGGAAAGTGCGTTAGGAGCAGCGGCACATGTAGGTCGTAAAGATATTGCTCTCTATTTACTAGAAAAGGGTGCTCGAATAGATATTTTTGCGGCCGCTATGCTTGGAGAATTAGAAGTTGTACAAGCTATTTTAGTAGCACAACCAGAAGCATTGCATGCACCTGGTCCACATGGTATTTCCCTTCTTCAACATGCACGAATGGGTGGAGAAAAAGCACAGCGTGTATTTGAGTATTTAACGGTGCTCTCTTAATGACCGCAAAGGTTCTTATGTGCGGTAAACTTTTCACTTTCATATAATTGGAAGTGAAAAGTTTACCGCCCGTTAGAACGGGATAAGTATCTAGTATATTTGAAAATCCTACACCCCCCTCAATTGTAGTTTTCTTTATGCTAGTTATGATATGGATGCAGTAGACAATATTTGTCTACTGCCTTTTTTATATTTAGTAAGATTGAATATTCCGTGTTTTGTTGCTGATTCATTTATCCCACATTAAGGGGCAGTAAGACTCCCGCCTCAAAATTCAGCTAGAGCAAAGAAGTTAGGCTGGAGGTCCACTGTCCGTAAATGTCCGATTGGTGAGGGCTAATAATCAGTGGGGATGAACAAAACCCCCCACTGATTAAAGTTTCACTTTATAATAAATAGTAACAATTCATATACATACAAAACATGATCGTGAAATAAATAACAAATTCGTGGGGAGGGGTGCAGAAATGTTTCATACAGATCGTTTGCAAATTCGTAAATATACAATGGATGATTTACAGTTCTACGCTTCACTATGGGGAAATGAGAAGGTAATGCGCTATATTGGAAATGGAACATTAAAAACATATATGCAGTGTAAAAAAAGTTTAGAGGAGTGGGTGATTCCTAGCTATAAAAACGGTCTTGGTTTATTTGTATTGATTGAAAAGGAAACGGGAATACGAATTGGTCATGCAGGATTAGTAAAGCAGCAGGTAGATGGAAAAGAGGAAATTGAAATTGGGTATTGGTTATTACCTCAGTATTGGGGAAAAGGGTATGCGAAAGAAGCAGCGGCAGCATTTCGAGACTATGGCTTCCAAGCGTTACGAATGAATAAATTAATTTCTCTTATTAATCCAGACCACCCTGCCTCAATCTTTGTTGCTAGAAAAACAGGGCTTAGTTATGAGAAAACAACTTCATTTCATGGGATGGATGTTCTCGTTTATTCCATTAAACGCGTTGGATGAAAAAGGGTAAATTGCATCTTTTGAAGAATGGTATATAAAAATAAAGGGGGGATTACATGTACATGTATCATAATGGACTCATTATTCGCGAGGGAACGAATGGTGTACCAGCATACGCAATTAAAGCTTTGTTTGAAGATGCTGGTTGGAGCAATGATAATATCCCTTCTTGGCAAATTGAAAAATTCACGATAGCATTTGAAAATTCAACATGGGCATTTACAATTTGGGATGAAGAAGAGATGATTGCGATGGTTAGAGTTATTTCTGATGGAATCATGGTCGCGAACATAGTAAATTTAGTTGTGAAGTGTGAATATAGAGGAAAGGGATTAGGTAAGAAGCTTGTTGCTCTTTGCTTACAAAAGCTGCCACACGGTGACTGGTTTGCACATACATCTGCGAACAATTTTGATTTTTATAGAAGTTGTGGTTTTGAGGTGAGAGAGTTATCAAGAAATGGAACATGTGCGTACTATGGATATCAAGTTGCGAAAAGAGATGGTCATCGGTAAATGAGCGAAAAGCAAAGAAATAGTACAGTTATAAGTATTTCTAATTCTTTTTGTAATAGAAAATGAATTGAGACTCATTTTATGATAAAATGAAAGAAAATTCTGTTTGTTTACAGGGGGATCAAAATGAGTATAAAAGTTGGGGATGTATTTAAATACGAAAGAAGATTTACTGAGGAAGAGGTTTTTGAATTTGCAAATATTACAGGAGATAAAGGTAGGCATCATATGGAATATGATGAAAATGGGCGTTTAATGGTTCATGGTTTATTGACTGCTAGTATTGGAACGAAAGTAGGCGAAGAATTACATTACATAGCAAGAGAATTAGTAAGTGAGTTTATTAGACCAGTTTTTACAGGAGATACGATCACTTGTGAATTAACTTTAACAAATATTGAACAGATGGAAGGATACAAAAAGGTTTCAATCGAGTCAGTTTATCGCAATCAACATGAAAAGACTGTACTAGTTGGGACAAGCTATGGAGTTATAAGGGGATAAAAAAGAAGCCTGATTTAGAGGCTTCTTTTTTATTTAATAAACACGTTTTCGATTTTCTGCATGACTAGAGATGAGTAATAATGCCGTTTCTTCTCCTATATTACGAACGATATGAGGAACACATGCATTCCAAGAGAAAGAATCCCCTTCTTCTACAATTGCAATATCTTCTCCATGTTGAACTTCTAGTTTTCCACGTAATACAAGGTGACATTCTTCCCCTTCATGGGCATTTGGTGAGTTTTCCTTCGGAAACCCAGCAGGAATTTCTACGAGATTTAGGCGAAGGCCACCTTGCTCTGCAACATGTTCAATTCTTTGCTCATCTTTTCCGTATACACTGTATTTACGCTCTACTTTTTTGACAACTTTCAACCGATCTTTTTGTTCTAATAATAAATAGGGAAGAGGAACGTTTAAAAAATTGGAGATCGTTTCTAAAGTTGAGATAGATGGTGAAGTTTTATTATTTTCAACCTGACTCATAAATCCTTTAGAAAGACCTGTTCCTTCACAAATTTGTGCGATTGTTATGCCTCTACGTTGACGAATTTCACGTATTGCAGAACCAATATTCATAAAATCAAGCTCCTTTTTTGTAAACAACTATTTGTATCATAGCAAAAAAAATATATTTTTTCCCAGTGAAAATGAATTGACGAATAAAAAAAAGTAGTGTATGTTTTGTAATGTGAATAAAAGTTTTGTATAAGAAAACTGTAAAGGAGAGAAAGAAATGAATCAACATATTGGTAACTTAATTATTCGTATCGTGTTAGGGGTAACGTTCTTTATGCACGGTTTAACAAAATTCCAATCGGGAATTGACAATATTGCAGGGTGGTTTACAAGTATTGGTTTACCAGGAGGACTTGCATACGGTGTAGCAACAGTGGAATTAGTTGGGGGTCTATTGTTAATTCTAGGTTTAGGTGTAAGATATATTGGATTATTATTTGCACTTGTTATGGTTGGAGCAATTGTGAAAGTAAAATGGTCAGCTGGTTTATTAGGAGATGGAAAAAATCCTGGCTTCGAATTAGAACTTGCATTGTTAGCAATGGGTGCGTACTTATTTGTTGCGAAAGCTGATGGTTTTGTAGATAATTTCTTAAAAGAGAAAATGTCAAAGAAGAACTAATTTAAATGGGGGTATAACAAGATGAGCTTTCAACTTCATCCCGAAACAACACTTGGTGTTGTTCATTTATACGTATCAAATATAAAGAAATCACTAGAGTTTTATACAGAAGTATTAAGCATGAAAGTGCTAAAAGAAGAGGAAACAGTCGTTACATTTGGGAATGAAAATGAAGAACCACTCCTTATCATTGAAGAAAAGAAAGAAGCTTTACCAAAGCAAAGAGGGAGAACAGGGCTATATCATTATGCAATTTTATTACCAAACAGACAGGATTTAGCGAACGTTCTTCGTCATCTTGTAGAAATGGTATATCCACTGCATGGCGGAGCTGACCATTACTTTAGTGAAGCTCTTTATTTAGCTGATCCAGATGGAAACGGGATTGAAATTTATCATGATCGCCAAAAAGAAGTTTGGCGTGATGAGAATGGAGAGCTACCATTTGTTAGTAACCCGTTAGCTGGTGAAGAATTATTGCAGCAAGGAAGCACATGGAGTGGATTTCCAGCTGGTACTGTGATGGGGCATGTTCATTTCCATGTAGCTGATTTAGAAGAAGCGAAACGTTTCTATGTGGATGGTCTTGGTTTTGAAGTAACAATCCCAGCTCGTAATGGCGCGTTGTTCGTATCGGCAGGTGGCTATCATCACCATATTGGTTTAAATACGTGGCAAGGCGAAGGAATACTACCGCAAATGCCAAATTCCGTTGGGTTGAAATATTTCACAATTGTACTAGCAGATGAAAAACAAAAAGAGCAAGTATGTGAAAGCTTAAAAAATATTGGCAAAATTGCTACGTACAAAGATGGAATATTACAAGCCCAGGATCCATTTGGACATTGTATCCATTTCAAAATTAAAGGAGAAGCCTAAAAAAGGCTTCTCTTTTTTTTACTTTCTTATAATTGCTTTTTCGTTTTGTAAAAATAGTTCATCAAACTGCTTTGCCAGTTCAAAATCTAGTTTCGTTAAACCTTTTGCATTCCAAGATGACAAAGTAATAATGACTGCTTTATACTGGATAAGGATAAATGGATGGTGATTATGTTCTTCTGATAGTTTGGCGGCTTCAGAGACAAATTCGACTCCTTTTAAGTAGTCGGAAAACATATATTTTCGTTCAATCCATTTTTCATCTTTTACCATCCATTTATCTACCTTCAATAATTCTCCTTGAACTTCTTCTTCAGTTAATCGTAGCATCATTTCTCACACCCTTTACTGGAAGTAACGTAAGACCATTGTTAATAAGGCGTGTTACAGCTTCGTCAGTTGTGAAAGTATTAAGTTGTTGTAATAGTACTGCTGATGTTTCGTGTCCTTTGTTATGCTCTAAAAGTAATTCTAATATTTCAAGGCGAAGCAGCCATTCTTTCGCATAAAATGTATTTAATACTTTTTGAATTGCTACTAATTGATCGATATGCACGTCGTGTAAAATACCTTCATTTCGAATATCTCGAACTGTTTGATACATACGTTCAAGTTCATTTAATACAAGTGGATCAGGAATTTCTTGTACTTCTTCATCCATTGGGAAAAATGCTGCGGCATCTGCGGCACCTGGGAATACGGAAGTAATTGTTGAACCAACAGCCATATCAAATGTGCCCCATGAAGCATCAAATAGTAAACGATCTTTATAAGTAACTGTACAATCTATAAACGAGATAAGGGCAATTTTATTATCATTCTTTACAATATCAGTTACTGTTCCTTTTACATGAATGTCACTTGCAAAAGTAAAATCTGCACCGCTTCCAATTGTAATGCCTAATGAATGTAACTTTTCTTCTGTACAATCTTCTAGTGCGATATTACCATTTAGTAATCCGACCGGTGTCCCGAATCCATCACTGTGTACAGAGGTAGAATGATTTGCCAACTGCTTATTATGAATTGCTAATGCTGTTGGCGAACTTGTTCGCATGTAAATGACTTCGTCGGCATCATTTTTAATTGTTTCTGTAAATGTACCTGTAATTTGTAATCCGCTACTTAACTCAGTTGTGGCATGATTTTCGGAGTGAATTGCTTTTTCTAATCCTTCTGTGCCACCTGTTTTGAATGCCATCGTTTCAGAGAACGTCTCAAGCGCCTCAGTTAACTCTTCAAATGATTGACAAACAAATAGCTGTGGTTGCATTTTTGTCACATCATAAGTTGTCCCTGTGCAAGCTTCAATTGAGAAAGGAACTTTTTCTACAGCATCTGTTAAGCAATGTTTGCTTTCGCCGACAGAGGAAAGAAGGCCAGCACCGTAGATTTTTGGATCGTCAATATTTCCAATTAATCCATATTCCACTGTCCACCAGAAAAGACGTGAAATTTGTTCAGCTTCTGATAAACCAGAAACTAAGTTTTGTTTTTCAATTACATTATTTTCAGCAGCTTTAACTTCAGCAGGAGTAGAAGTAGGGCTTTCTTTGACAATCGTTAATGTACGAACAGCTTCAAATGCATCATGTTCTTCTTTTGTTGAGAAAGCTTTTGCACCAATTTGTCCAAAACGTTTTACATATTTTGCATATGTAGAATCAAGTAAAATCGGTGCGTGTCCTGCCGCTTCGTGTACAATATCTGGAGCTGGTGTGTACTCGATATTTTCTACTTTACGAATATCTGTTGCAATTGGTAGTAATCCGTGCCCCTGAAAATCGAAAAATGCGACGCCAGGAATAAGGCCATCAATTGTTACAGCTCCCCAGCCGCTTGGTGCTAAGCATTCATTCATTTCTTCTACCTTTGGAATTGCATCTATATTAATACCAGATGATTGTAGTCCATTCACATAGGCTGGATGGGCAACGTCTTTTAAGAAGCTATGATTTTGTCTCATAATGTAACGCCACACAGCGTGATTCACCGGTGTGTATTGCTCATAATGTTGTGTGGATACGAATGGTTTTAAATGCGATGGGATTTCTGTTTTCTTTGTCATTTAGACATCCTCCTTTTTTTCAATAAAATTAAGTATCGGTTTCGTATAGCTTGTACCACCCCCTTTCAATTTGTAAGCGCTTATAAAATTTTATCATAAGATTCGGAATTATTTAACATTTGTTTCTTTGAAAAATAGAAAAAGCCCCTATCGGAAAATCCGATAGGGGCGAAAGAATCGCGGTACCACCCTATTTGTAAGTGAAAATATACTTACATCTCAATTAATGATAACGGAAAAACTCCGTCTTTTCCTTCATGCGTAAAAGCACTATGAAAAAGAAGCTCCAGAATTGTAATTCGTACTTATATATGTGCCAATTTCCACCGACCATTAGCTCTCTGTAACAGGGATATAAGATACTACTGCGATTCTTTCAACGCGTATATATGAAATTATGTAAAAGGACAGACGCAAAAAAGTCCCTATCGGAAAATCCGATAGGGACGATAAAAATCGCGGTACCACCCTATTTGTAAACAAGTAATTGTTTACCACTCACTTTACGATAACGGAAAGATCCGTCTTTCTCTTCATGCATAAACAGCATTACGGGAAAGAAGCTCCAGAATTGTAATTCACGCTTGTATATGTACTGATTCGCACCAACCATCAGTTCTCTGAGACAGGGATATAAGTCGCTACTAGTATTCCTTCAAAGCCGATATATAATTCGTTCAACTAAACTATGTTTTGTATTATAAAACTATATTAAAAAAATTGTCAACTAGAATTTTTTATTTTACATCTAGATCAATGTTTAAATTAGATGTATTTCCAGCTGCATCAGTTGCTACAAGATGAATTGTATTTTTACCTTCTTGTAATTGAGCACGATCGAAATAAATGTCATAGCTTTTCTCCCAAGGATTCAGGAATGCCTGTTCCCATACACCATTTCCATTGATTTCATATTGTAGTCTCACTGGAATTCCAGGTGCTACCCAACCAGATTCTGTCATCCAATCTAGTAGAATATCGTCAACTTTCCCTCTAATTATGAGATTTTCTTGATCAATTTCGTGTGTTAACTTAGGTGCTGTTCGATCAATAAATACAGCTCCTGTTTGTTTTGTTTCTCCACCAGAGTTAGAAGCAACAGCTTCGATTTGGTATAAGCCATCAGGCAACGGAGATCCGTCCTTTCTTGTACCATTCCATTTGAAAGATTTATAACCAGGTGTTTCGTTTTTGCCTTGATATACCATGCCTTGATATGTCACACGGTCTTTCGTAATTAAATTAGCATGAAACGCTATATCTTCAGCTGGTGTAACTAAATAGTAATTGATTAGATTGTCATCTAGTATTTTGTCATTATTTGGACTGAAAGTAGAATTAACGATTTCAAGGCCATCAATACGCTTGTATTCTTTCGGATCAATGCTAAATGTAAATGGAATACGCATTTCTTCAGTTTTCCCTTGCTCTTTTACATACAGATTCCCTGTATATACGCCTTGCGGTAAGGAACTATCTACAGTAATAGTAAAAGGTTTTTCAATATTACTATTCGGTTTCATACTAATAGAAGAAGGGAAAGAAGTTTGGATTTTTGTTTTTGTATCTAGTAATTCAATACGAGTTGAAAAGTTTTTCTTTTTGTTAGAAAGATTTTGTAACGTAATATTTTGTGTTAGTTTCACTTTGCCGCTATTCGGTTTAATAAGACCAAAGCTTACGTTGTTCGGTTTCACTAACGCATCCGTTTGAGCTGCTTTCGGAATGTTAATTAAACCTGATCCTTGTGCCATAACAGGATATGTATTTTCATTGACATCCTTTAATGTTTTTGCAGTGTTGGCAAGAGCAGATTTCAATTGTTCTGTCGTCCAATCAGGATGCATTTGACGTAGTAAGGCAACGGCTCCTGCTACTTGTGGCGCAGCCATACTTGTTCCGTTGTGAGATTCATAGCCACCCCTTGGTACAGTGCTTGTAATGTTTACTCCAGGTGCAACAACATCAGGTTTTATGAGCCAACTTCCTTGTGATGGTCCTCTTGAGCTGAAGTTACCAATCAGTTCGGTTTTGTTCGGTTGTCCAATCTTTATATTTTTCTTTCTTTTTGTAATTAAATTTTTCAATTCTTCGCCATTTGTATTTGATAGTTGCATAACTGGAAGAGTTATATCTGCACGTTCGAAATATTCAGGCATAAGATCAATTTCTTTTTCATTAGAAATTAGTAGCACCCCGATAGCTCCAGCTTGTTTCGCTTGTTCTGCCTTTACTAACGTGCTTGAAGTGCCTTGTAAAACAAGGGCGAACTTCCCTTTCACATCTTGTTTAGCGTAATCGCTTGAATTACCGTAGCCAACATAGACAAGCTGAGCATCGTTTCCTACTTGGAAATCTGCTTTTGATAACGGTAATCCTTGGTAAGATTTATTAGAACCAGCTACTTGGAATGTTGGGAATGGAATAGAAACAGTAGATGCGCCAACAGAGATGACACTACTTGCGTTACCAGGAGCATCGACAGACCAAGGCTTTGGTCCATCATTTCCATTTGAAACGACTGCAGTAACACCAAGTTTTGCTGCGCGTTCTAACGTCATTGTTACAGGTTGGTCAGGGACATTCAAATCTTGACCGAGAGATAGATTTAAAACATCTGCACTATCTTGGATAGCGCGCTCAATACCTTGAATAATATCATCGGTCGTGCCAGTGCCACCATCATTCATGACACGGTAAGCGAGTATAGAAGCGTTCGGAGCAATCCCCTTTATTTTTCCGTTACCAGCAATAATTCCAGCTACATGAGTACCATGTACGTTACCATCCATTGGATCGTTATCTTCATCGACAGTGTCATATCCACCTATATAATTTGCCTTTAAGTCAGGGTGTGTATAGTCTACACCAGAGTCGATAATCGCTACTTTCATACCTTTTCCATCAAGCGGTTTGCCAGATGGGTCTTTTAAATTCCATGCTTCAGGTGCACCAATTGTCGGTCCGCCGATATTTGGTACTTCTTCGTTAGTAGTACTTTTTGATGTTTCATGCAATTTATATGTTAAGTTCGGATAGATTGCTTTTACTTCAGGTAAAGAAGCAAGAGCGGTAATTTGATCTCCAGGAACTGAAATTGAGAAACCAGAAAATAACGTATTATAAACTTCTTTAATTTTTGCACCAGGTGCTTTTTCTTTTATTTTCTTAGTCGTATCTTCTTGTGCCTTTTTTAGCTGGGCATGATAAGACTGTGCATTACTATTTTGTAAATCTGGAGCATGCTGAATGTTACTTTGCGCAGCAAGAGGAGCATGTTGTAATTCTACAATTACAGATATTTCTTTTGTTGTTTTTGTTTCAACATGTTGAGCAATTTTATTTTCTCCCCACTGTTCAATCGTTGTTTTTAGTTGTGGACTAAATTGCTTCTCCTTTTGCAGCGATTCAGCATGTGCGCTTAAAGCTCCAAAATTTGAAAAGACGAGCGCCATACTTAATAGTGTAGATGCAGTTTTTTTCATTGAAACTCCCCCTAATAAAAAGTACCAATATTCCGAAAAAATATCTTACATTTTTGTTATGAAATATAAAATCGAATGTTGGATAAACTATACTTTCGACATAATTCATACCAATCCTCTTTGAATTAAAAATTTCTTGGGAAATTTTTTGGGATTATGTCGAATAGGAATTTTTCACATATTGTAGGTGGGAAGTGAGGAATGCTATGAGGGAAATGGAGGGGTGTTATGAAAAGGTTCATAGTAAGTGGTAGCGCAATGTTATTCATGTTTTTATGTTCAATCACTATTATTAGTGCAGAAAATAATGAAGCGAGAGTTGCTTTTATTCGTCATCATGACCTTTGGATTAAAATTGATGGAAAAGAAAAGCAAATAACAAAAGGTGAGTACATAACAGGGCCGAAATGGTCTCATGATGGAGAATGGATTGCTTATGCCAAAGGAAAGAAACAAAATCACTTTGAACTGTATCGGCTGAAAGATGGAAAGAAAGTTATGCCGTTTCACTCAGAGGCATCAAATTATCAATGGTCACCAACAGATAATATAATTGCCTTTATCTTTACAGGCGCATTAAATACATTTGATGTAGAAAAAAAGAATGCAGATTATGAAAATGTATCGGCTGGTGTAGGTGATTATGCATGGTCCCCTGATGGAAAGAAGTTTCTTGTATCATCTGAAGCACACTTACTTCCAACAGGATGGACAGGGGCTCAGCTATATGAAGTGCAAAAAGATGCACATATGAATCCTCATAAAATGAAACATTTGTATGCATTACCAAATGAACATGATGATTTCCTAGCATTAGTTGCAAGTGGCTTTAAGTGGTCACCAAATCAAAAGTGGATTTCATTTTTAGCAGTACCGACAGCTTCATGGTCAGCTGATAGCAATACGCTTTGCTTAGTTCGGGCAGATGGCAGTCGATTTGAAAAAGTAGATCAAATGTTATTAGACACACAATGGTTTCAATGGGCGCCATCAAAAGATATATTAGCCTATATTGAAGGTAGCGGGAGAGTTGCGTTAGAGAATAAACATTTAAAAGTAAAAGAACTACCAGCACTTCAGCAGAACACATTTACGCCGAAAGGATATGTCGATTGGGATTTTGCATGGAAGAACGATAATGTCATTATCGTTTCACGAGCAAAAGAGGCAGGGATAGAAACGCCACCAGAAAAAAGGCCACTGCCATCTTTAAATGAGATCGATCGTACAAGCGATAAACAACATCAAATTACAAATCCACCTCATAAGCAAGGTGATTATCATCCGATCTTTATGAAGAAGAGCAATCAATTAATATGGGTACGTTCAGACCGTAAGAAAGCTAATGTATGGATTGCACATAGTGATGGGAAACAGGAGAAGAAGTGGATTGAAAATATAGATGTACCAGAGTGGTATTACGAGAGGTGGAATTGGGAAAATGTCATCTCGGTGAAAGAAGAATAAAAAACCTGCCTAAAAGATAATTTTAGGTAGGTTTTTTTATTGTTATTTATGTGTTTTATTTGGCTTTTTTTTCGCTGGGTTTCCGTTCCCTTGACGTTTTCTATTTTGTTCATCTTTTGCTTGTTTTTCATGTAGTGTATCTAAAAAGTCATTTGAGTTACTCATTTTTATATCGCTCCTTTCATTTCGTCCTAATTACTATAACCATTTAGGAGGATAATCATGAGATAAAAGTTAAGCGCCTAATTTTCTTCGATAGTATACGTAAAATATGCCATACGTAATAAATAGCATAAGTAAAACTTGTAACTCAACATTTTCTTTTAAAATAGTTGCGACGGGATCTGGTAAGTAAGGTGATGTATTGCTCGTTCCTAAACCTAACCATTTGTTTAAGAGGTTAATGATACAAAACATGAAAACACCAGACCAGCTTGCAATAATTGCTTTTTGTTTAATTTTTGTTTCACGTTCATCATCTGTAATCCAAGGATTAGCAGTTTTATCACTATTAAAAAATCCATTTATGTATCCCCATATGATCATTCCGATAAAGGCGATAATCCATTTCATATTTGTGATTCCCCTCTCTCTTGTAAAAAGTATTTTACATATATAATTGTAATGTTTTCCAAATTGTTATGTCAAATATTTTTTACATATCGATTTTTCATATAGCAGGAATAATGGATGAGATAGGGAAGAAATTATGTTGAAGGATTTCATAGCGAGAGGAGGGTGGGTATGAAACTAGTCTTTATTCGGCACGGTGAAGGAGAACATACAAAGGATTTGCCGTCAAGTTTACAAGTGTTGCATCCGCCATTAACGAATGAGGGAAGGAATCAGGCTAAATTAATTCAATTCGATGTACCATTGCAGGAAACGGATATATTAATTGCTAGCCCTACACTTAGAACTTTACAAACGGCGACTATATGGAGTACGAAAGTAGCTTGTCAAAAAATTGTCCATCCATATGTATCCCCACGTATTTTTCCTTATCGAGAAGGAGCGAAAACATTACCATGTGATCATATAGTAGGTCAGGAAATGATAACAAATGTATTTCCACATTTTTCGATAGCGAAAAGCACAAATAAGCGGCTATGGACAGAAGGTATAAATACTATTTTAGAGAATCGTTTTCAGCAAATAGTAGATGAATTCCTCCTTTGGTGTTATGAGCTGGGTGCGGAAAGAATTTGTATTGTATCTCACGACGGGACAATTACAGCGTATCGGCAATATTTACAGAAAGTCGTTTTAACTAGATCTGATTTTTTGAAAGAAACGGGTATATATGAAATGGATGTATCCCTTAAAAGTCTGATTGATAAGGGTTGATTATAGGATGGAGGGTGTATGTTGAATGTTGCATTAGTAGTTGGTTTTAATTCGGATTTAGAGGCGCAATCAATCCGAGCATCGCTTGAATATTTTGGAGCAAAAGTTATAACATACTGGATTGGTAGACCGAAAGAGTTCATCGATATTCTTTCTGGAAAGAGTTTATATAATGATATTGATTATGTGGTCTTTTGCTTTCATGGTGAGGAAGGAAAATTTGTGATGGAAGAGTTAGGTGAAGATATATATGAACAAGATGAACCGAGGGGATACTTTGGTGCAGCAGAGATTTATAAATATGCAAAATTGCATAATACACATATTGTAAATAGTGGGTGTACGTTAGGGGAGCGAAAACTAGCAGAATCTTTTTTACGTAGTGGGGCGAAATCGTATATTGGATCGATAGATTATGTAGATGGGAATGCAGCACTTATGTTTACAATACGCTTATTTTATGGGCTTATTAACCATGCAAAAACGTTAGAGGATGTTTTTCAAGAGGCGAAATTAATTGATGAGGAGACACATACATTTCAATTCTATAAATAATAAAAAATGCCTTTATTCTATATTCGAATAAAGGCGTTTCACATTTAACTCACATTTTTTTTACATTTTCTTCAATGAAAATGATTATCACCTATGGTATGATATGTTCAAGTTTTTACAGGTGAAAAAAGTTACTATATAAATGTTAGTTTTTAATGTTTCATACACATGTCACAAATTATTCGTAATTAACATTTGAAAAATAAGTAACTAATGTTATTATATTATCTGTAACTAACTTAATTACAACTTTAGGAGGAAGATATGGTTATTCAATTTTTAAGAGAAAACAAAGCAGTTTCTTTTGTGTTAGCAGTAATTCGAGTATATCTTGGTTACACATGGTTAATGGCTGGAATCGGTAAACTACAAGGAAAAGGATTCGATGCAACTGGTTATTTACAAGGTGCAATTGAAAAATCTAAAGGAGCACAACCGGCTGTTCAATCTTGGTGGGCATCATTTTTACAAGATTTCGCAATTCCAAACGTTGATCTATTTAATACACTTGTAACGTGGGGAGAAATTTTAGTTGGAATTGGTTTAATTGTAGGCTGTTTAACAAAAACAGCGGTCTTTTTTGGCCTTGTAATGAACTTTTCCTATATGTTTAGTGGGTCAATTGGTGTAAACCCTGAAATGGTTATTTTATCAATGTTCGTTCTAGTCTCTGGTATGAACGCTGGTAAATTTGGAATGGATGGTTTCGTTATTCCAAAAGTATTAGGATCAAAAACGCCAAAACGCCAAAAGCAAGCTGCTTAATATATGAAAACGGGTATCTCAAAATGAGATACCCGTTTATATTATTTTTCAACTTTTATTGGATTGTTCTTAAAGAAGTCTTTTACATAACCTACAAACTCTTGTGGCTCTTGACGAAATGGTGCATGATAACCTTTTTCGATAATATGGAAAGTACTATTTTTTAAGAATTGATGATACGTTTCTCCTTCTTTCCAAGAAACGCTACTATCATTTCTTCCCCATATAATTAAAGTTGGTTGTTTGATTTCATTTGCATTGATTTGAAGACGTCTAGGCCATAATTTCATTTTGTTGTAATGTTCTTCATCGTCACGCTTAAACTTCACTTGGCTCTCATCATAGTCTTTAACAGAAGAAACAGTATTTAAATCAGTCGATAATTGTGGTTTCGGAGAACCTGTTTTATTAACTAGTGTATGAGGACCGCCTGTGGCATCAGTTAAGATAAGGTGGGTAACTGCTTCAGGGTATAAATATGTTAAATTAAGAGAAATTTCTCCGCCCATTGAATGTCCCAGTATTGCGAATGAATCATAGCCGAGTTTTTTCATTAACTTATAATACAAGTTTGCATGAGTTGGAAAAGAATAATAAAAATCCATCGGCTTTGATGAGCGTCCGAATCCTAAAGCATCAACAGAAATAATCGTATGATTTTTTGCTAAATCTGAATAAATCTTTTGGAAGCCATCTGATGACCCTCCAAATCCATGAATCATAAGTAAAGGTGGTTTTTCATTACCAATTTTTTTAAAGTAAATGGTTTGACCATCTATTTCTACCATTTTTTCCTCGGTAGTTAGTTTCGCTGTAATTGTATTTTTAACTTGTTTTACTTGTTCTACTGGCTTTTCTGCTGCACTACATCCTACTAATAGTGTAAGAGTAAGACAACCTACTATAAAATAGCTAAATCGCTTCAATGAGGTGTCCCCTTTCTAACATAACGCTGTATCTATCATAGCAAATAGCATATTACGATTTCCAGGAAGTTGGCTACCATTTTTCATCATAAGAGGTGAAAGAAGCGTTTCTTGGAAATTTTCTGTTTGAAGAAATTTACGAAATGAAAATTGTGAATGTGGGACATCAATTCGTACTGTGCCATTCCAACATTCACAGATCTTCTTGAATAATTGGATAGCATCCTTCTCTTGTTTTGCGATAAGTGGATTGACGCATAATATATTACCTTTTTGTATACATAAAGAAAAAGCTTCTATACAGTTATTTCTCTCGATTTTAAAAGAGTACCTAGTTCTTGGTAATAGTAATGAATAAAGTAAAGAACGATTAGCACCAGTTGTAATTTGATCGAGAGAAATAAGTGATACAAGGTCTGGTTCGTTCACTTGTTGCGTGTGTACAATATGTGTTTTAGTAGTTTGTTTTTCAAAACGATGAATCGTCGTTACTGTTTGAAATCCGCACGATGTATAAAGAGGCTCGCCAGCTTTTGTTGCAATAAGTGCAATTGGTTGTTTTGGGTGAGTGTATTCTAAGCAGTGATTAAGCAAAATCCGCCCGATGCCTCGGCTTTGAAAATTAGGGTGGACGATTAACATGCCGATAGTAGAAAAACTATCTTTAAAAGGAAATACTCCTCCAGCTGCAATCAGTTTATTTTCATGCATATAACCGATAAGTGTGCCGAGCGAAAGATACATTTCGAATTGTTTTTTCATAAATGCTTTATCTTGTAACCATCCAATAGCTTTGCAAAGGTCGAGTAAATCAAAAATAAAAGTTTCATCTAGCTTTATTGTTTTCATAAATGTTCACCACTTTTCTATTAATTTTCATAAAAGTAGATTGAAAGTGTTAAATAAGAGATTTACTTTAAATGAAATCCAACTTATTTATATTTTGATTGTAAAGGGGAAGAAGGTTGCTATGAAGGGACAAAGTTATACAAATTATAACTGATATTTACATAAGTTAACAAAAAATTTACATATAACTAATTTTATCTTAATAGTCTTCTATTAAATTTGATAGTGGGAAATGAATAACCTAATTAGGGGGACAATATAGTGAAAAAGTTTGTGAAAAAAGCATGGCCATTTGCAGTTGTGGCATCGTTAGCTGTTACTTCGGTAGCAACATGGAATTTTACTCGTTCTAGTGAGGTTAATGCAGATGAGAGCGGAAGCAATGCAAAGATTAAAAATGTCATCGTATTAATTGGGGATGGTATGGGACCTTCATATATGACGGCTCACCGTTATATGAAAGATAATCCAAAAACTTTTGAGATGGAATCTACAGAATTTGATAAGCATCTTGTAGGAACGCAAAAAACATATCCGGAAGATGAACATGAAAATATTACAGACTCTGCATCTGCAGCAACAGCTATGTCGGCAGGAATTAAAACATATAATGCAGCAATTGCAGTTGATAATGATAAAGCAGAAGTAAAAACTGTTCTTGAACAAGCGAAAGAAAAAGGGAAATCAACGGGACTCGTTGCTACTTCTGAAATTACACATGCAACACCAGCGGCTTTCGGTGCGCATGACATTAGTCGTAAAAATATGGACGCAATTGCAAATGATTATTTTGATGAGAAAATTAAAGGGAAGCATAAAGTAGACGTTATGCTTGGCGGCGGTGTAAATAACTTTGTTAGAAAAGATCGCAATCTTACAGAAGAATTTAAGAAATCTGGTTATAGCTATGTAACAGATCGAAATCAATTATTAAATGATAAAAACGATCAAATTCTAGGTTTATTTGCACCAGGCGGATTAGATAAAATGATTGATCGTACTGATAAAACACCTTCATTAGAAGAGATGACAAATGCAGCGATTGATCGTTTGAATAAAAATAAAAATGGTTTCTTCTTAATGGTTGAAGGAAGCCAAATCGACTGGGCTGGACACGATAATGATATCGTTGGTGCAATGAGTGAAATGGAAGACTTTGAAAGAGCATTTAAAGCAGCGATTGAGTTTGCGAAAAAAGATAAAAATACGTTAGTCGTTGCGACAGCAGATCACGCTACAGGTGGATTATCTTTAGGTGCAAATGGTGAGTATAACTTTAAAGTAGATCCAATTAAAGCTGCAAAGCGCACACCAGACTTCATGGCAAATGAAATTGCAAAAGGTGCAAATGTAGAAGAAACATTGAAAAAATATATTGATTTACAATTAACACCTGAAGAAATTAAAGCGGTAAATGATATTGCTCCTTCAAAAGATGTAACAAAGATTGATAATGCGATTGAGGATATTTTCAATAAGCGTTCGGTTACAGGATGGACAACAGGTGGACATACAGGGGAAGATGTAAACGTATATGCATTTGGCCCTGGTAAATACTTGTTCTCTGGTGTTCAAGAGAATACAAATATTGCCAAACGCGTCTTTGATATTGTTGGCGGTGGCGATCCGAATAAAGGAAGACGCTAATTATAAATGGAAGTGAGGCAAAATGCCTCACTTTTCTTTTTAGGAGATGGGAAGATGAGGGGTTTTTTCAGAGGGATAGGATCCCTTCTAATAGGTGTATTACTACTAGTTGGATGTCAATCCAAGGAGAGTCATATAGAACAAAAATCTACTACTACAAAAGCTGAGGAAAAGGTACAAATAACGAAAGAAGAAGAGAAATCGATTCAAGATGTTATGGAGAAGTTTGTACGGACGACAAATGAAAAAAATCTTGCTGAACATATGGAGTTATTTTCAAAGAAGATGCCTAGTGCTGAAGATTTAAAAACGCAAAAAGAAGCAGCTTTTCAAAAAGGAAATAAGAAAATTGAATTGGAACATATAGACATGAAAGCTAGTAAAGCAGGGTATGTTGTTGTTGAGACGAAGGAAAAAGAAATAGAGGGAGAGATCACTCTTCAGAAGAAAGTACAGTATGCACTTGGAAAAGAAGAGGATGGATGGAAAATTGAAGAGGTTCGCACGATAGGGAAGAAATAAAGTGAAACTTTAATCAGGGAGTCTTCCTACCTGTAAATAGCGAAATAAAAAGGTTCTCATTGGCGAGAACCTTTTTTTATAGTGGTAACATAATTTGATTTGAGCATGCTTCGATATCATCAATATCTTGGCGAATTGTTGCCATTTTATTATCAAGATCTTCAGCTTTCATTGCTGCATCATGTAGTTCATCTTTTAAATACTCAGGTATTTTCCCCTCATATTTATAATAAAGTTTATGTTCTAAACTTGCCCAAAAGTCCATAGCAAGTGTACGTAACTGAATTTCTGCAAATACATCTTTTGTACCAGAATTCAGTGATAAAGGATATTTAATAATCATGTGTAAACTTTTATAGCCGTTTCCCTTTGGGTTAGCAATATAATCTTTTACCTCTATGATTTCCATATCTTCACGCTTTTGAATGACTTCTTTTAAATGATAAATATCTTCTACGAAGCAACATGTAATACGAATGCCGATGATATCTTGTAAATGTGTTTGCGCATTTTCAACTGTAGGTAATAAATTTTTACGTTCAAGCTTTTTAATAATACTTTCAGGTTGTTTTAATCTTGTTTTTATATGTTCAAACGGGTTGTAATCCTCTAAAAATTGAGCTTCCCGGTTCATAATTTCAAATTTAGTTTTTAACTCTTCTAAAGCAAATGTATATGGTAGTACAAAAGCTTTCCAGTAGTTAACTGTTGATTGATTATATTCCATTTATATACACACCTTTTCCTATTTACAAGTGAGGTTGTTATTATACTAAATACCAAAGCATATAAGCGCAAGCAGCAAATGATGAGATCATAAAACGATATTTAGTTTTCATACTTTCAACTCCTTTCGATTAAGATTCTATATAAATAAACGTGATTGTTAATAAGTTCACTATGTACAATTCCTATAGTAATAGATTCATGTGAATTTCGTATGAACTAATTGTTTCAGCTTTTTGTCTTTTTTTTTGAAGCATCATTATTATCCATAATTTAAAGTGTTTTCATTTGAATTATTCATTTGTATGAATTAATGTATATTTGAATTTACGGTTATTAAGGAGGCTGTACAGTGAACTTTGAAGAATTAGCAATTGCTAGACGTTCCGCAATGAAATTTGTACAAGGAGTAGAAATCCCAGATGAGGATTTTAAAAAAATATTTGAGCTAACAAAGCTTTCTCCATCTTGTTACAATTTGCAACATACGCATTATGTTGTAATTCGTGATCAAGAGCGAAAAGAAAGATTAAAAGAGTTAGCTTTTAGGCAATATAAAGTATCGAGTGCATCTGCGGTAATACTTGTTTGTGGTGATAAGAGAGCATACCAAAATGTCGAAAATATTTATTTCGGTATGAAGGTTTTAAAGATGATTGATGAATGTGAGTATGAAGATACAATTAAGCAAACGAAAGGGCTATATGAAGGAAAAGGAGAACGCTTCATGGAAGAGGAAGCGATTAGAAATGCTTCGTTAAGTGCGATGACTTTTATGTACGCAGCTAAATATTACGGCTATGATACGTGTCCAATGATCGGTTTCGATGAAAAAGCAGTGCAGAGTGAACTAAATATGCCGGAGCATATAGTACCTGTTTTAATGATTACGATAGGAAAAAGTGATACTACTAAAACTCGTCCACGAGGATACCGAAAGCCGATTAGTGAGTTTGTTACATACGAAACATTTTAATACAAGGCATAGATTACTTAAATAAAAGGGGTCTATTTAGATCCCTTTTGTTTTGCAATTGACAAATAGAATAAGATTATATAATATATAAATCGTAATCATTACGTTTTAGTTGCAATCTTTGAAAGAAAGGAGAATTACATATGCGTGTAAATATTACACTAGCTTGTACGGAGTGCGGTGATCGTAATTACATTTCTAAAAAAAATAAACGAAACAATCCAGAGCGCATCGAACTAAAAAAATATTGTCCACGATTAAAGCGAGTAACGTTACATCGTGAAACGAAGTAGAAGACTAGAGATATCTCTAGTCTTTTTTGTTTATAGTACTTTGGTTTTGTTTGTTATAATTACCTTAAATTGTAATGAAGGAGAGGTATGATGAATCAAAAAGATAAAGAAAGAAAAGAGAAAGTGGCACATATTATTGAAATTTCGGATGATTATAGACTCGTTGTAGATGATCAAGAAGGCGTGGATGACCCATATCATCTATTATGGTGGGAGCATAAAGAGGATGAGGAGAGAACGATACAAATTACGTTGAATAGACATACTGGTAATTTAATTGAATTTAGTATAGATGATGAAAATTCTTTTTCGAGCGGTAAGAAAGCGATAGAGGAGAATAAAGCAAGAGAGATTGCAAATGCATTCTTAAAAAAATATACAAAAGAAGGATATGAATTTTATACATATGTAACGGTTAAGGACGACAGGCGTGGTCGGAAAGAAGTAAATTATATGCAAGAAGTGAATGGCTATCCATTGCCGAATACAGGGTGTATTGTGCGAGTTCACTCTTCAGGGAATGTTGTGAATTTTCATTATAATGGACAAAAAGCTATCGAGAAAAAACCGTTATGGCCAAGCGAAATTGTTGAGGAGAACGTCGTTTTAGAAAACTTGAAAGCTAGACAAGATATGAGACTTGTATTTGTAGATTTAACATACTCTTCATGTAAATATGAAAATGGTGAGGAAATAAAAGGGCATCATCTTGTATATGAGCCAGCGCCTAGTTATGCGTTTATTAAAGCAAGTACAGGTAAAGATTTATATGGGCCAGACCATTATAAATTACCTTCTACAGTACTGGTTGATAAACCCCTAAAGAGTAGTCTGAAAAAGGATGTGCTTGATTTATTTGATTGGGACAAGGAGAAATTTGTAAAATTAGATGAAAAAGTAGATGAGGATGAAGTCCGGATAAAATTTGTATTAAAAGAAGAATTACAAAACGAAATAGAAGAGAAGGATCCATATTCAATGGATGAGTTCTATAAAAAACATGTTCCAATGCTAAAGCATGATGAATTTGTTGTAATTACTCTAGATAAAGAAACAAATCAATTGCTTTCTTTTTTTATGTGGCAGGATGAGAAAAAAAGAAGAACAATCTTATCAAGAGAGCAATGTTTAAGCAAAGCACTTCAATTTTTAGAGCATACTATACCAGATGCGACAAAGTATATTCAGCTGTGGGATGATTATGAAGAGGAAGAGGGGATAGAGAGGTTTTCCTTTTCAATGTATGTAAATGACATTCATGTAGAGCGGAAATATATTATGATCAACATCAATGCAGAAAATGGTGCAGTGATGCACTACTCTGGAGAGTCTAACAAATTTATAAAAGAATTACTTACATACGAAACAACACCAAAAGTAAAAAAGGAAAACGCGTTAGCGATATACAGAGGGGCTATGCGAGTTAATTTAGAATGGTTTTTAGAAAATGACTTAGAGGAAACGAATTACGAACTACTGTATAAACAAACGACGAATGAAAATCATAAAGAATCCTTCGATTTTAGTCGAGAAATTCGTTATATTGATGCGCATACTGGGGAGAAAATTTGGAGTGAATATTAGTAAAAGCCAATCGATACGTATCGATTGGCTTTTACTATGTTCTTACAATCATTTATTAATTGCCGTTAAGTGGTTGAAGAATACCATCTTGAGCTTTTGACCAATTATATAGGTTTCCATCAGATCCTACTGCAAAATTTAGAGCACGTGAGTTCTCAGAAGATTCGCGTCCGTATAAGACGTCGTATAGTTTAATACCATTTATTGTGCCAATTAGTTTGTCTTCGCCGGAGCCATAACGAATTTCATCTGAGCGAGCTCCCATTCTTTTTTCTAGGACTTTTATAGCATCTTCACTTGTGAATGTAATAGTATCAGTTTGTTTATTTGGTTGCTTAGCTGGTTGTTGATCTTTCTGCGTGTTTTTAGATGATGCTTCAGTTTTTTCGTTAGTTGTAGCTGTTGTATTGTTCTCAGTTTTTGTGTTGTTATTGTTTTTAGTTGTTGCGTTGTTTGTAGCTTTTGTGTTGTTTTCAGTTTTTGCGTTGTTTGTAGCTTTTGTGTTGTTTTCAGTTTTTGTGTTGTTTTCAGTTTTTGCGCTGTTTTCAGTTTTTGCGCTGTTTTCAGTTTTTGCGTTGTTTGTAGCTTTTGTGTTGTTTTCAGTTTTTGTGTTGTTTTCAGTTTTTGCGTTGTTCTCAGTTTTTGTGTTGTTTTTAGTTGTTGTGCTGTTCTCAGTTTTCGCGTTGTTCTCAGTTTTTGCATTGTCTTCAGTTTTTTGGCTATCTTCCGTTTTTGTACTGTCTTTTGATGCGGCAGTATCCTGTTTAGTAGCCTCGGTTTTTGTAGGAGACGTTTGTTGTCCACAAGCTGAAAGTAAGAAAAATGATAATGTGAGTACTGCAAGGTTTCTGATTTGTGACGTAGCGTATCGCATGAAAACACCTCTTTCAAAATTTTGGAACTTAACATATTGTAATACATTGGAAAAAATATGCAAGGTACGAAAGACTTATTTCGTTCGACAAAAAGCTAAGGATTCCATATTTATATCGTACAGACACAAACAACCTCACGCCCACATACACTTAGTAAAGACCACTATTTTGGCGGAGGTGAAAGGTTTGAGTCTATTCGCCGCAATTGGATATATGGTTCGAGAAGTGTTTGTCTTTGTTTCTTATGTGAAAAATAATGCGTTTCCGCAGCCGTTATCATCAGACGATGAGAGAAAGTACTTAGAGTTAATGGAGCAAGGTGATGCTCAAGCGAGAAATCTGTTAATTGAACATAATTTACGGCTTGTAGCTCATATCGTTAAAAAATTTGAAAATACAGGGGAAGATGCAGAAGATTTAATTTCAATTGGTACAATTGGGCTCATTAAAGCAATCGAGAGCTATTCGGCAGGAAAAGGCACAAAACTTGCGACGTATGCAGCGCGCTGTATTGAAAATGAAATTTTGATGCATTTACGTGTACTGAAAAAAACGAAAAAGGACGTTTCACTTCATGATCCGATCGGGCAAGATAAAGAGGGGAATGAAATATCGCTTATTGATATATTAAAATCAGAGTCTGAAGATGTAATTGATATGATCCAGCTTAGTATGGAGTTGGAAAAGATTAAAGAGTATATCGATATTTTAGACGAACGAGAGAAAGAAGTAATCGTGAAGCGTTTTGGACTGGGGCTTGATAAGGAGAAAACGCAACGAGAGATTGCAAAGGCACTTGGTATTTCCAGAAGCTACGTATCAAGAATTGAAAAGCGCGCGTTAATGAAAATGTTCCATGAATTTGTAAGAGCTGAGAAAGAGAAAAAAGCGAAAGAATAATGTACATTGCAAGCAGCCATGTTTTAAAATGGGCTGCTTTTCTTTTTGTAAATAAGGAAAGAAAAAGAGGTGTGTTCAGAAGAAATCCATGTTCACTGTTGAAAATGACGGATTCTATCTGTAATATTAGAGGGTGCTAAACAATTTAAGAATAATACCATACTTAGTTTTCCGCATGTATAATGAAACAGTTCTATATGATATGTGGGAATAAGAACCAATTTTACATATGATATAGAAGGAAAAGAAGGGGAAGCTAAAGTTATAGACTGATTAGGAGGTTTCGCAATTTGCGACGTACATTATATCGACTTATGATCGAACTTACAAATGGTCGTTTTACTTCTTATATATTACGTAAATTTGCACAATCTCGTTTGAGCTCTATCATTATTCCATCGTATGCGAAAGTTTTTCAAATTAACCAAGATGAGATGGAAAAGGGTTTGAAGGAATATAGAACATTGCATGAATTATTTACGCGTAAGCTAAAAGAAGGAAAGCGTAGTGTTGATACAGATGCATCGAGTATCGTTAGTCCTGTTGATGGTGTTTTTGCTGATTACGGTCCTATTGAGGACACAAAAACATTTGATATTAAAGGTAAGCGTTATTCAATCGTGGATATGCTAGGTAATGAAGAACGTGCAAAGCGATATGCAGGTGGTACATACATGGTTATTTATTTAAGCCCAAGTCATTATCATCGTATTCATAGTCCGCTTTCTGGTTCTGTGACTGAAAGGTTTGTACTTGGTAGAAAATCATATCCGGTAAATGCAGCTGGTATGGAATACGGGAAAGAGCCATTGTCAAAAAATTATCGCTCTGTTACAGAAGTAAATAGTGACGGTGAACATATGGCACTTGTAAAAGTAGGAGCTATGTTTGTTAACAGTATTGAGCTGCTACATGAAAGAAGTACTGTTCAAAAAGGTGAAGAAATGGCATACTTTACATTTGGCTCAACAGTTGTGTTATTGTTTGAAAAAGATATGATAGAAGTAGTGCAGAATTTGAAGAGTGGACAAGAACTTCGTCTTGGTGAAAAAATTGCTACTCGATTGGCTCATAAGTAAAGAAAAGATTTTATAACTGTAAGCAAGAGTTATGGACAAAGATGCTTAATGATGAAATTCCCTAGATGGGAGTACTTGTTTATTCGAGAGCCATCACAGGATGGCTCTTTTTACAAGTTAACTCATTAAAATTTCACTTTATATGTAATTAAGACGATTTGACAAGCTTGTCCTCTAATGAGCGTCTAATCATTTCTTGTTTTATAAGTAAAATGAAGTCGGGATTTAATTTTAGTTCTTTTGCTTTATAATAAGACTCAGTGAGTAACTCAGTAGATAACTGTTCCATGTGTTTTGTTTTCAAGGTGAGTCACCTCCTAATAATATAAGGATTGATTCGTTGTTGCATTTAATGTACCAAAAAAATATGACAGTCACAAACGGGTGGTTATCCACATATCTAGGTGGATAAAATGTGAATAGATTGTTAGTAAATTCCAAATTGACTGAAAAATTAATGTGGAAAATGTGTACAATTTTATCCACAGGTTATATATCGAAATATGTTGTCGAAAAATTTTTATGAAAACTCCTCAAAGAGGTGAAAGAAATTGAAGTTATTTTTACCAAATGAATATGTGAAAAATGTATATCATGTTCAACCAGAAGATTTGAAAAAACGTGGAATTAAAGGTGTTATTACTGATTTAGATAACACGTTAATTGAATGGGATCGTCCAAATGCAACGCCGCAACTTGAAGAATGGTTTTTGAAAATGAAAGAGCAAGGCATTCAAGTAACGGTCGTTTCAAATAATAATGAGCAACGTGTGAAAGACTTTGCTGATCCATTAGGTATTCCATTTATTCATAGTGCGCGTAAACCATTTGTTCGCGCATTTAAGCGTGCGATACAAGAGATGCACCTGCAACCAGATGAAGTTGTAGTAATTGGGGATCAGTTACTAACGGATGTGTTAGGTGGAAACCGAGTGGGACTTCATACGATTTTGGTTGTACCGGTAGCACAAACGGATGGATTAGTAACGCGCTTTAATCGGAAAATTGAACGAAGAATTATGAGAAATATGAAGAAAAAAGGTTTAATTAACTGGGAGGAATAAAGTTTGACTGAAACAATTAAATGTATTGGTTGCGGTGTAGAAATTCAAACAGAAGATAAAAACGAAGTGGGATATGCTCCTACCTCATCTTTAGAGAAAGAACAAGTAATTTGTCAACGCTGTTTTCGCTTGAAACATTACAACGAAATTCAAGATGTATCATTAACAGATGATGACTTCCTACGTATTCTAAATGGAATTGGAAAATCGGATGCGTTAGTAGTTAAAATTGTAGATATTTTTGATTTTAATGGTAGCTGGTTACCTGGCTTACATCGTTTCGTGGGGAATAATAAAGTATTACTTGTTGGAAATAAAGCTGATTTAATTCCTAAGTCAGTAAAACATGATAAAGTAAAGCATTGGATGCGCTACAGTGCAAAGCAACTAGGATTAAAACCAGAAGATGTCTTTTTAATTAGTGCAGCGAAAGGACAAGGGATTGCTGAGCTGGCAGATGCTATTGAGTATTACCGCGGCGGAAAAGATGTTTACGTTGTGGGATGTACGAATGTAGGAAAATCAACATTTATTAATCGTATGATTAAAGAATTTAGTGATGAGACTGAAAATGTAATTACAACATCTCATTTCCCAGGAACAACACTTGATTTAATTGATATTCCGTTAGACGAAGAATCTTCTTTATATGATACGCCAGGTATTATTAACCACCATCAAATGGCTCATTATGTTGGAAAAGAAAGCTTAAAGCTTATTACACCAACAAAAGAAATTAAGCCAATGGTGTTCCAATTAAATGAAGAACAAACATTATTCTTCAGTGGATTGGCACGTTTTGATTATGTAAGTGGTGGTCGTCGTGCATTTACTTGTCACTTCTCGAATCGTTTAACAATCCATCGTACAAAGCTTGAGAAAGCGGATGAATTGTATAAAAATCATGCTGGGGATTTACTAAGCCCGCCAACACCAGAAGAATTAGCAAATATGCCAGATCTAGTGAAATACGAATTTAATATTCGTGAACCAAAAACGGATGTTGTATTCTCTGGATTAGGATGGGTTACTGTGAACGAACCGGGAGCAAAAATTGTTGCACACGTACCAAAAGGAGTAAGTGTTTCATTGCGTAAATCTTTAATTTAATATGGAGAGGGATTTATGAAACAATTATATGGTGTAATCGGAAATCCAATTGGACATTCATTATCACCTGTTATGCATAACGATGCATTTGAACACTTGAATATGGATGCCCATTATCATGCATTTCTTGTTAAAGAGGAAGTGCTAGGGGAAGCAGTAAGAGGTTTAAAAGCATTAGGTATTTCAGGATTTAATGTAACAACGCCGCACAAAGTTGCTATTATGGATTATTTGGATGAGATTGACCCGCTAGCAAAACAAATTGGTGCAGTAAATACAGTGGTTCATAAGGATGGAAAATTGATTGGCTACAATACAGATGGAATTGGTTTTGTCCGAGCGCTGCAGTCAATTAGTAGTGAACCACTTCAGGAGAAACGTATTTTATTGCTTGGCGCAGGTGGTGCTAGTCGAGCTATTTATTTTTCTCTTGCTGATGTAGGTGTGAAAGAGATTGATGTAGCTAATCGTACAGTAGATAAGGCGAAAGAACTTATTGCTGCATGTATGGCTACTGTTAATTCTGTTGCTTTATCGCTAGAAAAAGCAACAGAAGAACAAGGGAATTATGATATTATCATTCAGACGACAACAATAGGTATGCATCCACGCATCGAATATACGCCATTACAAATTTCTTCGTTAAAAGAAGGGACGATTGTATCAGATATAATTTATAATCCATTTGAAACGAAAATTTTATGTGAGGCAAAAGAGCAAGGTGCAATGATTCAAAATGGTATTGATATGTTTGTTTATCAAGGGGCGCTTGCATTTGAAATGTGGACAGGGCGTGTACCGAATATCGATAGAATGAAACAATTAGTTATAAGAAAGCTTGGAGGCTAACATATATGTTAACAGGAAAACAAAAAAGATTTTTACGTGCACAAGCACATCATTTAACACCAATTTTTCAAGTAGGAAAAGGCGGAGTAAATGAAAATATGATTAAACAAATCGCAGATACTTTAGAAGTTCGTGAACTATTTAAAGTAAGTGTGCTACAAAACTGTGAGTTCGATCGTCGTGAAGTTGCAGAAGAACTTGCAACAGGCGCACGTGCTGAAATCGTTCAAGTAATTGGAAGTACAATCGTTTTATACAAAGAATCTAGAGAAAATAAACAAATTAAACTTCCACGATAAACAGACTAGCATATGCTATTTTTATCGCTAGTGCGTAATGATGTAGAGAGCGAAACCAATTGAACTTTTATTAACAGTGAACTCTCTTCGGATAGGAATGAAGAGAGTTACTGTAGGTAAAAGGAAGGGGCGTTTCTTTTGAGAAAAATTGGCATCATTGGCGGTACATTTGATCCGCCACATTATGGGCATTTGCTAATTGCGAATGAAGTATATCACGCTTTGAATTTAGAAGAAGTATGGTTCTTACCGAACCAAATTCCACCGCATAAACAAGGGCGGAATATTACAAGTGTAGAAAATCGCTTACAAATGTTAGAGCTTGCGACTGAGGCGGAGGAACATTTTTCTATTTGTTTAGAAGAGCTAAGCAGGAAGGGCCCGTCTTATACGTATGACACTATGTTACAATTGACGAAGAAGTATCCGGATGTGCAGTTTCACTTTATTATTGGTGGAGATATGGTTGAGTATTTACCGAAGTGGTATAACATTGAAGCGTTACTTGATCTTGTGACGTTTGTTGGGGTTGCAAGACCTGGTTATACATTGCGTACACCTTATCCTATCACCACTGTGGAAATTCCGGAGTTTGCAGTTTCTTCATCTTTATTGCGTGAGAGATATAAAGAGAAGAGAACGTGTAAATATTTACTTCCTGAAAAAGTACAGGTGTATATCGAGAGGAATGGGTTGTATGAATCGTGAGAAAGCACTTCATATTGTCAAACAACAAATGCATGAAAAACGTTATATACACACAATAGGTGTAATGGAGACAGCAATTGAACTTGCTAAGTTATACGGTGTGGATGAAAAAAAGGCTGAAGTTGCAGCTATATTCCATGATTATGCGAAGTGTAGAGCGATTTCTGAGATGGAAGAGATTATTAAAAGTGAAGGTTTTCCGAAAGATTTACTTTGTTATAACAAAGAGTTATGGCATGCACCTGTTGGGGCATACTTAGTAGAAAAAGAAGTAGGCATTACGGATCCTGAAATCCTGCAAGCTATTACATATCATACAAGTGGTCATGAGAAAATGACGATGTTAGATAAAGTAATTTATGTAGCTGATTACATTGAGCCTGGGCGAAAGTTTCCAGGGGTGGAGGAAGCTCGCAAACTAGCATATACGGATATAAATCAAGCTTTATTATTTGCATTAAAGCGAACAATTCAATTTTTAATGGAAAAAAATCAAACGATTTATCCATTGACATTCCAAACATACAACGCAGTTATCAAGGAGGAAATTAGTAAATGAAAGATAAAGATTTATTAGTATTAGCAGCAAAAGCGGCTGATGATAAAAGAGCAGAAGATATGGTTGTCCTAAATATGCAAGGTATTTCACCAATTGCAGATTATTTCATTATTTGTCACGGTAACTCAGATAAGCAAGTGCAAGCAATTGCGCGTGAAATTAAATCAAAAGCACATGAGTTTGAAATCGACGTACAACGTATGGAAGGTTTTGACGAAGCACGCTGGGTACTAGTTGACCTTGGAGATGTAGTTGCTCATGTATTCCATAAAGATGAGCGTAATCACTATAATTTAGAGCGTCTTTGGGGCGATGTGCCACGTGAGGATATTACAGACGAGCTAGACCAATGAAATACGAACAATTTGCATTGTTGTACGACGAACTAATGAATGATGTTCCTTATGATAAATGGGTGGAATTCACAGAGGAAAGTTTACAGCAAGCGGATATGAAAGAGGCGAAGATTCTTGATGTAGCATGCGGTACTGGTAATGTAACACTGCCGCTTGTACAAAAGGGTTACGATTTAATCGGTGTCGATCTTTCAGAAGAAATGTTAACGGTCGCTCAGCAAAAACTAGGCGGAGAAGGATACTTTATTCCTTTTTACCAACAAGACATGCGAGAGCTTGATGTTCCAGGTGAGTTTGACTGTGTAACGATCTTTTGTGATTCATTAAATTATGTATTGCAAGAAGATGGAGTGCAAGAAACATTTCGAAGAGTGTTTCACCATTTACGTCAAGATGGTTTGTTTTTATTTGATGTACATTCTTTATATAAAATACATCATGTATTTCAAAATGAAACATACACAGTAAATGGAGAAGAAATATCTCTTATTTGGAATTGCTTCCCTGGTGAAGAATCAAATAGTGTAGAACATGATTTAACATTCTTTGTTCAAGACCCAGAAGAAGATGTGTACCATCGTTTTGACGAATGTCACGTGCAACGTGCATATCAGGTTGAAGAGTTAACGAAATGGCTTGAAGAAGCTGGTTTTACAGTGCTTCGCGTGACTGGTGATTTTGAACGACTTGAAGTTACAGAACAAACAGAGCGTATTTTCTTCATGGCGAAGAAAAACGGATAAAACAAAAGCAACCGAGAAGGTTGCTTTTGTTTTGTAAAGAAGTTGTAATTTTAGTTCTAGAATAATAAGAAGATGATATACGTGAAGTGTGAAAATGCTAGTTTAAGTAAAAATATAATGTAAAAAAGTAAGCATTTATAAAAAGGATTTGGAATGACGATGACGTATTTATTATGTGTGTTTATTGAATTGCTGATCAACGCATTTTAAATCTTCATCAAATTTCTCGTGTGTCCGCTCAATTAATTTATGAAACATATCCCCAACATGTTCTTCTAAAACACGAATGCCTTCTCCTGTAACGCCGCCTTTAACACATACTTTTTCTTGTAAAGTAGGCAATGTGAAAATCCCTTTTTCAAGTAGTTTCCCCATTCCAACGACCATTTCACTTACTAAAGTAGTGGCTTCTTCATGTGTAATATTTGTTTTATCTACAGCAGCGTTAATGAAACATTGTAATAAATAACTAAAGAATGCAGGACCGCAGCTTGCTATATCAGATGAAACGCGCGTTATATCTTCTTCTATTACAAGGGGAGTGGAAATGTTTTTGAATAGGCGAAATAGTTTTTGTTGCCATTCTTCAGAGCATTTACTTCCAAATGTAAATAGTGATGCGCCAGACAGGGCGCGGTTTGTAATGCTCGGAATGATACGTGCAACGTGGCAAGGTACAAGTGTCTCTAATTGTGATGGAGATATTGGACTTGTGATAGAAACTAAGCACTTTTCATCAGAAAAATGTTCAACGTATTTTTGTAGGATCGGGTATATATCTATCGGTTTTACGCAAATAAAAATAAGATGTGATCGTTCGATTACCTCATCGATAGTTTTGGCTATATGAACAGAAGGGTATTTTTCCTTTATATGATATGCTTTGGCGGGCGTTCGATTAATGATTGTAAGGCACGAAGGTTTGACAGCACGGGTTTCTAAAAATGCGTCGATTAGTATATTCCCCATGTTCCCTGTCCCTATAATTCCTATGTTCAATGTTTCATCCCTCCTTCGTAACAGCTTTCTCCTAAACAATATGAATGATGTTATAAATTTATGATTAGAGGTGTAAAATGATGTGGAATTTTCCAAAGAAATGGTTAGGAGTAGTAGCTATTATTGGAACTGTACTTTTTCTTCTTTTTTGGAAAACGAACCAGCATACAGATCAATCAGTCATTAAAACGGATGTTCAAGCGAAAGAGATAGAGAAAAAAAGTAAACCGGAAATATCGGATACAAAGCAGCAGAAAAAAATAATTATAATTGATATGAAAGGAGCTGTTGTTAAAGAGGGAGTGTATGAAATGAAAGAAGGGGACCGTGTCAAGGATGCTATTGAAAAGGCAGGTGGTTTTTTGCCCGAGGCAGATAGGAAAAAGGTAAATTTAGCGCAAATGGTACAAGACCAAATGGTCCTTTATGTGCCGGATAAAAACGAACAAGTGCAAGAAGGAGCTGCTGTTTCAAAGGGAGAAGGGAAAGTTCAAATAAATGCAGCTTCTAAAGAACAACTTGAACAAATTACAGGTATTGGTTCTAGGAAAGCAGAAAGTATTTTGAAATATCGTGAAGAACATGGTCCGTTTCAGAAAATAGAAGATTTGTTAGAAATCGACGGGATTGGTGTGAAGTCATTGGAAAAAATAAAAGATCAAATTATTATTCCGTAAAAGATTGACGAAGTTTTTCTTCATTCGCTACACTACAAGTAGACAAAAAAGTAGGTGAAAAATATGGAACGAATTTCATGGGATCAATATTTTATGACGCAAAGCCATTTGCTATCTTTACGTAGTACATGTACAAGGCTTGCAGTAGGAGCGACTATCGTTCGTGATAAACGAATTATTGCTGGTGGATATAATGGTTCAATTAAAGGTGGCGTACATTGTATAGATGATGGATGCTACGTTATTGATAATCATTGTGTTCGTACGATTCATGCAGAAATGAATGCTTTATTACAATGTGCAAAATTTGGTGTGAAAACGGAGGAAGCGGAAATTTATGTTACGCATTTCCCTTGTTTACAATGCTGTAAGGCGATTATTCAAAGTGGTATTACAGCAGTTTATTATGCGCAGGATTATAAAAATCATCCATATGCCGTAGAGTTATTTGAAAAGGCGAATGTAACGGTGAAACATGTTCCGCTAGAATATGATATTGCAGCATTAGAGGATCAAAAGCGTTATATGGAGTTAAAAGAACTATTTGCATCTTTAGAAAAAGAGAACTTATCAATGGAAGAATTACAGCATGTATTCACGAAAGCAAAAATGATGCTATAAGGAGTGAGTATGAGTTGAAAGGACAATGGGGCTATGTTGCAATCTCATTTATAATAGGGATTGCAATTGCCTTTTCCTCTTCGGTTTTGTTGCTGACTTGTTGTCTCGTTCTATATGTTTTCTTTTGTTTGTATCGTACTTCGCGTAAAACCTTCCTTTATTGTATAATAGCGTGTTTTAGCGGCGTTATGTACACTACGTATGTCCAAGAGCAAAACAAGCCTCTGGGAGAGTCCTACGAAGCTACAAGAGGAGTGATACAAAATACACCTCTTATTAACGGGGATCGCCTATCATTTCAAGTTGAAGATCAGAATAAAAATATAGTGCAGTTAAGTTACAAAATTAAATCAGCCTCGGAAAAGAAACAACTGCGACAATTACATGCAGGAGTATCATGTGTATTCGAAGGTGGGAGGAAAGAACCACCAATAGCTCGGAATTTTCATGGTTTTAATTATCGTGATTATTTGTATAAGCAAAATGTTCATTTCGTATTGGAGGCTACATATATTTCTGGATGCCATAAAACATCGTTGTCACTCGTGCAATGGATTCTTCTTTTGAGACAGCAAGCAATCACGGGAGTTACAGAAATGTTTCCAGAGCAATCAGGTGCTTTTATGAATGCATTAGTATTTGGTGATAGACAACAAATGACATTTGAAATTGAAGAGCAATATCAGCAATTTGGCCTTGTACATTTGTTGGCGATTTCAGGATCGCATATCGTATTGTTAATGGTGATTGTGTATTTTGTTTTGCTAAGAAGTGGTGTGACGAGGGAGGTAGCGACAGTATGTCTTATCTTTTGCATTCCTCTATATATGATTTTAGCAGGAGCATCACCGTCTGTTATAAGAGCTTCTATAACAGGAGTTTTGATGTTGATTGCTTTCATATGTTCTATTCGTTTATCTAGCTTAGATGCTTTAAGTATCACAGCTATATGTATGCTTATATTTGATCCGTATCTTGTTTTTAATATTGGCTTTCAGTTTTCTTTCGTTGGTAGTTTCGCCTTGCTTTTGTCAGCACCGTTTTTACTAGAGAGTAGTAATGGAGTAATCCGAAATTCCATTTATATTTCTCTTATTTCACAGCTTGTTAGTACTCCGATTTTGTTATATCACTTCGGTTATTTTTCTCCATATAGCATTTTTCTTAATATCCTATACGTTCCGTTTTTATCTCTCATTGTATTGCCCTGTAGTATTATTATTTTGGTATGTATACCTATCGGCTCGTTTTTTGCAAAAGGACTTGCGGATGTACTATCAATAGGTTTGAATCTTTCTAATGATTTTCTAAGTTATTGTGAAAGTTTACCATTTATCCGCCTTGTTTTTGGGCAAACGCCTATACTTCTTGTAGCTCTATATTGCGCGAGTATTGTTAGTATATTGATGGTATGGGAGAGGCGGGCGTCGAAGAAAATTATGTTCATAGCTTCGGGTATATTTCTTTTTGTTTGTACATGTCATTATGTATATCCGTATTTTCGAGAAAGTGGGAGTGTTACATTTCTTGATGTTGGACAGGGAGACGCAATATTAATTCGCCTCCCGTACGATAAAGAGATTTATCTCATTGATACTGGTGGCACAATGCGTGTAAATAAGGAAGAATGGCAGCGGAAAAAGCATGAATTTTCTGTTGGAAATGATATTTTAATCCCTTATTTACAAAAGGAAGGTATTAAAACCATCGATAAATTAATCGTAACGCATGGAGATGCGGATCATATAGGTGCGGCGCAAGAGTTAATAGCAAATATAACCGTAAAAGAAGTTGTATTTGGCCGAAAGGAACAAGATGCGGTATTAGAAAAAGTATTAAAGAAACAGGCATTAAAAAAGAAAGTGAAAATAAGTGAAGTGGGGGAAGGAGAAAATTGGCGTGTAAATGAAGCGGAATTTTTTGTGTTAGCTCCAACAGGAAAAGCAAGAAGTGAAAATAATGCTTCAATTGTAATATGGGCAAAATTAGGAGGGTTAACGTGGCTGTTTACAGGTGATTTAGAAGAAGAAGGAGAGAAGTTTTTAATAGCTACGTATCCAGATTTACGGGCGGATGTTTTAAAGGTTGCCCATCATGGGAGTAATACGTCATCTATAGCGCCTTTTTTGAGCGTTGTACAGCCTGATGTAGCGATTATTTCTGTCGGTGAGCGTAATAGGTATGGGCATCCTCATAAGGAAGTTATAGAGCGTTTTGAGAAGGTGGGGATTGAAGTATGGCGTACGGATAAGCAAGGTGCTATTTCCTATGTTTTTAAAGCGGAACACGGAACCTTTCGTAGTAAAATCACATATGATGAAACACATAATAGATAAAAAAGAAGACTGCCAGTAAGCAGCAGTCTTTAAGAACCGATAAATTTAATAACAGTTGCAATGATGAAAAGTGTTGCGAAAAAACCAAATGAGACGATAAATCCTACCCCTGAATCAATAGCGTCATTGCGTTTACTTTGAACGTTTTGTTCAAAATCATTCATTTAGAATCCCTCCCCAACATTCCACTTTAGTATAAAATATTGTCAGAAAAAAATCTACAATTTCCATATGAAGAGAAATCGATCGTTTTTACTACTTTTAGATCATTAAGGAACGTGAGTTTTTTGTTTCCAAGCATGTTAACAGTTGGCACTTATACTCGAATTTTTATTGTGAATAATAAAGGGAAGGTGATTACCGCACACCAATAAGAAACCCGGGGCTTATTGCGTGGCGTTTAATATAAATAAAGGAACGGGTTATCAAGCCTGTTCCTTTGTACTTGTAAAACGAAAGCAAGGGCATTAGTATAAATATATATTGCCAAGTTAGGGAGTAGGAAAAAAGTATGAGTGATATACATAAAAAGATTAAAAAGAAGCAGTTTGCTCCGTTGTATTTACTGTATGGAACGGAAGCGTTTTTTATAAATGAAACGATAAAGCTTATTGCAACAGAAGCGCTTGAAGAGGAAGATCGCGAGTTTAATGTTGTGACATATGATTTAGAAGAAGTGTATTTAGAAGATGTGGTTGAGGATGCACGTACACTTCCTTTTTTTGGAGAACGTAAAGTGATATTAATAAAATCACCACTATTTTTAACTTCACAAAAAGAAAAATTAGAGCAAAATATAAAAATTTTAGAAGGATATATTGGAGAGCCTTCTCCATTTTCTATTCTTGTTTTTGTTGCGCCTTACGAAAAACTTGATGAACGAAAAAAAATTACAAAACTATTAAAGAAAACAGCGGACGTAGTAGAAGCGAATGCGATGCAAGTGCAGGATGTTCAGAAGTGGATTGTTGCTCGTGCAGATGAAGTGCATGTGCATATTGATAATGCAGCTGTTAGTTTGTTGTTAGAGCTTGTGGGAAGTAATGTAACGATGCTGGCGAAGGAAATGGACAAGTTAACGTTATACGTCGGTATGGGTGGAGAGATTACATCGAAACTTGTTGCAGAGCTTGTGCCAAAATCGGTTGAACAAAATGTGTTTGCTTTGACAGAAAAAGTGGTGAAAAAAGATATCGCGGGTGCGATGCAAATTTTGGATGGATTATTTACGCAGCAAGAGGAACCCATTAAACTGCTTGCATTATTAGTAAGTCAATTCCGCTTGCTCTATCAAGTGAAAGAGTTACAGCAGCGTGGTTATGGACAAAATCAAATTGCGTCTCATATTGGTGTGCATCCATACCGTGTAAAGTTAGCGATGAATCAAACGAAGTTTTTCTCTTTTGAAGAATTAAAAAAAGTGATTATAGAATTAGCAGAAGCTGATTATAGTATGAAGACTGGAAAAATGGATAAGAAACTTGTGCTTGAATTTTTCTTAATGCGGTTAAATCATATGTGATAAAACAAAAAGTTCACGTGCTTAGCACGTGAACTTTTTTGTATATAAAAAAACGATCCAAATGGATCGTTTTTTAAACGCCTTACGCGTTTACTTGTTTCGCTAAGCGAGATTTTTGACGAGCTGCAGCGTTTTGGTGGATAAGACCTTTACGAGCTGCTTTGTCAAGTTTTTTAGAAGCAGTTTTGAAAGCTTCTTTAGCATTTTCAAGATCGTTATTAGTAACTAAAGCTTCTACAGTTTTAACAGCAGAACGCATGTCAGACTTGATAGAAGCGTTATGTGAACGACGCTCTTCGCTAAGTTTAGCGCGTTTGATAGCAGATTTGATGTTTGCCATACTTTTCACCTCCCTGGTGCAATCGAATGACTCGATTCTTAACATAGAACAAGTGATATTCTATCAAACGGTGAAGAGAATTGCAATAGTATATCAATGAAATTTCACGTAAAGGAAAGAATGACCTTATATAACTTTGGGAAATCTAACGATATTTACTATGAATTACGGAGGAGATACGATGAAAGAACCATTAGATTTAAGTAAATATAGTGTTAGAACGGACCTTGCTGTAGAGGCACATCAAATGCTGCAAGAGAGTCAAGAAGAGCAAAAAGGGATACAAGGAGTTATTGTAAAAGAGAGGGAAGAAGAAGGTATTACCATTACAAAAGTAACGATTGATGAAATTGCCTCTGAATCGATGGGTAAAAAACCTGGGAGCTATTTAACACTTGAAGTACAAGGCATACGTCAACAAGATACGGAACTGCAACAAAAAGTAGAGCGCATTTTTGCAAAAGAATTTTCTTATTTCTTAGAAGAGGTTGGCGTTACGAGAGAAGCGAGTTGTTTAATTGTTGGTCTTGGGAATTGGAATGTAACGCCAGATGCGCTTGGACCGATCGTTGTAGAAAATGTATTGGTAACGAGACATTTGTTTCAATTGCAGCCTGAAAGTGTAGAAGAAGGGTTTAGGCCTGTTAGTGCAATTCGGCCGGGGGTAATGGGAATTACAGGAATCGAAACGAGCGATGTCATTTATGGAATCATTGAGAAGACGAAGCCAGACTTTGTCATTGCAATTGATGCGTTAGCTGCCCGTTCTATTGAACGAGTAAATAGTACGATACAAATTTCTGATACGGGAATTCATCCTGGATCGGGGGTTGGGAATAAGCGTAAGGAACTTAGTAAAGAAACATTAGGTATTCCTGTTATCGCGATTGGTGTTCCGACTGTGGTTGATGCCGTTTCAATTACAAGTGATACAATTGATTTTATTTTGAAACATTTTGGACGGGAGATGAAAGAAGGAAACAAACCTTCCCGTTCTTTGTTGCCAGCGGGATTTTCATTTGGAGAAAAGAAAAAATTAACAGAAGAAGATATGCCGGATGAAAAGAGTCGGAATATGTTTTTGGGTGCTGTAGGTACATTGGAAGATGAAGAGAAGAGAAAATTAATTTATGAAGTGTTATCTCCTCTTGGCCATAATTTAATGGTGACTCCGAAAGAAGTGGATGCTTTCATAGAGGATATGGCGAATGTAATAGCGAGTGGTTTAAATGCAGCCTTGCATCATCAAATTGACCAAGACAATACAGGAGCATATACACATTGATGGGAAGAGACGATAATCGTTTAAGTCGCTTTTCACTTTTATGTATATGTAGTGCGGCCGTATGTTTACTTATGATAATAGCAGGGGTGGCACTTGCTAATCATGGTTTGAAAAGTATGAAAGGTTATCAGCAAATGTCGTATGAACAAATCGCTCATATGACAGGAACAGAGGGTGCAGGTGCTGAATCAACAATTTTGGGAAGTTCGTTTTCCGTTACTGAGAAACAAAAACAATTAGAAAGCTTAAAAAGTTTTAATGTTGTAGAAGGAATTGGTATGGCAATAGCAAGTGCTACTTATGAAGTAACAAAGTTTGGAACGGATATAGTTGTTGGGAAAGTGAAAGAGATTTTTAGTTAAGGGTAGCAGGAAGAACGGTTGTCTTACCATTTTGTACGACAGCCGTTTTTAAATTTGAAAAAGGTTTGTCTCTTATGGTTTGTTCGCATAAGATATAGATAGAATGATTTGTATTGTAAGCAGCACGAGTTTTCATTGAATCTTTGCTGCTCTATTGATATAATCAGTGCTAGTGTATATTGGCGAGACTATTAGGAGTTGAGAACATAGATGAACAAAGAAGAAAGAGCAAAAAGACAGTCCAAAATTCGTAATTTCTCTATCATTGCTCATATTGACCACGGAAAATCAACGTTAGCAGACCGTATTTTAGAGAAAACAAACGCGTTAACACAACGTGAAATGAAAGCTCAATTGCTTGACTCTATGGATTTAGAGCGTGAGCGCGGTATTACAATTAAATTAAATGCAGTACAACTAACGTATAAAGCGAAAGACGGTGAAGAGTATATTCTTCACTTAATCGATACGCCAGGACATGTCGACTTTACGTACGAAGTATCTCGTAGTTTAGCGGCTTGTGAAGGTGCAATTCTTGTTGTGGATGCAGCACAAGGGATTGAGGCGCAAACATTAGCGAACGTATATTTAGCGCTTGATAACAATTTGGAAATTTTACCGGTTATTAATAAAATCGACTTACCAAGTGCGGACCCAGAACGTGTACGTCAAGAGGTAGAAGATGTAATTGGTTTAGATGCATCAGAAGCAGTACTTGCTTCAGCAAAAGCTGGAATTGGTATTGAAGAAATTTTAGAACAAATCGTTGAAAAAGTACCAGCTCCAACAGGTGATTCAGAAGAGCCGTTACAATGTATGATTTTCGATTCTTTATATGATCCGTATCGTGGTGTAATTGCTTATATCCGTGTTGTAAATGGAACGGTAAAAGTTGGCGATAAAGTACGTATGATGGCAACGGGTAAAGAATTTGAAGTAACAGAAGTAGGTGTATTTACACCGAAAACTACGCAACGTGACGAGTTAACAGTAGGTGATGTAGGTTTCTTAGCAGCATCTATTAAAAACGTAGGTGATACACGTGTGGGTGATACGATTACACATGCGAAACGTCCAGCTGCAGAGGCGTTACCAGGTTACCGTAAATTAAACCCGATGGTATTCTGTGGGCTGTATCCAATTGATTCTGCTCGTTATAACGATTTACGTGATGCGTTAGAAAAATTAGAGTTAAACGATTCTGCTCTTGAGTTTGAACCAGAAACATCTCAAGCATTAGGATTTGGTTTCCGTTGTGGATTCTTAGGACTTCTGCATATGGAAATCATTCAAGAACGTATTGAACGTGAATTTAAGATTGACTTAATTACAACAGCGCCAAGCGTTATTTATAAAGTTTATTTAACAAACGGTGAAGATGTTATTGTTGATAATCCATCTAATATGCCAGACCCACAGTCTATCGATCGTGTAGAAGAGCCGTTTGTGAAGGCTTCAATTATGGTTCCGAATGACTATGTTGGAGCTGTAATGGAAATTTGCCAAGGTAAACGTGGAACGTTTATTGATATGCAATATTTAGATGAAACGCGTGTTACATTAACATATGAAATCCCGTTATCAGAAATCGTATATGACTTCTTCGATCAATTGAAATCAAATACGAAAGGGTATGCATCATTTGACTACGAGTTAATTGGTTATAAACCATCTAAACTTGTGAAAATGGATATTCTTTTAAATAATGAACAAGTGGATGCTTTATCATTTATCGTACACCGTGATTCAGCGTATGACCGTGGTAAAGTAATTGTAGAGAAATTAAAAGAATTAATTCCGAGACAACAGTTTGAAGTGCCAATTCAGGCGACTATCGGAAATAAAGTTGTAGCACGTTCTACAATTAAGGCGATGCGTAAAAACGTACTTGCAAAATGTTACGGTGGTGACATTTCTCGTAAACGTAAACTTCTTGATAAGCAAAAAGAAGGTAAAAAACGTATGAAGTCTGTTGGTTCTGTAGAAGTACCGCAAGAAGCATTCATGGCTGTGCTGAAAATGGATGACAACTAATAATTAAAATAAAAAGGAGTCGTTTATGCGGCTTCTTTTTTATGTGTAATTACTTTTTAGACAACGTAGCTTCTCTCATTTACAATAGTGAGGTGGCTATATTTATGAATGATTGATATAGAGTTAGGAGACTATTAATGTCCGAAAATATTCGAAAAGATATTCACGAGAAAATACAAAATGGCAATTTCAATTGTGAAAAGGAATTGACGCTTTCTATTATTAGTGGGAAGTGGAAAGTTGTGATACTGTGGCATCTTGGTGTGGAAGGGCCTCATCGTTTTAGTGAATTACAACGGTTATTCCCAAGCATTTCTCATAAAGTTTTGTCGAACCAATTAAAAGAGTTAATGGAAGATGGGATTGTTGACCGAACAGTATACCCAGAAATTCCTCCGCGAGTAGAGTATTATATGACGGAATTAGGCATGTCGCTTTTACCAATCGTTGAAATGATGTATGATTGGGGAAAAATGCGAATGGAACAAATTCGTAATACGTTAGAGAAGTAAAGATTCCTCCGGAGCGCGGAGGTTTCCTTTTTAGAAAGGTAGGAGTTATATTTGGTGCAAGCTGCATATATTCACATTCCGTTTTGTCAGCATATTTGTCACTATTGTGATTTTAATAAAGTGTTTATTGAACGCCAACCGGTCGATCAATATTTAGAGTATTTAGAGAAAGAAATAATAAATACAGTTCAAAAAGTACCGTTTGATAGTATGAAAACGATTTTTGTTGGTGGAGGAACTCCGACAGCGTTAAATATGGAGCAGACAAAGAAATTATTAGATATTATAAATCGTCGTTTACGTCCGTTCGCCCCAAACTGTGAATTAACATTTGAAGCGAATCCAGGTGATTTACCGAAAGAGAAGTTAAATGTATTGCTAGAAGGTGGAGTGAACCGAATTAGTTTTGGTGTGCAAACATTTCGGGATGAGTTGCTTGAGAAAATTGGGCGTAGGCATACGAGGGAAGATGCATTTGTAGCAATTAGAGAAGCGCAGGAAGTGGGCTTTAAAAATATAAATGTAGATATTATTTATGCTCTGCCAGGGCAGACAATAGAAGATGTTAAAGAAACATTAGACATTGCTTTTACGCTTGGTGTACAACATTTCTCGGCATATTCATTAATTGTGGAACCGAAAACTGTGTTTTATAACTTAATGAATAAAGGGAAATTAAGACTTCCAGGTGAAGACCATGAAGCGAAAATGTATGAAATGGTAATGGATGAGATGGAGAAACACGGATATACCCAGTATGAAATTAGCAATTTCTCAAAAGGTGATAATGAAAGTAGACATAATCTCACATACTGGAATAATGAGGAGTATTATGGATTTGGAGCTGGAGCGCATAGTTATGTAAATGGAGAGCGTATCCAAAATGTAGGGCCGCTCAAGCAATATTTCAATAAAATCGATGAAACTGGATTTCCGTATTTAGATGTTCACGCGGTGACGGAGAAAGAAAGAATGGAAGAAGAGTTGTTCTTAGGACTTCGAAAAACACAAGGTGTATCTAAAATATTGTTTCAAAAGAAATTTAATATGGAGATGGATCAAGTTTTCGCGAAGCAGTTGCAAAAAAATCAAGAACAAGGATTGCTTGAAGAGAAAGATGGATATGTTCGTTTAACGCAAAAAGGAAAATTATTAGGGAATGAAGTATTCCAATCATTTTTGATTGACTAATTAAATGTTCCATAAACGTGAAAAAGTTTCATTATTTCGTGACGTTTCCGTTGACAATTGAATGTCAATTTTGGTAAGTTATTAATAGATTTAGCACTCGAAGACAAAGAGTGCTAACAGAGGTGATGATGAGATGCTTACGGAACGTCAGCTCTTAATTTTACAAACAATTATTGATGACTTTATTGGATCAGCGCAACCTGTTGGGTCGAGGACGTTGGCTAAGAAAGATGAAATTACGTTTAGTTCAGCTACTATTCGAAATGAAATGGCTGATTTAGAGGAACTAGGATTTATTGAGAAAACGCATAGTTCTTCAGGACGTGTTCCTTCTGAAAAAGGATATCGTTTTTATGTAGACCATCTTTTAGCGCCGCAAAACTTACCGAACGATGAAATTGTACAAATTAAAGATTTATTTGCTGAACGAATTTTTGAAGCGGAAAAGATTGCACAGCAATCGGCTCAAATTTTATCAGAGCTTACGAATTATACGGCTATTGTTCTTGGACCGAAGTTAAGCACAAATAAACTTAAAAACGTACAAATTGTACCGCTTGATCGTCAAACTGCAGTCGCTATTATTGTAACTGATACAGGGCATGTACAAAGCAAAACGATTACCGTTCCGGAATCTGTTGATTTATCAGATTTAGAAAAAATGGTTAATATTTTAAATGAAAAGCTGTCGGGTGTACCAATGGCAGAACTGCATAACAAAATCTTTAAAGAGATTGTTACAGTTTTACGTGGGTATGTTCATAATTACGATAGTGCAATAAAAATGTTAGATGGTACATTTCAAGTTCCTTTATCGGAAAAGATATACTTTGGAGGCAAAGCAAATATGCTTTCGCAACCAGAGTTCCATGACATTCACAAAGTAAGATCCTTGCTGACGATGATTGATAATGAAGCCGAGTTTTATGACATTTTGCGTCATAAACAAGTAGGTATTCAAGTGAACATTGGTAGGGAAAACTCTGCGACGGCCATGGAAGATTGTAGTTTAATTTCTGCAACATATTCGATTGGAGAAGAACAGCTTGGAACAATTGCTATTTTAGGTCCGACAAGAATGCAATACTCTCGGGTAATTAGTTTGTTACAGTTATTTACGAGACAATTTACTGATGGACTTAAAAAGTAAATGGGAGTAATACATTCGCTCAAGTAATGAAATTTTCATTGCTGTGTGTAATATATAATGCTTAGGTAATTGTGCTGAGCATAATACCTAATACCTTTTAAGGAGGTGAATATTGTGGAAGAGCGTAACGAACAAGTGGTAGAGGAAGTAAAAGAAGCGCAAGTTGAAGAAGCTGTCACGACAGAAAACAGTGAAAAAACTGTAGAAGAAAAAAGTGAGGCTGCTCTTTTACAAGAAAAAGTAGATGAGTTACAAGCGAAACTAACGGAAACGGAAGGTCGCACATTACGTCTACAAGCTGATTTTGAAAATTATAAGCGTCGTGTCCAAATGGATAAACAGGCTGCTGAAAAATATAGAGCACAAGGTCTAGTTTCAGATATTTTGCCAGCTCTTGATAATTTTGAAAGAGCGATGCAAGTGGAAGCAACTGATGAGCAAACGAAATCCTTGTTACAAGGTATGGAAATGGTGCATCGCCAATTGCTAGAAGCGTTGACTAAAGAAGGTGTTGAAGTGATTGAATCTGTTGGTAAACAGTTTGATCCTAATGAACACCAAGCTATTATGCAAGTGGAAGATAGTGAATTTGAATCGAACGCGGTAGTTGAAGAATTCCAAAAAGGTTATAAACTAAAAGACCGCGTGATTCGCCCATCAATGGTAAAAGTAAATCAATAATTTACATAAAAGTAGGAGGATTCGCCATGAGTAAAATTATCGGTATTGACTTAGGTACAACAAACTCTTGTGTAGCTGTTATGGAAGGTGGAGAACCAAAGGTTATCCCAAATCCAGAAGGAAACCGTACAACACCTTCTGTTGTAGCTTTCAAAAATGAAGAGCGTCAAGTTGGGGAAGTTGCAAAGCGTCAAGCAATTACAAACCCAAATACAATCATGTCTGTTAAACGTCATATGGGTACAGACTACAAAGTAGAAGTTGAAGGTAAAGATTATACACCTCAAGAAATTTCTGCAATCATTTTACAAAACTTAAAAGCTTCTGCTGAAGCATATTTAGGTGAAACAGTTACGAAAGCTGTTATTACAGTACCTGCATACTTCAACGATGCAGAACGTCAAGCAACAAAAGATGCTGGTCGTATCGCTGGTTTAGAAGTTGAGCGTATCATTAACGAACCAACAGCAGCAGCGCTTGCTTACGGTTTAGAAAAACAAGATGAAGAGCAAAAAATCTTAGTATATGACTTAGGTGGCGGTACATTTGACGTATCTATCCTTGAGTTAGCAGACGGAACTTTCGAAGTTATTTCAACTGCTGGTGACAACCGTCTTGGTGGAGATGACTTTGACCAAGTTATTATTGACCACTTAGTAGCTGAATTCAAAAAAGAAAATAACATTGATTTAAGCCAAGATAAAATGGCACTTCAACGTTTGAAAGATGCAGCTGAAAAAGCGAAAAAAGATCTTTCTGGCGTAACACAAACACAAATTTCATTACCATTCATTAGTGCTGGAGCTGCTGGTCCATTACACTTAGAGTTAACGTTAACAAGAGCGAAATTCGAAGAGATTTCAGCTGGTCTTGTTGAAAGAACGTTAGAGCCAACTCGTCGTGCATTAAAAGACGCTGGTTTTGCTCCAAGCGAATTAGATAAAGTTATCCTTGTTGGTGGATCTACTCGTATCCCAGCTGTACAAGAAGCTATTAAACGTGAAACTGGTAAAGAACCATATAAAGGTGTAAACCCTGATGAAGTTGTAGCATTAGGTGCTGCAGTTCAAGGTGGCGTACTTACTGGTGATGTAGAAGGCGTACTATTATTAGACGTAACTCCACTTTCTTTAGGTATTGAAACTATGGGTGGTGTATTCACGAAATTAATCGAGCGTAACACTACAATTCCAACAAGTAAGTCACAAGTATTCTCAACAGCTGCTGATAACCAACCGGCAGTAGACATTCACGTATTACAAGGTGAGCGTCCAATGTCAGCTGACAACAAAACATTAGGTCGTTTCCAATTAACAGACCTTCCACCAGCACCACGTGGTATTCCACAAATCGAAGTAACATTCGATATTGATGCGAACGGTATCGTTAACGTACGTGCAAAAGACTTAGGAACAAGCAAAGAGCAAACTATTACAATCCAATCTTCTTCAGGTCTTTCTGATGAAGAAGTAGATCGTATGGTACAAGAAGCAGAAGCAAATGCTGACGCTGACCAAAAACGTAAGGAAGAAGTTGAACTTCGTAACGAAGCTGACCAACTTGTATTCCAAACGGATAAAGTTGTAAAAGATTTAGAAGGTAAAGTGGATGCGGCTGAAGTTGCAAAAGCAACAGAAGCGAAAGAAGCATTACAAGCTGCGATCGAGAAGAACGAGCTTGAGGAAATCCGTGCGAAAAAAGATGCTTTACAAGAAATCGTACAACAATTAACAGTTAAATTATACGAGCAAGCTCAAGCAGCTGCAGGGCAAGCAGAAGGTGCACAAGGCGCGCAAGATGCTGGCGCGAAGAAAGACAATGTAGTAGACGCTGAGTTTGAAGAAGTAAAAGAAGATAAGTAATATAAATAAGTAAGATGACAAAAAGTCAAAGTCAAGCGTGCCTTGGCTTTGGCTTTTTTCATGAATGAGAAGAAATGTGTGAGGTTCTTAAGTTTTTTACTTTGCATACTGTAAGTGAGGAAACTTTGTTGCAAAGCACTTTCTTTCGGTGTTAAAATTACGTTTATGTGAAAGATTCGGGGGTTGTAAATTTATGAGTAAACGAGATTATTATGAGGTCCTTGGCCTTAGCAAAGGTGCTTCTAAAGATGAAATAAAAAAAGCGTATCGTCGTTTGGCTAAAAAATACCATCCAGACGTAAGTAAAGAAGAAAATGCAATTGAAAAGTTTAAAGAAGTACAAGAAGCATACGAAGTATTAAGTGATGATCAAAAGCGCGCGCAATACGATCAATTCGGTCATGCTGGTGCAAATCAAGGTTTCGGTGGCTTTGGCGGCGGAGGAGACTTCGGCGGTGGCTTCGGTTTCGAAGATATCTTTAGTTCATTCTTTGGCGGTGGTGGCGGCAGACGTCGTGATCCAAATGCTCCGCGTCAAGGTGCTGACTTACAATACCAAGTTACTTTAGAGTTTGAAGAAGCTATTTTTGGTAAAGAGTTAAATGTTGAGATTCCAGTAGAAGATCCATGTGATACTTGTAAAGGTAGCGGAGCAAAACCAGGAACTTCAAAAGAAACATGTAAACATTGTTCAGGATCAGGTCAAGTAAGTGTAGAACAAAATACACCGTTTGGTCGTATTGTAAACCGTCAAGCTTGTGGTCATTGTTCAGGAACTGGTCAAATGATTAAAGAAAAATGTACGACATGTCATGGTTCTGGTAAAGTACGTAAACGTAAAAAAATCAATGTCAAAATTCCAGCAGGTATCGATAATGGTCAACAAATTCGTGTATCTGGAAAAGGTGAAGCGGGCGTAAATGGCGGACCGGCAGGAGATTTATATGTTGTTGTTCATGTAAGAAATCATGAATTCTTTGAGCGTGAAGGAGATCACATTATTTGCGAAATGCCATTAACATTTGCGCAAATGGCACTTGGTGCTGAAGTGGAAGTTCCTACTGTTCATGGGAAAGTGAAGCTGAAAATTCCAGCAGGAACACAAACAGGAACAGAATTCCGCTTAAAAGGAAAAGGTGCGCCGAACGTACGTGGATACGGCCAAGGAGATCAATATGTAGTTGTTCGTGTTGTTGTACCGACGAAATTAACTTCACATCAAAAAGAGTTATTACGTGAATTTGCGGGACAAGAAGAGCAGGATGATAGTTTATTTGGAAAGCTTAAACGTGCTTTCAAAGGGGAATAATGGAAATAAAAAATGGAGTTGGTAAATTGTGAAATGGTCAGAAATTAGTATTCATACAACAGAAGAAGCAGTAGAAGCTGTCTCTCATATTTTACATGAAGCTGGTGCTAGTGGAGTTGCGATTGAGGATCCAGCAGAGTTGACGAAAGAGCGCGAGCAACAATACGGTGAAATTTATGCATTGAACCCAGATGAATATCCGGCGGAAGGTGTATTAATAAAAGCATATTTCCCGCAAACGGATTCTTTACATGAAACGATTGCAGGTGTAAAATCATCTATTGATATGCTTCCATCTTACGACATTGAAATTGGTACTGGAAATATTACCGTTAACGAAGTCAATGAAGAAGATTGGGCTACTGCTTGGAAAAAATATTACCATCCAGTACAAATTTCTGATACATTCACAATTGTGCCGACGTGGGAAGAGTATACACCAGCTTCTCCGGAAGAAAAAATTATTGAATTAGATCCAGGTATGGCGTTTGGGACAGGAACTCATCCGACAACAACGATGTGTATTCGTGCTTTAGAAAAAACAGTTCAGCCAGGTGACACTATTATTGATGTAGGAACAGGTTCAGGTGTACTTAGTATTGCAGCGGCAAAATTAGGTGCGTCTTCTGTTCAGGCGTATGATTTAGATCCAGTTGCAGTTGAAAGTGCAGAAATGAACGTACGTTTAAATAAAACAGATGATATCGTGTCTGTTGGGCAAAATAGTCTTTTAGAAGGTATTGAAGGTCCTGTTGATTTAATCGTAGCTAACTTATTAGCAGAAATTATTCTTTTATTCCCTGAGGATGCAGCGAGAGTTGTGAAGTCAGGTGGATTATTTATTACATCGGGCATTATTGCTGCGAAGGAAAAGGTAATTTCGGAGGCGCTAGAAAAAGCTGGATTTACAATTGAAGAAGTGTTACGAATGGAAGATTGGGTAGCAATTATTGCACGAAATGCGTAATATAGATTTTAGTCTATAATGAAAAGGGGAGTCTCTCACTATAAGGTGAGGGACTTGCCGTTTGTTATATGAAAAATGATAACGTTTCGTTCCTTTCGTAAGTATTGACTTACGAAAGGAACGAAACTCTACTAAGGTGATTATATGCAACGTTATTTTGTAGAAGAGAAATATGTAAATGAGACAAATATTCGCATTGTAGGTGATGACGTACATCATATCGCAAGAGTGATGCGTATGTCAGCTGGAGATCACATTTATTGCTGTGTAAACGGAAAAACAGCAGTATGTTCAATTGATGAAATTACCAGTGAATTTATTAATACGGCTATTGTAGAATGGGTAGAGGCGTCAAGTGAACTTCCTGTTTTCGTGACGATTGCAAGTGGACTGCCAAAAGGAGACAAGCTAGAGTTAATTTTCCAAAAAGGAACAGAGCTTGGGGCAGCTGCATTCTTACCATTTCAAGCATCTCGCTCTATCGTAAAATGGGATGCGAAAAAAGCTGATAAAAAAGTTGAGCGTTTAAGAAAAATTGTGAAAGAAGCTGCGGAACAATCACATAGAAGTGAAGTTCCAGAAGTACATGCTCCGGCATCGTTTAAACAATTGCTTTCAATGAGTGGTGAGTATGATGTTTGTCTTGTTGCTTACGAAGAGGAAGCGAAACAAGGCGAGAAATCTAATTTTGCGAAAGCTTTAACAACGATGAAACCAGGTCAAAAGCTATTGATTGTATTTGGCCCAGAAGGCGGTTTAGCTGAGGAAGAGATTACAGCGCTTCGTGAACATAAATTTGTACCATGTAGTTTAGGACCAAGAATTTTAAGAACAGAAACGGCACCGTTATACGCGTTAAGTGCTGCTTCGTATCATTTTGAATTGATGGGGTGATGATCAATGTCAACTGTTGCGTTCCATACGTTAGGTTGTAAAGTAAACCACTATGAAACAGAAGCCATTTGGCAATTGTTTAAACAAGGTGGTTATGAAAGAACTGAATATGAAAAGAAATCTGATGTATATGTTATTAATACATGTACAGTAACGAATACGGGAGATAAGAAAAGTCGTCAAGTTATTAGACGTGCTGTTCGTCAAAATCCGGATGCGGTTATTTGTGTAACTGGATGTTATGCACAAACATCTCCAGCAGAAATTATGGCGATTCCAGGTGTAGATATTGTAGTTGGTACACAGGATCGTGAAAAGATGTTAGGATACATCGAAGAATTCCGCAAAGAGCGTCAACCAATTAATGCTGTCCGCAATATTATGAAAACACGTGTATACGAAGAACTGGATGTACCTTATTTCACGGATCGTACACGTGCATCTTTAAAAATACAAGAAGGTTGTAATAACTTCTGTACATTCTGTATTATTCCTTGGGCACGTGGTTTAATGCGTTCTCGTGATGGGAAAGAAGTTATTAAACAAGCGCAGCAATTAGTAGATGCAGGCTATAAAGAAATCGTATTAACAGGTATTCATACAGGTGGGTACGGTGAAGATATTAAAGATTATAACTTAGCTGGATTACTTCGTGATATGGAAGCGGAAGTAGGTGGATTAAAACGTCTTCGTATTTCTTCTATTGAGGCGAGTCAAATTTCAGATGAAGTAATTGAAGTGTTAGATAAGTCTGAAGTAGTTGTACGTCACTTACACATTCCGTTGCAATCTGGATCTAATACTGTATTAAAGCGTATGCGTCGTAAGTATACGATGGAATTTTTCCAAGAACGTTTAGATCGTTTGAAAGAAGCGTTACCAGGCCTTGCGATTACATCGGACGTAATTGTTGGTTTCCCGGGTGAAACAGAAGAAGAATTCATGGAAACATACAATTTCATTAAAGAGAATCGCTTCTCTGAGTTACACGTATTCCCTTACTCGAAGCGTACAGGAACACCTGCAGCGCGTATGGAAGATCAAGTTCCTGAAGATGTGAAGAATGATCGTGTTCATCGTTTAATTGAACTATCTAACCAATTAGCGAAAGAGTATGCGTCACAGTTTGAAGGGGAAGTGCTTGAAATCATTCCGGAAGAGCAATTTAAAGAGGGCGACCGTGAAGGCTTATATGTAGGCTATACGGATAACTACTTGAAAATTGTATTTGAAGGATCGGAAGAATTAATTGGTAAGCTAGTGAAAGTGAAAATTACGAAAGCTGGTTATCCATATAACGAAGCGCAATTTGTTCGTGTTCTTGAAGATGATGTAAAAAAAGAATCAGCAAGCGCATAAAATGAAATTTTAATCAGTGGGGGGCTTTGTTCATCCCCGCTGATTATCAGCCTGACCCCCACCTAAGTTCTTTGCTTTTGCTGAATTTTGAGGTAGGGGTCTTACTGTCCTGGCAAATAGCGGGATACAAAAGCATGCAAACGGAAACGATTTGCATGCTTTCTTTTTTTTGTGGAGAAGTTAAGTACTGAAAAGGCAGGTACGTTGAATGAGTAGTTATTTAATGCTTTCTTGTATTAAAAAAGGTGTAACGATAAAAATATAGGTGTCTTCAGGGAAAAAGGATAATAGCTATCTACATAGCTTTTGAACAGGTAAGGGCATCTATTCTTCTTTTATTCTGCCAAATAGTTGACCTGAAGTGATAAAATGTATTATAATCGTAAAAGACATGCTGAAGAAGGGTTTCTTTTTGCATGCTGAAATTAGTATGTAAGTGTGATGTTTCGGAGGGAGGGAAAGAGAATGTCAAAAACAGTCGTTCGTAAAAACGAGTCTTTGGAGGATGCACTTCGCCGTTTTAAAAGATCGGTTTCTAAAACTGGTACACTTGCTGAAGCAAGAAAGCGCGAGTTTTATGAAAAGCCAAGTGTAAAACGTAAGAAGAAATCTGAAGCGGCAAGAAAGCGTAAATTCTAAGAGAGGGTGTAAGTTATGAGTCTTCTCGGTCGTTTAAACGATGATATGAAACAAGCGATGAAGAATAAACAAAAAGAAAAATTAACCGTTATTCGTATGGTTAAGGCTGCTTTACAAAATGAAGGTATTAAACTGCAACATACTCTTACTGAAGAAGAGGAATTAACAGTTTTAGCTCGTGAAGTAAAACAGTATAAGGACTCCCTCCTTGAATTTAAAAAAGCTGGTCGTGAAGACCTTGTTAATAAACTGCAAAGTGAAATTCAGATTTTAAGCGCATATTTGCCGGAGCAATTAACAGAAGAAGAACTAGCGAATGTAATTAAGCAAGTTATTTCTGAAGTTGGTGCGACTTCTAAAGCAGATATGGGTAAGGTGATGACTGCTGTTATGCCGAAAGTAAAAGGTAAAACAGACGGATCACTTGTGAATAAGCTGGTTATCCAGCTATTAGCATAAAAAAACGTCTCATTTCGTATGAGACGTTTTTTTATGCTTTTTTTCAGTTTGGACGTGATATTACAAGCTCTTTTTTCATACATATGGGATGAGAGGGGGTCTTTTGAGATGAAAAAATTAGAACAAATGAAGAATTGGTTAACGAAGCAAATAGACCTACCAGTGGATGTGCTAATGGATCTACCTCGGATCACGCTTGTTGGGCAAGTGCATATCTATATAGAAAATCATCGGGGTTTATTAGTGTTTTCAGATAAAGAAGTAAGATTGTTGTTAAAGCACGGTCAATTATTAATTAAGGGGCAATCCTTTATTATTAAAACAATCCTTCCAGAAGAACTTTTGCTTGAAGGAATAATTGAGCAAGTGACGTTTTTAGAAAACGAAAAAAAAGAGGAGTGAGAGAAACTTCCATATGTGAAGTTTTTCTTCGTTATTTTTGTGATTCGACCTTACTATTCAGTTTATCTCGCTATTTATGGGCAGTAAAACTCTTTATTTCATTTTCGTACGAGCTATTTTGCTAATTAAATTGAAAAAAGTAGTGTGTATACTTTTGGAAAGGTAGTGGAGGTAGTAGATGAAAAATAAATGGTTTATAAAGTGGCTTGGATATGTAAAAGTACGAATTGAAGGTAGAGGAGCGGAACGGTTCGTTAACGAATGTGTACGTAGAAAATTATTAGTTTGGGATGTTAAGAAGATTGCTGATGAAACGTTAGTTTTTTGTATGTTATTACGAGATGTGAAGAAAATAAAACCAATTTATAGAAAAAATGAATGCAAACTATATTTTATTGGACGTTACGGTTTTCCTTTTTTAAATAAGCGTTTAATTAAAAATAGTGGATTCTTAATTGGTTTTTTAATTTTCTTTTTTGGCATGATTGCATTATCAAATATGGTTTGGAAAATTGAAATTACAGGAGCGAAACCTGAAACGGAATATATATTGATGAAAGAATTGGACAAAATGGGTATTAAAAAAGGGAAATTACAATTCCAAATGCCTAATGTAGAAGATGTACAACGTCATTTGACAGACAATATTAATGCGATTACTTGGGCGGGACTAGAAATAAGAGGAACGACGTACCATTTTAAAATTGTTGAAAAAAACGAGCCGAAAAAAGAAAAGGAACAAAGGCCGCAAAATTTAGTAGCAAAAAAAGAAGCGATTGTTACAAAAACATTTGTTGAAGTAGGAAAACCAGTCGTCTTGAAAAATGACCATGTCGAAAAAGGACAGCTTCTCGTATCAGGGATATACGGTAATGAGGAGAGTCCAACGATTGTTTCGGCGAAAGGTATTGTGTATGGAGAAACGTGGTATACATCTGAGGTGAATGTACCACTGAAGACGCAATTTCAAGTATATACTGGCAATGCATATAATGAGCATTACCTTACATTTGGGAGTGCGAAAATAAAAATATGGGGATTTCAACATGATAAGTATAAACGCTCTCGTACTGAAAGTGTAAAACACGATGTGAAACTATTTGGTTTTACACTGCCGATCGCGTACGAAAAAGATATCGTGCGAGAAGAGGAAGAAGCGAATCGGGAATATACAGAAAAACAGGCAATGAAAGTAGCGAAAGAGATGGCTGAAAAAGAACTAAAGAAAAAATTGGATGAACATGCTATGATTGTAAGTGATAAGATTTTGAGTAAAGAGGTTGAGGCGGATCAACTAAAAGTCACGTTGCATTATACTGTGATCGAAAATATTGCAGAGCCACAACCGATATCCGAATCCGATATTCAAGGAGACTGAGTAATGGCAGAACAATTAGTAGAAATGAACCAACAATTGGAAAATACTAACGAAGCAATCGCTCTTTTTGGGATCAATGATGCTCATTTGAAAGTAATTGAACGGGAACTGAATGTATCGATTGTAACTAGAGGTGAAACTGTTCATGCATCTGGAGCAGTTGAAACTGTGACACTCGTAGAAAAAATCTTACAGCAATTACTTGTTGTTATTCGAAAAGGTGTATCAATTGCAGAAAGAGATGTTGCGTATGCAATTCAGCTCGCACAACAAGGGAATATTGCTCAATTTGAAGAGTTATATGAAGAAGAAATCTTTAAAACGGCAAAAGGTAAATCCATTCGTGTAAAAACAATGGGGCAAAGAAGATATATTCATGCAATGAAGAAGAATGATATTGTTTTTGGAATAGGACCTGCTGGGACTGGGAAAACATACTTAGCTGTAGTAATGGCTGTGAGAGCTTTAAAGCAAGGGTATGTAAAGAAAATTATTTTAACGAGACCGGCGGTAGAAGCTGGAGAAAGTTTAGGTTTTTTACCAGGAGATTTGAAAGAGAAGGTAGATCCGTATTTACGTCCATTGTATGATGCGTTGCACGATATTCTTGGACAAGAATATACGCAACGTATGATGGAGCGAGGTGTAATTGAAATCGCGCCTCTTGCTTATATGAGAGGGCGTACGCTCGATGATTCATTTGTTATTTTAGATGAAGCTCAAAATACAACGGGTGCACAAATAAAAATGTTTTTAACAAGATTGGGTTTTAGTTCTAAAATGGTTATTACTGGGGACCCTTCACAAGTAGACTTACCAAAAGGGGTAAAATCAGGGCTTTCGCTAGCTGCTAACATTTTATCTGGTGTATCAGGTCTTTCATTCATTACATTAGAACAGACGGACGTTGTGAGGCATCCGCTGGTGCAACGTATTATTGAGGCATATGATAAAATGGAATGATCCTATTTGTCAGGATCATTTCTTTTTGTATTAAGGTTGGCGAACGGCATATTTTTTACTATCATAAAAGATAAGAGAAATAAACTATAGGTACTGGTGTATCAAAATGTTACCTAAAAGTATCGTTGGCTAGAAGAAATGAAAGCTATAAATAGTTTCACTTTATTTCTGGAGAGGAGAAGGTATTGAAATCATGTTAAGAGCTCAAGAAATTTCTAAGTGGTTTCGTAATTTACAACATTCGAAAAAACTAAGTTGGATTTCTTATGTTTTATTAGGAGCAGTGCTGTTTTTTGCACTTATGAATAATGTAAAACCAGAGCAATTAGATGTTGATATGTATTCTATTGCGAAAAAAACAATTCATTCTCCTATTAAAATTGAAGATAAGGTTATAACGGACAGAAAAAAACAAGAGGCCGCTCAAAAAGTTGGGGATCAATATACATATAGAAGTGAATATAAACAAAATAGAATAGATATTGTAAATGATGTTTTTGCTAAGGTAAATGAAGTAATTCAAGAGATGAAAGCTGCTGGACCTGAAGAGCAAAAAAAGATGACCGATGCAAATAAATTAGAAAAGTTGAAGAAGAAGTTGCCATCTAATTTAACAAAGGAATTATCTGATGAGAATTTATTATACTTTATTAATGCAGAACCGGATCAATTAGAATTAGCAAAGAACGCGGCTCTAACGTCTATTAGTGTTATTATGGGTGGAAATATAAAAATGTCCGAAGAAATAGCGGCAAAAGAGCGATTTGTTAATGAAATGAAAAGCCTCAATGTGAATAGCGGATTGAAGGAAGCTGTGAATGCGCTAGGATCATATGCAATTACAGCAAATTACTTTTATGATCCGGCTGTAACGAAAGAGAAGAAGAAAGCGGAAGAAGATTTAGTTCCACCTGTTTATATTCTTCAAGGACAAGTTATTGTTAGAGAAGGTGAAACAATTTCAAGTGATATGTATAATCAGTTGAAATTAGTCGGTTTATTAGAGAAAGGTAATAGTTTTCAGCCTTATGTTGGATTAGCGGTGCTCATTGGTGTGTTACTGTACTTTATGCATAAGCAGTTTGAAGTATTTTTACAGCGTAAAAGAGAAGACAGACCGTATGTTTTAGCATATATTACAATTTTATCTATCACGATTGTTTTAATGAAAACTATTAGTTTGTTTCAAAAGCTTGAATACGCAGGGATTGCGTATGTTGTCCCAGTTGCGATGGGAACAATACTTGTAAAACTAATGATTGGCGATCGATTTGTATTTTTAACAAGTATGATTTTTTCTGTGTGCGGAAGTATTATGTTTAATGAAGGAGTAACAAGTACACTGAATTATAGTGTAGGTATTTATGTGCTATTAAGTTCATTATCAGTAAGTATTTTCTTAAGAGAAAAAAATCGTCGTACGATGATTTTGCAAGCTGGTATACTCGTTTCTATCTTAAATGTAGTCGTCTTAGCGGCGTTATTATTATTACGTAATGGGAATTTTTCACCTCTTGAAATTGGAACGCAATTATTGATGGCTTCCGTTTCAGGGATTATCTCATCCGTTTTAGCGATGGGGATATTACCATATTTAGAGAGTGGACTTGGAATTGTATCAAGCATGAAGCTTATGGAACTATCAAGTCCGAATCATCCGCTTTTGCGTAGAATTTTGTTAGAAGCGCCAGGAACATATCACCACAGTGTAATGGTAGCGAATCTTTCTGAGGCAGCTTGTGAAGCGGTTGGAGCAAATGGTGTATTAGCACGTGTAGGGGCGTATTATCATGATGTAGGAAAAACAGTACAACCGCAATTCTTTATTGAAAATCAGATGGGAATTGAAAATCCACATGATAAATTAGATCCTGTGACGAGTAAAGATATTATCATTGCTCATGTAACAGATGGAGTCAGAATGCTCGAAGAATACCATATTCCGCAAGAAATTATCGATATTGCGGGACAACACCATGGTACAACATTACTTAAATATTTTTATTATAAGGCGATTAAAGAAGATAAAGAAAAATATACAGAAGAGATGTTCCGCTATCCGGGGTCAAAAGCAACTTCTAAAGAGTCGGCAATTGTTGGTATTGCTGATAGTGTTGAGGCGGCGGTACGTTCTATGAATCACCCAACGCCAGATCAAATTAATAATTTAGTACAAAGTATTATTAAAGATCGCCTGCAAGATGGGCAATTTAGTGAATGTGATTTGACGTTTAAGGAACTACAAATCGTTGGAAAAACGTTATGTGAAACGTTAAATGGTATTTTCCATTCGCGTATTACATATCCGGAACCACCGGAAGAGAAGGAGAAAGAATGAGTTTATTAATTGATTTCATTGATGAAACAGAAGAAGTGAAAGAAGAATATGTGAATTTAATTCGTGAGATATTAGAAAAAGCAGCTCAAATGGAAAAAATAGAGGATGGTGCGGAGTTATCAGTAACATTTGTAGATAACGAACGCATTCGCGAGATTAATCGTGATTACCGAGATAAAGATCAGCCTACTGATGTCATTTCCTTTGCTATGGAAGAAATGGGAGAAGGAGAAATGGAAATTGTAGGTGCAGAGATGCCTCGCATGTTAGGTGACCTTATTATTTCTATTCCGAGAGCGAAAGAACAAGCTGAAGAGTATGGACATTCTTTTGATCGTGAACTTGGCTTTTTAGCGTTACATGGCTTTTTACATTTACTTGGTTATGACCACATGACAGAAGAGGATGAAAAAGAAATGTTTGGAAGACAAAAAGAAATTTTAGAGGCATTTGGATTAGGTCGATGAAAAAAGGAAAACTTATAAATAGTTTTGGATATGCTATAGCGGGTATATTCTTTTGTCTTCGTCATGAACGAAATATGAAAATTCATTATTTAGCCGCAGTCATTGTTATATGCTGCGGTTTTTATTTCCATATTACGAAAGTAGAGTGGATGGTATTACTTATTGTAATAGGAATTGTAATGAGTTTAGAGATGGTAAATACGGCTGTGGAAAAAACAGTAGATTTAGCGACTACCGGTATACATCCGTTTGCGAAAATTGCAAAGGATGTCGCAGCTGGAGCGGTTTTATTGTTTGCGATAATAGCCGTTATAATTGGTGCTATTATCTTTTTGCCGTATGTGGTATAGTTGCATTCCAAAGCTTTTATTAAGCTTTGAAAGTGCCGTAAAGGTCTTTAATCAGAGAGTGTATCTATTCACAGCTGTGGACAGGAAGGATGCGGGAATATGAATAGTAAACAATTAATTCAAGAAGCAATCGAAGCGCGTAAACAAGCGTACGTACCATATTCTAAATTTCAAGTAGGTGCAGCATTATTAACACAGGATGGAAAAGTATATCGTGGATGTAATGTTGAGAATGCATCATATGGCTTATGTAACTGTGCAGAAAGAACAGCTTTATTTAAGGCGGTTTCTGAAGGAGATAAAGAGTTTGTAGCTATCGCAATTGTGGCAGATACAAAGCGTCCGGTACCTCCTTGTGGAGCATGTCGACAAGTTATGGTAGAATTATGTAAACAGGATACGAAAGTATACCTATCAAATTTACATGGTGACGTTCAAGAGACGACAGTCGGAGAATTGTTGCCAGGAGCATTTTTAGCGGAGGATTTACATGAATAGAAAAGGTTATAAATCAGGTTTTGTCTCTATTATTGGCAGACCGAATGTTGGGAAATCTACATTTTTAAATCGTATTATCGGCCAGAAAATTGCCATTATGAGTGACAAGCCACAAACAACTCGTAATAAAATTCAAGGCGTATATACAGAAAATGATTCACAAGTAATTTTCATTGATACACCAGGAATACATAAACCTAAACATAAATTAGGCGACTTCATGGTGAAGATGGCTCAAACGACATTAAAAGAAGTTGATATTGTTCTGTTTATGGTCAATGCAGTTGAAGGATTTGGTCGTGGTGAGGAATTCATTATTGAGAAATTAAAAGAAACGAAACAACCAGTATTTTTAGTAATTAATAAAATTGATCAACTTCACCCAGAGCAATTATTAGAGTTAATTGATCAATACCGTAAACTATATGAGTTTGCAGAGATTGTACCAATTTCTGCATTAGACGGCAATAATGTGGATGCTTTAATTGGAACAATTAAAAAGTATTTGCCAGAAGGACCGCAATACTACCCAGATAATCAAGTAACGGATCATCCAGAGCGATTTATTATTTCAGAGCTTATTCGTGAGAAAGTACTACATTTAACACGTGAAGAAGTGCCTCATTCTGTGGCTGTTGTTATCGATGCAATCCAAAAACGCGAAGGCGGGGCAGTTTATATCAATGCAACGATTGTTGTTGAACGTCCGTCGCAAAAAGGGATTATTATCGGAAAACAAGGGAAGATGTTAAAAGAAGTTGGTAAGCGAGCTCGTTTTGATATTGAAGCATTACTTGGTTCTAAAGTATTTTTAGAAGTATGGGTAAAAGTGCAAAAAGATTGGCGTAATAAAATGTCTCAGCTTCGTGACCTTGGTTTCCGCGAAGACGAGTACTAAAATAGAGTACAGCTGTAATCAGCGGATGCTTTGTTCATCCGCTGATTATTGGTTTTTATGAGTTTTGATAAATTAGGAAAAATTTTTCTCACATGAAAATGGACAAAATGGGTCAATTTAATAACAACAAAGGAAATTGGTTTATAGGCTACGCTTATTGAGAAAGGTGGATTCTTATGCTAGATTTTACCTGGAAGTTTTTCTCCAAAACAGGAAGCATTGAAACGTACTTGCTTTTGAAAGAGATGGAAAAAGACGTAAACGATGAGATGGATCAACATGAAGAGGAGCTAGCGCATCTAGACTCTCCAATTTCTTGACCCGTTTTGTTCAAACCTTGGATGGTGACGAACATGTTTCAAAAAGTTGAGGGCATCGTTATCCGTACGACAGATTACGGAGAAACGAACAAGATTGTTACAATATTCTCAAGAGAATTGGGTAAGGTAAGTGCAATGGCCAGAGGGGCGAAAAAGCCGAAAAGCCGGTTAGCATCTGTTTCGCAACTTATGACCCATGGTAATTTTCTTATTCAAATGGGATCTGGGCTTGGAACTTTGCAACAAGGCGAGATTATTTCAACTATGAAAGAAATTCGCGAGGATATATTTTTAACTGCTTATGCATCATTTATTGTTGAGTTAACTGATAAAGCAACAGAAGATAAAAAACATAATCCATATTTATTTGAAATGTTATATCAAACGTTGCATTATATGTGTGAGGGTGTTGATTCAGAAGTATTATCATTAATTTATCAAACGAAAATGCTTCCGGTATTAGGGATGCGCCCGTATTTTGATACATGTGCGATTTGTCATCAAGAAACAGATTTTGTCGCCTTCTCTGTCCGGGAAGGCGGTTTTCTGTGCTCGCGTCATGCTGAGCAAGACCAGTATCGTATACCAGTGGGGGAAGCTGTTCATAAATTATTACGTCTTTTCTACCACTTCGATTTACATAGACTTGGCAATGTATCAGTGAAGGATAGCACAAAAAAACAAATGCGTTTAGTGTTGAATACATATTATGATGAATATTGCGGGATTTATTTGAAATCAAGACGTTTCTTGGAACAACTTGATAAGTTTCAAATATAATTTGGGGCCGTATACGGTCCTTTTTACATCCTATCTTTTTCAAATAGCATATTTAGTATATAATATTTAAGAGATAGTATAACTTTTTTCGTTGTGCATTGAAGGTGGTGATTATCATAGAGCTGAATAAACGGCAAGAACATATCATTCAGATTGTAAAAGATCACGGTCCTATTACAGGGGAGTCAATTGCTGCGCAATTAGGATTAACACGTGCAACGCTAAGACCAGACTTAGCAATTTTAACGATGGCTGGTTATTTAGAAGCGCGTCCACGCGTAGGTTATTTTTATACGGGTAAAACTGGGGGGCAGCTATTATCTGAAGCTGTTAAGAAAATTAAAGTACAAGATTATCAATCTAGACCAGCTGTAATTGATAAAAATGTATCAGTATACGATGCGATTTGTACTATGTTTTTAGAGGACGTAGGTACATTATTCGTTGTAGATCAATCGACTTTATTAGTTGGCGTTGTATCTCGTAAAGATTTATTACGAGCTAGCCTAGGAAAGCAGGATTTAACCTCTCTTCCGGTTAATATTATCATGACAAGGATGCCAAACATTGCGATGTGTCGTAGAGAAGATTCTTTGTATGATATTGCGATGGAATTAATAGAAAGACAGATTGATGCGATGCCAGTTGTAAAAGATACGAAGCAAGGTTTAGAAGTGATTGGACGAATTACAAAAACAAATATTACACGTGCGTTTGTAAACTTAGTAAATAACGAATAAGTGTAATTTGTTTAAAGTGAGGTAATGTAATGGATAATAAAATCGTATATGTCGTATCTGACTCTGTTGGAGAAACGGCTGATTTGGTTGTTCGAGCAGCGATGGGGCAATTCCCATTCGCTCCTGATATTAGACGTGTACCGTATGTAGAAGATACAGGGACATTAAAAGAAGTGATTTCAATTGCTAAGAGCAATCAAGCGCTTATTTGTTTCACGTTAGTAAAGCCTGACATGCGCCAGTATTTAGTGACAGAGGCTGCGAAAGAAGGCGTAGAGGCATATGATATTATTGGGCCTCTTATCGATCAAATTGAAGAAATTACAGGGCAAGTACCAAGATATGAGCCGGGTGTTGTTCGTAGATTAGATGAAGAATACTTTAAAAAGATTGAAGCGATTGAGTTTGCTGTAAAGTATGATGATGGTAGAGACGCACGTGGCATTTTAAAAGCAGATATCGTGTTGATTGGTATTTCGCGCACATCAAAAACACCACTTTCTCAATATTTAGCTCATAACAAACGTTTGAAAGTTGCCAATGTACCGCTCGTACCAGAAGTAGATCCGCCTGAAGAATTATATCAAGTGGCTAAAGAAAAATGCTTCGGTTTGAAAATTACGCCAGATAAGTTGAATCATATTCGAAAAGAGCGATTGAAATCACTTGGACTAAGTGACGGTGCAACATATGCCAATATTAATCGTATTAAAGAAGAAATTGATCACTTTGAGAATGTAGTTGGTAAAATAAATTGTCAAGTAATTGATGTATCGAATAAAGCGATTGAAGAAACAGCCAACATTATTGTGAATGCAGTGCAAAACCAAAAATTGTTTTAGCACATTTACCAAAGGTGAATGTGCTTTTTTCGCTCGTGAGAAACACAATGCCTGTTGATTTCGTAATAGATTATAGCGGAGTGGTTATACTTATATTCTTCTGTCTTTTTATTATGCTAAAGGTAGTGTTTCGTTATCCTGAAATAGAAGATGAAAAAAATAAAGGGATATGTAGCGCAGTTGAAGAAAATATATTATAATAAAAAATTGTGATAAAAACCTATATTTTACGTTTAGACTTTAATTTTTCAGAATAAACTAGGGATAGGATTTACGAAAAGACATGTAATTACGTTAAATCGACAAAATCTATACAAGAAAACGCACATTATGGAAGGATTCGCAGAAGGGATGTAGAATACAGAAATATGCCAAACATCAATATCGTATTAGTTGATGCAGATGCATATCCTGTGAATGCTGAAAATTGTGCAAGTTGGAACGAAAGTTCATGTCGAAATTTTGTTTGTCACACCGTATGCTCATCGTTTAAGGAAGTAGCAAGGAAGTTTGGGTCTATGTAGATGCTGAATAAGCTAAAGTTGATTTTTTATATGTATCAACATGCAAAAGAAACAGATCTCGTGATCACATAGGATATGGTGCTTGCTAGTCTTCTTGTAAAAAGTGTATATGTATTGTCTCCAGGAGATACATTTGTAACAGATGAGCAAATGGATACAATTTTATATAGTAGGTACGTATCTGCGAAATTACGTAGAAAAAGGCCTGAAAAATCGTTTGATAACGTGATCGACAACAATTTCTAATAAGTTTAGAAAAAATATTGTCGAATTATAAAGGAATTTTTTAATTTATATCGAATACAAAATACGACACGGAGATGGATTTATGGGGAACAGAATTCCCGAAGAAGTTGTTGAACAGATTCGGACGTCATCGGATATTGTAGAAGTGATTGGTGAATACGTTCAACTTAGAAAACAGGGGCGTAACTATTTTGGCCTTTGTCCATTTCATGGTGAGAATTCTCCTTCATTCTCTGTTTCATCTGATAAGCAAATTTTTCATTGCTTCGGATGTGGAGAAGGTGGAAATGTATTTTCCTTTCTAATGAAAATGGAAGGATTGGCTTTTACCGAGGCTGTTCAAAAGCTAGGTGAAAGAAACGGAACTGCAGTTGCAGAGTATACATCAGGGCAAGGACAACAAGAAGACATATCTGATGACACTGTCATCATGCAACAGGCTCATGAACTTTTGAAAAAGTATTATCATCATTTATTAGTAAATACAGAAGAAGGAAATGAAGCACTTTCGTATTTGTTAAAACGTGGTATTACGAAAGAGATGATTGAGAAGTTTGAAATTGGTTATGCGTCACCTGCTTGGGATGCAGCAACGAAAATTTTACAAAAAAGAGGTTTATCGCTGTCTAGTATGGAACAAGCTGGTCTTCTCATAAGAAGCGAGAAGGATGGTAGTCATTATGATCGCTTCCGTGGAAGAGTTATGTTTCCAATTTATACGTTACAAGGTAAAGTGATAGCGTTTAGTGGAAGGGCATTAGGAGATGACACTCCGAAATATTTAAATAGCCCTGAAACACCGATTTTTCATAAAAGTAAATTGTTGTATAACTTCCACCAAGCGAGGCCGTTTATTAGAAAACGTGGGCAAGTGGTCCTTTTTGAAGGGTATGCCGACGTAATGGCTGCGGTAAAAAGTGGTGTGGAAGAAGCTGTTGCGACAATGGGAACAGCTTTAACTGAAGAACAAGCAAAACTTCTGCGACGTAACGTTGAAACTGTTGTTCTTTGCTATGATGGTGATAAAGCAGGGCGAGAAGCAACGATGAAAGCAGGGCAATTATTGCTAAAAGTTGGTTGCCAAGTGAAAGTTACATCCTTGCCAGATAAGCTTGATCCTGATGAATATGTGCAACAATATGGGACAACTGCTTTTGAAAATCTTGTGAAATCAAGTATAAGTTTTGTTGGTTTTAAAATAAATTATTTGCGTTTAGGGAAAAATTTGCAAGATGAGTCTGGCAAAGAAGAATATGTGAAAAATGTTTTAAAAGAGTTATCGTTGCTACAGGATGCGATGCAGGCAGAATCATATTTGAAGTCATTATCGCAAGAATTTTCGTATTCAATGGAAACACTTTTGAATCAATTGCACCAATATCGCAAAGAACAAAAGGTACAGCAAAAACAAGTAAAGCAGGTTTCTAAGCCGTCTCAAATTGTTCAAACAAAACCGAAGTTAACAGGTTTTGAAAGGGCAGAAAGAGAAATTATTTACCATATGTTGCAAAGTCCAGAAGTGGCTGTTCGTATGGAATCCCACATAGAAGATTTTCATACAGAAGAACATAAAGGGATTTTATATGAACTATACGCATATTATGAAAAGGGAAATGAACCTTCAGTCGGAACATTTTTAAGTTGGCTCTCTGATGAGAAGTTAAAAAATATTATCACTGATATTTCGACGGATGAATTTATTAATCCAGAATACACAGAAGAAGTGTTACAAGGCCATTTGGAGACGCTCAGACGTCATCAAGAAAAACTTGAAAAGACGGAAATCATCTTTAAGGTAAAACAAATGGAAAAAACAGATCCTGTAGAAGCTGCTAAATATTATGTAGCATATTTACAAAATCAAAAAGCGAGAAAATAGCTTTTTTGATAAATTTTTAGTATAATGAATGTTTGTATCTCGCGTAAGGAGGGGAACAGATGGCTGACAAACCAGCTCGTTCTAAACAAATTGAAACTGAAATGACCCTTGAGCAAGTGAAAGAACAACTCACTGAGCTCGGAAAAAAACGTGGCGTTCTTACATATGAAGAGATTGCAGAACGCATGAATGGATTTGAAATTGAATCTGATCAAATGGATGAATATTATGAATATTTAGGTGAACAAGGGATTGACTTAGTTGGCGACAATGACAACGACGAAGGTCCTAATAATCGCCAAATTACAAAAGCGGAAGAAGAATTTGACCTTAATGATTTAAGTGTACCACCTGGGGTTAAAATCAATGATCCTGTTCGTATGTATTTAAAAGAGATTGGTCGTGTAGATTTACTATCTGCAGAAGAAGAAATTCGACTTGCAACGCGTATTGAAGACGGCGATGAAGAAGCGAAACGTCGTCTTGCAGAAGCAAACTTACGTCTTGTAGTAAGTATTGCAAAGCGTTACGTGGGCCGTGGTATGCTTTTCTTAGACTTAATCCAAGAAGGGAATATGGGTCTAATTAAAGCGGTTGAAAAGTTCGATTATCGTAAAGGTTTCAAATTTAGTACGTATGCAACTTGGTGGATTCGTCAAGCAATTACACGTGCGATTGCAGACCAAGCAAGAACAATTCGTATCCCAGTTCATATGGTTGAAACGATTAATAAGTTAATTCGTGTACAGCGTCAATTACTACAAGATTTAGGACGTGAACCATCTCCTGAAGAGATTGGTGAAGAAATGGATCTTGCTCCAGAAAAAGTACGTGAAATCTTAAAAATTGCACAGGAGCCAGTTTCTCTTGAAACACCGATTGGTGAAGAAGATGACTCCCATTTAGGTGATTTCATTGAAGACCAAGAAGCAACATCGCCTGCGGACCATGCAGCGTATGAATTGCTAAAAGAACAATTAGAAGATGTGTTAGATACACTAACAGATCGTGAAGAAAATGTTCTACGTCTTCGTTTTGGTTTAGATGATGGACGAACTCGTACGCTTGAAGAAGTTGGGAAAGTATTCGGCGTAACAAGAGAACGTATCCGTCAAATTGAAGCAAAAGCACTTCGTAAATTAAGACATCCAAGCCGTAGTAAGCGTCTTAAGGATTTCTTAGAGTAGGGCTACCTTTAAGTTTACTTCACTTTTGTGAAGTAAACTTTTTTATTTTGTTAATTTTTGTTAAACTTTAGCTATCAGCAACGATTACAATTTCTTGTAATTTATTTTACAGAATTGTCTTTTGATTTGCAAATGCTCATTTTTCGATTTTTCGATTAATTTTGTTTATTCTATACAAAAATATATGTAGAAAAGTGAAAAATATGATGAGAAACGTTAATAATTATCGAAATAATAAGCGATATTACAATGAAAAACAATAAACTGAATTTATGGAATATTTTTAACGATTGGTAGTTTACTCTTTTCTGATAGAGCGTTTTCAAGTACAATGGAAATGACTGAATCATCTAACTATTTAGGGGTATAGAGGGGGGAGAAGAGATATGAAACGTAATCCGCTGATTCCGTTCGCTCTTATTGCAGCATTAGGTATTATCGTTATGTTTGTATTTTCATTTCAGGGGCTAAATAAATCTAAAGAGTTAGCTGATGCAAAAAATGGTGGGAAGCCAGCACAAACAGCATCAAAGCCAGAGGATATTGTGAAGCAAAGCTGTACGAGCTGCCACGGTGATCAGTTACAAGGGGCAGTAGGACCTAATTTGCAAAAAATTGGTGGGAAACTTTCAAAAGATGAAATTAAAGAAATTCTTTCGAAAGGAAAAGGGAACATGCCACCAAATATAGTTCCAGCTGATCAAGCCGCTAAAGTAGCTGATTGGTTATCAAAGAAAAAATAAAGTATAGAAAAACAAGCCTTTTGCGTTTGCAAAAGGCTTGTTTTTCTATACTTTCTAAAATACGATTAGTAATAGAGAATTGAAGTGTTGTTACGGACTTGCAACAACCACTATAAATTCATTATCATGGAGACAGACTGACAAGAGAAGGAGTAATGGAAATACATGAATGAAGTAAAGCTTTCGAAACGATTAGAAGAAGTTGTGAGGGAGATTCCGGTAGGCTCTACAGTAGCTGATATTGGATCGGATCATGCGTATTTACCGTGTTATACAATTATAAATAATATTGCTACAAAAGCAGTTGCAGGAGAGGTTGTAGATGGACCGTTTCGCTCTGCACAAGCAACTGTAGCTGAAAGTGGCTTACAAGATAAAGTAGACGTTCGTAAAGGGAATGGATTAGCTGTTATAGCGCCAGGAGAAGTAGATGTTATTACGATTGCTGGTATGGGTGGAGCGTTAATTCGTGACATTTTAGAAAGTGGTAAAGAAAAATTAGAAGGTGTAACACGTTTAATCTTACAGCCGAATATTGCAGCGCACCATATTCGTGAATGGTTTATTGAGAATGGCTGGGAGCTTATCCATGAAAAAATCGTAAAAGAAGATGGGAAAATTTACGAAATTTTAGTAGGGGAGCGCGGAAACATCGAGCTTCCTTATTCCGAAAATAAACAAGCTGAATTATTTATGGGACCATTTTTAATAAAAGAAAAAAGTGAAGCTTTCGTTGAAAAATGGGAAGGAGAATTGAAAAACTTCCAAAATATTTTAAAACAGTTAGAACGTGCGGTTAATTCTGAAGAAACAAAAGCGAAGCATGCGGAAGTAGAAGCGAAAATGAAAATGATAGAGGAGGTTTTATCATGAGTAAAATTCCAAATGGCCATGAAATTATTTCTTTATTTGAAAGTATGTATCCAAAGCATTTGGCGATGGAAGGAGATAAGATTGGACTGCAGATTGGAGCGCTTAATAAGCCTGTACAACACGTATTAATTGCGTTAGATGTAACGGAAGAAGTTGTGGATGAAGCAATTCAATTAGGAGCGAATGTCATTATTGCTCATCACCCTTTAATTTTTAACCCGTTAAAAGCGATTCATACAGATAAGGCGTATGGGAAAATTATTGAAAAGTGTATTAAAAATGATATTGCAATCTATGCAGCGCATACAAATGTGGATGTTGCTAAGGGCGGAGTAAATGATTTACTTGCTGAGGCGTTAGGATTGCAAGATACAGAAGTTTTGGCACCGACATATGCAGAAGAAATGAAAAAAATTGTTGTGTTTGTACCTGAAACTCATGCAGAAGAAGTACGAAAAGCATTAGGGGGCGCAGGGGCTGGTCATATCGGCAATTATAGCCACTGTACGTTTAGCAGTGAGGGTACAGGCACGTTTGTACCTCAAGAGGGGACAAATCCTTATATCGGGGAAACTGGGCAGTTAGAACGCGTAGAAGAAGCACGAATCGAAACGATTATTCCAGCTTCACTACAGCGAAAAGTGATTAAGGCAATGGTAACCGCGCATCCATATGAAGAAGTAGCATATGATGTGTACCCACTTGATAACAAAGGCGAAACATTAGGGCTTGGGAAAATAGGATACTTAAAAGAAGAAATGACACTTGGGCAGTTTGCAGAACATGTAAAGCAATCATTAGATGTAAAGGGTGCACGAGTTGTTGGGAAGTTAGATGATAAAGTGCGCAAAGTAGCTGTACTTGGTGGTGATGGTAACAAATACATCAATCAAGCTAAATTTAAAGGAGCGGATGTATATGTAACAGGTGACATGTATTATCATGTTGCTCATGATGCGATGATGCTCGGTTTAAATATAGTTGACCCAGGACATAACGTTGAAAAAGTAATGAAGCAAGGTGTGCAAAAGCAATTACAAGAAAAAGTGGATGCAAAGAAACTCAATGTACACATTCATGCTTCGCAATTACATACAGATCCATTTACATTTGTATAAGAAAAATAAAAACCGTTGCTCATATAGGCAACGGTTTTTATTATTGTTCTTTTTTCACTTTTACACGAGGTAATATTTTTTGTAAAGGTACTTTTCGAACTCTCTCCCATGTAGCGGGATTCATTGGATCATATTGATCTAAGAAAGCGATAACTTCTTTTGTAATTGGAGTTGGAGTAGAAGCACCTGCTGTAACAGCTACGTTTTCTACACCTTGTAGCCACTCTAATTTAATCTCACTTACGTCTGCAACGCGGTATGCTTTCGTACCAGCGATTTCTTGTGATACTTGTGCTAAACGGTTTGAGTTGTTACTTTTTGGATCACCAACAACAATTGTTAAGTCTGCAACATCAGCTTGTTTAGCAACAGCTTCTTGGCGAACTTGAGTTGCTAAACAAATTTCTTTATGAAATTCTGCTGTTGGGAATTTCTTCTGAATATCCTCCATTAAATGCTGGACATCCCATTGGCTCATCGTTGTTTGATTCGTAACTAAAATTTTATCCGTTGGGATTTCTAATGTTTCTAAATCAGCGGCTCTTTCGATAAGATGAACGATGTCAGGTGCAATACCAACCGCACCTTCTGGTTCAGGATGATTTTTTTTACCGATATAAATGATATGGTAACCTTCAGCTTTCTTTGCTTCAATAAGGTCATGCGTTTTTGTAACATCTGGACAAGTGGCATCGATTGTCGTTAAACCTTTTTCTTTTGCACGCTGTTTAACTTCAGGAGAAACACCGTGAGCAGTAAAGATAACAGTACCAGAATCAATTTGATCTAAAATATCTAAGCGACTTGGGCCGTCTAATGTAATGATGCCATCTTCTTCGAATGCATCTGTTACATGTTTGTTGTGAACAATCATACCTAAAATGTAAATAGGTCTTGGTAATGATGTATCTAATGCGGCGTTACGTGCAATAACCATCGCGTCCACAACACCGTAGCAATAACCACGAGGGGAAATTTTAACAATTTTCATATGAGTAATCCTCTCCTTCTAAACAAGGGATACTTTTGTGCATAGTCTTTTATATTATAAAGGAGGAGTGGATAGAAAACAAAGGATTGTTATACATATAGTTTTGGTTTTGTTGCTATTTTTTGAACAGGCTCCTCTCGTAATTCTTTTTCTATGACTGGCTCAATCACTATTTTTTTTCTTTTTCTTTTTTTTTGTGGAGGAGGCGGAGTTGCTACCTCAACCTTTTCTGTTATGTCTTTAGCTTGATCTTCAGTCGGATCTTCTTCCGTACTTTTTCCAGAGGTGAGGATTTTAACAATGCTTGGTAGGTTACGCATAATAGGACCGTACTGTTCGACGACAGGGCTTACAGATTGAACGACTTGGGATACTTTTTCGATATTGTTTATCATATTAGTTGGATTCGAAATTAAATTCGCAAAAAAACTGCCGATGCCGCTACTTGATGCTGCTGTAGTTGCTGCACCGCCGCGCATTTCATTTGATTCATACATTTGAGGGGGGATCCTTTGCTCTGGATGCTGCTGCATGTATGGTTGATATTGTTGGGAGTATTGTTGGGAGTATTGCTGCGGGTATTGTTGAGGGTATTGTTGTTGATATTGGGGCGGCGGTTGCTGGTGCATCATTGGCGGCGGTCCTTCCATTTGTCGATAAGGCGGAACCATTTGCATGAAAGGCTCGGTTGGATCGTGTTTTTTAAAGAGTTTAGCAAGGAACCCTTTCTTTTTTTGTGCCATCGGTGGTAGCTGTGGAATTGGATATGGTGTATAAGGTTGCTGTCCTTGATTCGGATACATTTGCCTTGTGGGTGATTTTGGAAACATGTGAGAAATCCTCCTTTCTTCAGTTAGGTATATACACATACAATATGCAATAAGAGGGAAGAAGGTTAGTTTTTGAAGGGAAAACCTAAACTAAAGATGGATTTTACTTGTAGATTTCGATATAATGTAGACTTGACTGATTTGTGCGCGCAGTAGAAATTTAGAAAGAAGGTGTAACTTATGACACAACAAACTTTTACACAGTATGATTTTAAACCATTTTTAATAGATGCAGTTCGTGAACTACGCTTTACAGAGCCGACAGGAATTCAAAAGAAAATTTTCCCGGTCGTGAAAAAAGGTGTAAGTGTAATTGGACAATCCCAAACAGGTTCTGGGAAAACACATGCATACTTACTTCCTACATTGAACCGAATTAATGCAAGTCGTGAAGAAGTACAACTTGTTATTACAGCGCCTACTCGTGAGTTAGCACAACAAATTTACGAAGAAATCGTGAAATTAACAAAGTTTTGTGCGGAAGATCAAATGATTACAGCACGTTGTTTAATTGGTGGAACTGATAAGCAACGATCAATTGAAAAGTTGAAAAAACAACCTCATATTGTAGTTGGAACACCAGGACGTATTAAAGATTTAGTAGAAGCGCAAGCATTATTTGTTCATAAAGCAAATACTATTATTGTCGATGAAGCAGACTTAATGCTTGATATGGGATTCATTCATGATGTAGACAAAATTGCATCACGCATGCCTAGAAACTTGCAAATGCTAGTTTTCTCTGCAACAATTCCTCAAAAACTAAAACCGTTTCTGAAGAAATATATGGAGAATCCAGAGCATATTCATATCAATCCAAAACAAGTTGCGGCTGGGAATATTGAGCATTATTTAGTACCTTCTAAACATCGTAACAAAATCGATTTAGTGAACAAAATGTTGCTACAATTTAAACCGTATTTAGCAGTTGTTTTCACGAATACGAAGAAGATGGCGGATCAGGTTGCTGACGGATTAATGGAACGTGGCTTAAAAGTTGGACGAATTCACGGAGATTTATCACCGCGTGATCGTAAAAAAATGATGAAACAAATTCGTGACCTTGAATTCCAATATATTGTTGCAACTGATTTAGCAGCACGTGGTATTGATATTGAAGGAATTAGTCATGTTATTAACTATGAACTTCCATCAGACTTAGATTTCTTCGTTCACCGCGTTGGAAGAACAGCACGTGCAGGGCATTCAGGTATTGCAGTGACGATTTATGATCCAGCAAACGAAGAAGCGTTAGATAGTTTAGAAAAACAACGTCATATTGAGTTCAAGCATGTAGAGTTACGTGGAGATGAGTGGGCGGATTTAGGTGAACGTCGTCGTCGTAAGAGCCGTAAAAAACCAAATGATGAACTTGACGTTATGGCAACAAAAGTTATTAAAAAGCCGAAAAAAGTAAAACCAAACTATAAACGTAAACTTGCAACAGAACGTGACAAAGTGAAGAAAAAATATAGCAATAAAAAAAGATAAGGGGAGCCCCCTTATCTTTTTTTATCCGGCTATTTGCGGGATAAAAATCAGTGGAGGATGGAAAAAACACTGATTAAAGTTTTGGTGTAGCTAGTTACAATTTGCGTAGTGTTTTAGGAACAAACAATTCACTACATATTTCTACAAATTATGCTATCATTATATCTATTGTATATTGAAGAGGTGATTGTATGTTAAAGATTGGTTCTCATGTTTCTATGAGTGGTAAGAAAATGTTATTAGCAGCAAGTGAAGAGGCTGTTTCATACGGTGCAACGACGTTTATGATTTATACAGGTGCACCGCAAAATACACGAAGAAAACCAATTGAAGAATTGAACATAGAAGCAGGAAGAAAACATATGGAACTAAACGGTATTGAGGAAATTATCGTACATGCGCCATATATTATTAATCTTGGGAATACGACGAAGCCAGAAACATTCCAATTAGGTGTAGACTTCCTTCGCATGGAAATTGAAAGAACATCGGCATTAGGTGTAGCGAAACAAATCGTTCTTCACCCAGGTGCGCACGTTGGTGCAGGAGCGGATGCTGGTATTCAACAAATTATTAAAGGGCTTAATGAAGTATTAACGCCAGAGCAGACGGTTAACATTGCGTTAGAAACGATGGCAGGAAAAGGAACAGAATGCGGTCGTAGCTTTGAAGAAATTGCAAAGATTATTGATGGTGTCAAATATAATGAAAAATTATCAGTATGCTTTGATACGTGTCATACGCATGATGCAGGATATGATATTGTAAATGATTTTGACGGCGTATTAAACGAATTTGATAAGATTGTTGGTATTGATCGTTTGCAAGTACTTCATATTAATGATAGTAAAAATGTATGCGGCGCAGGAAAGGACCGTCATGAAAATATCGGCTTCGGTCATATCGGTTATAAAGCGTTACATCATATTGTGCATCACCCGCAGTTAATGCACGTACCAAAAATTCTTGAAACGCCATATGTAGGTGAAGATAAAAAAGATAAGAAGCCACCATATAAATTAGAAATCGAAATGCTGAAAAATGGTACTTTTGATGAAGGAATTCTTGATAAAATTAAAGCGCAATAAGCAATAAGGAGGGGATTTTCCCCTCCTTATTTTAATAGTTGTTGAAATAAAGTATTTACTTGTTGGGCAGTAGCAGGGGAGGTTACTTTTGCTATTTGTTTTAAGAGCTCTAGCCTTTCATCATTATCGTAAATGTTAATATTCTTTCCTTTCATAAGTAAAACAATTTGATCCGCTTGTGCAGTCGTAATAGAAACTTCATACTCTTTGCTATATTTCAATAATTCTTTTGTAGAAATATGATTTAATTTTTTATTTACAAGTTGTTTAATGAGGTTCATCAAGTTATCCTCCTTCACATGTTCTTCTATCGAAATATATGAGTACGTAGCTTGTACATATTCGTATAGAGCTTCTTTTTCATGAGAAAAAGAAGCGTATGTTATAATATAAGGACAAAACTATAGAAAAAGAGTATAGGGAGGACTTATGGAGCAGAAGCAACATCGAAAAGAAAGTGTTATCCATCTTATTTATCGTTTAGTTATGATTATTTTTGGAGCAGCATGCGCAGCGGTAGCGATTGAACTATTTTTAATGCCAAATAAAATTATTGATGGTGGAATTATTGGTATTTCTCTTATGTTAGATTATCTTACTCCTAATATTTGGTGGTTAAGTTTCTCTACTTTAGTCGTTATTCTCAATATCCCATTTATGTATTCGGGTTATAAGCAAATCGGAAAAACGTTCATGCTATCTTCAGCGTTCGGTATTGTAGCTTTAGCGTTTATTGAATCAACGTTACATGCTGTGCCGCCATTTACAACAGAGCCGATTTTAGCGACAGTGTTTGGTGGTCTTATTTTAGGTCTTGGTGTAGGGCTCGTTATTCGCCATGGTGGATCAATGGACGGAACAGAAATTATGGGTATTTTATTAACGAAGAAATTACCTTTCTCTGTTGGCGAATTTGTAATGTTTGTGAACTTATTTATTTTTGCATGGGCAGCATTTGTATTTGGTGTTGAGCAAGCTATGTATTCTGTTATGACGTACTATATCGCATTCAAAACAATTGATACAGTCATTCAAGGCTTAGATGAAACGAAAGCAGTTTTAATTGTATCAGATCAATATGAGGAAGTATCAAATGCGATTTTGCATCGTCTTGGTCGTGGAACTACAAAGCTTGTAGCGAAAGGCGGTTACACGGATAAAGAAAAAGAAGTTATTTATGCAGTTGTAACGCGTCTGGAAGTGACAAAGTTAAAATCAATTGTGTATGAAATTGATGCGAATGCGTTTGTTACGATTATGAATACACAAGAGACAAATGGTGGCAAGTTTAAATCGGCTATCCACTAGGGAATTTATCCAGTAAAAGCCCTCGCTAATCGTTAGGGGATAGCCTCATCTGATTAAGGTTTCATTTTATAGGAATATTTTTCGAAAGCAGAGGATTTTTCTCTGCTTTTTGTTATAATAATAAGGTTTCTTGAAAAAATTGATATATTTTAGGCAGATTGGTTTACAACTATAATAAGCTGTACTATAATTCAAATAGATATAAATCGGAATCATTCTGAATTAAAATAGGTGAGATGCTATGAATAATATATTAGAAATAGAAGGATTGTCATTTCGATATGAAGATCGAAATGTGTTAGAAGATATTAATTTGCAAGTTCCGAAGGGAGCTTTTTTAGGTTTAGTTGGGCCAAATGGCTCTGGAAAATCAACTTTGCTAAAATGTTTATTAGGCGTTTTAAAGCCAAAACAGGGAAGTATTCGTTTGTTTGGTGTTGATAGTAAGAAGTTTAAAGAATGGAACAAAGTTGGTTATGTGTCGCAAAAGGCAAATAGCTTTAATTCTGGTTTTCCGGCCACTGTTTTTGAAGTTGTATCAATGGGACTCGTTTCGAAAAAAGGGCTGTTTCGCTTTTTTACGAAAAACGATAAGGAAAAAGTAGAAAAAGCGATTGCTGATGTAGGGATGAGTGCGTTTCAAGGGCGCAATATCGGAGAACTTTCTGGTGGACAACAACAGCGTGTATTTATTGCTCGTGCGCTCGTTAGTGATCCTGAATTACTTATTTTGGACGAGCCCACTGTTGGAATCGATGTGAAGAATGTTGAAAGTTTTTATGAGATATTAGAGGATTTAAACAAAAGGTTAGGAATCACATTAATTCTCGTTACTCATGATATGGGAGCTGTTACAGAGAAGGTAACACATGTTGCATGCTTAAACCAACATCTACATTTCCATGGAAATGTAGAGAAGTTCCGAGAGTTAGAAGATGCAGAAATGTCCGTCTTATATGGACATCATGTTCATCGTTTAGAACACGAGCATCACGGGAGGATATAATGATACAAGATTTTTTACAATATGACTTTTTACGTAACTCTTTATATGCAGGAATTTTAATAGGACTTGTTGCACCGCTTATCGGTGTATTTGTTGTCATTCGCCGTATGTCGCTTATTGCGGATGCATTAAGTCATGTGACATTATCGGGTATTGCTGCAAGTTTACTACTAGAAAAAACAATTTTCACAGGAGGATTTTTAAATCCGTTATATATGGGAATGATTTTTTCTATTGGTGGGGCGTTACTAATTGAAAAATTACGTACTGTATATAAACATTATCAAGAATTAGCAATTCCGATTATTCTTTCAGCAGGAATGGGGATTGGGGTTATTTTTATATCACTTGCAAATGGATTTAACACTGATTTATTTAGTTATTTATTTGGGAGTGTAAGTGCTGTAACAAGTACAGATTTAATAATCATCGGCATTGTAGCAATTGTTGTTATTGTAACGATTACTTTATTATACAAAGAGTTATTTTTACTATCGTTTGATGAGGAATATGCTGTATCAACCGGTTTGAGTGCAAAGTGGATTCATTTTATTTTCATTATATTGGTTGCTCTTGTCATTGCAGTATCAATGCGTGTAGTAGGGGTTCTTCTCGTATCATCATTAATGACGTTACCAGTTGCAGCAAGTATTCGTATTGCGAATGGATTTAAACAAACAATTTTCTTTTCCATTATATTTGGTGAAATTGCAGTAATTGGTGGAATGTTTGCTTCATATCAACTTGATCTAGCGCCAGGTGGTACAATTGTTATGATAGCAGTTCTTATTTTAATTGGTGCGATTTTATGGAAAAAGAAAAAAACTGCATAAAGTAGGGATAGATATGAATCTAACAGAAGCTTTACGCCTAATGAAAGATAAAGGATACAAACATACTGGGAAAAGGGAAGAAATGCTCAGGTTATTTGCAGCTCACAATCGTTATTTAACGGCGAAAGACGTTTTAGAGCATATGAAGGATGATTATCCAGGTCTTAGCTTTGATACGATTTATCGTAACTTAACGGTGTTTGCTGAAATCGGTGTTTTGGAACAAACGGAATTAAATGGTGAAAAACATTTTCGTTTTACATGTTCTATTATGGAACATCATCATCATTTTATTTGTTTAGATTGCGGGGGGACGAAAGAGATTACTTCCTGCCCGATGGATTTTATGAATAAAGATTTTAACGGTTATGAAGTAACTGGTCATAAGTTTGAAATATACGGCCGTTGTCCAAAATGTGCAAAATAAGAACTCGTCGGTTACACAACTGACGAGCTTTTTTTACGTAAAAAAGAAGGTTGCCACAATATTTGTCGGCAACCTTCTTTTTATTTTTCTTGTGTTTCTTTTTCTTTTTCTCGTTCAGCAGCCATTTCAGCAGCAATTACGTCGATTTCTTTTTTCAGTTCTTCTACCATGATTTCTTCTGGTACTTTACGAACAACTTGCCCTTTACGGAATAATAATCCTTCTCCGCGTGCACCGGCGATACCGATATCAGCTTCACGAGCTTCACCAGGACCGTTTACAGCGCAGCCAAGTACTGCAACTTTAATTGGTACTTTTAGTGTAGAGATGTATTCTTCTACCTCGTTAGCGATGCTAATTAAATCAATTTCAATACGACCGCAAGTTGGACAAGAAATAAGTGTTGCTGCATTAGATGCAAGGCCGAATGACTTTAATAGCTCACGCGCAACTTTTACTTCTTCAACTGGGTCAGCACTTAATGAAATACGTAGTGTATTTCCGATGCCTTTATTTAAGATTGCTCCAAGACCAGCGGCACTTTTTACAGTTCCGGCAAATAATGTTCCAGATTCTGTAATACCTAAATGTAATGGGTAATCAAAAGCACGAGCAGCTTTTTCATATGCTTCGATTGCTAAGTTAACATCAGAGGCTTTCATAGATACGATAATATCGTGGAAATCTAAGTCCTCTAAAATTTTAATGTGATGTAGGGCACTCTCGACCATACCATCTGCAGTTGGGTATCCGTACTTTTCTAAAATGTGACGCTCTAATGAACCTGCGTTTACACCGATACGGATTGGAATGCCGCGTTCTTTCGCTGCATTTACAACAGCTTCTACTTTATGGCGACGACCAATGTTACCTGGATTGATACGTACTTTATCAATGCCACCTTCAATTGCTTTTAAAGCAAGGCGATAATCAAAATGAATATCAGCAACAAGTGGAATGTTGATTTGTTTTTTAATATCAGCAATAGCATTTGCTGCGCGTTCGTCTGGAACAGCAACACGAACGACTTGACAGCCAGCTTCTTCTAAACGTTTAATTTCAGCAACTGTTGCTTCAACATCATGTGTTTTTGTTGTTGTCATACTTTGTATAATTAATTCATTATTACCGCCAATTGTTAAATTACCGACTTTAACTGGACGTGTTTTTGTACGATGAGTCATTTCATTCACGAATAGATCGCTCTCCTTATAAAAGAAGTTTCTTATTTAGTCCCACATATCAATGATAGTATACGTGATACAGGGCTATAGAAACCGAAGTGCTCGGTTTCACTTTTACTATTGTATCAGCGCCTTTATGTAATTGACAAGGATTAAGTGATTGCTTATTGATATAACGGGAATTTATAAGACTTTCCAATTTGTATTTTTGTAGCAGATGTACTTTTGTTTAGTTGTTTAAAGTCATCAATTACCTTCTCAATGGAAGGGATTTTTTTCTTGTTAATTTGTTCGGTAATAGAAAGAACTGTCTCACCTGTTTTGACTTCAATTGTTTTATAAGTGACATCTGTTTCTTTTTCTGCTTTGTTCTCTTTATTTTGTTTTGTATCTGTGCTTTCTTGTTTTATTGTTTGGGCAGCGGTTGTTTTTTTATATGAACTTAACATCGGTAAAGTGCCGATTTTTATATCGTAATAAAATATATAACCAAGAACAAGCACGAATAAGAATATACCTAATCTCTTCATATTCTTCACTCCTTTGCTAGGAATATATGCTTGTCCAAAAAAAAAATGCCTATTTAGGCATTTTTTTCGTTCTTATTTTTCTTTCGGTTTTGGAACTTCTTTAATCGTTAAGTAAAGAACAATTAAAACAACTGCGATATAAATGAATGTTGAACCAGGTACAACAATTTTGAATAGATCCATAATCATAAAGAAGATTGTTGGAATTGTGTAGCTGTATGCAGTTAATGTCCATACTTGCTTATAAGATAATTTACGTTGACCGCTCATAGCAGAACCTATAAATGCAAGTAAAGTAATTCCTAAGAAAGTAATAAACAATTGGAATAGGTATACTAACACGCCGATAACAGCTAGTAAAATTGGATAAATACTATCGAATACAGAAATGAAATCTTGCAAATCTTTCTTCTCAAGAGATGTCCCTAATAAATCATTATAGGAGTATGTTTGTGTTTGACCATTTCCTATAGAAACTACTTTATCTTTTAAAATAAATAAACCAGTTTTGTTTTGATATGTTTCTATATCTGTTGTATTTGGATCAAATACGAAAAGAGCATCTCCCTCTTCCTTTAGAATAGGTTGTTCAATATCTGCTTTTAGTTCACCGTTTTCGATTTTAAAATCAGGTAAATCTTTTTCAATTGCTTGATTTACCATGGTAACACTATCTTGAATAAAGCTACCGTAAAAGAATGTTCTTGGAATAGTAGTGATTAGACAAAGTAGCATAATATACAAAATGGTTTTTCCGATTTTTTGAAAACGGAATAGCGCCATATCTTTAGGCGAATATACGCTTTTTGCTAATTGGGTAAATATGGACATAGATTCACTTCCTTTATGTATGTATAAAATCATTGTAACGTAGGAATCTAGAGAATCTCAAGATATATTATATTTACATATAGTGGAGATAACTAAATTTCTTTTTATTAATTTTCTTCTTTTATATGAGAAAAATACAATTGACACTTTTCTTTTCCATATGGTAAATTTATCTTACATTTCTTAAAGGATATATCTGATAGGAATTCCTTTATTTGATATGTTGTTACATACATAATTGTGGACCCTTAGCTCAGCTGGTTAGAGCAGACGGCTCATAACCGTCCGGTCGTAGGTTCGAGTCCTACAGGGTCCATATCCATTTCACATGTTTATTATGTCAGCGGGAAGCTTCCTTGTAGAAGGGAGCTTTTTTTACGGAATATATGAGCATTTTAATTGAAAAGAAGTGGGATTTTTGCTACGTTAATGATAGCAAGACAATGTGATTTATTTGTTTGCACCCTATGGCAATTAGGGTAGAATGAAGTTGTATGTCACTTAAGTGGCAATACATAAACTGGGAGGAATATAACAATGGCAAAACACGAATTACCAAACTTACCTTATGCGTATGATGCTTTAGAGCCTCACTTTGACAAAGAAACGATGAACATCCATCATACAAAACACCATAACACGTACATTACAAACTTAAACGCTGCTTTAGAAGGTCATGCAGAATTAGCTGACAAAAGCGTAGAAGAATTAGTTGCAAACTTAAACGAAGTACCAGAAGCAATCCGTACAGCAGTACGTAACAATGGTGGCGGACATGCTAACCATACATTCTTCTGGACAATCTTATCTCCAAATGGCGGCGGACAACCAGTAGGCGAACTTGCAACTGCAATTGAAGCAAAATTCGGTAGCTTCGATGCATTCAAAGAAGAATTCGCAAAAGCTGGCGCAACTCGTTTCGGTTCTGGTTGGGCTTGGTTAGTAGTAAACAATGGTGAGTTAGAAGTAACAAGCACGCCAAACCAAGATTCTCCTCTAACTGAAGGTAAAACTCCAGTTGTAGGTTTAGATGTTTGGGAACATGCTTACTACTTAAATTACCAAAACCGTCGTCCTGACTACATCGGTGCATTTTGGAACGTTGTAGATTGGAACGCTGCTGAAAAACGTTACCAAGAAGCAAAATAATTATAGAAAAAAAGCTAGGAGAATGCTCCTAGCTTTTTTCTATGCTTTCCTTTTACATAATTGGGCTTGTCTTTGGAAGACTAGAACATGAAGTAAAGGAGAGTTGTGTATGAAGTGGAAACATATAATTGGTGACGTTGAAGTGAATCGGGATTTAGTGTTATTGCTCCTTATTGGAGGTTTATACACGCTCGCAATTTCTTTATCGAATACGTTTGTTAACATTTATTTATGGAAACAAACACAAAATTATGTGAATCTTGGCTTGTATAATTTGGCCAGCGTTGTATTACAGCCTCTCACATTTCTTATAGGTGGGAAATTAGCGAAGCGTATTGATCGCTCAATCTTGTTACGAATAGGTGTAGGCACGTTAGCTATTTTTTTTATCGTTGTTTTAGTAGCGGGAAAAAGCGCTTCTCACTATATTTTATTAATGGGGGCTCTTTTAGGAGTCGGATATGGTTTTTACTGGCTCGCGTTTAACTTATTAACATTTGAGATTACAGAACCAGAAACAAGAGATTTCTTTAATGGGTTTCTTGGACTTCTTACATCCTTCTCTGGCATGATTGGACCGATAGCAGCTGGATACACAATTTCACGTATGGAAAAATGGAGTGGCTATACGGTCATATTCTTTCTTTCGTTACTGTTATTTGCAATTGCTGTCATTTTAAGCTTTTTTGTATCTAAGAGAGAATGTGAAGGACGGTATGAAATTGTACAAGTATTGAAAGAGCGGCAGATTGATAAAAATTGGGGAAGAATTACACGTGCTCATTTTTTCCAAGGGCTGAGAGAGGGAACTTTTATTTTTGTGATTTCCGTGTACGTGTATTTAGCAACTGATAGCGAGCTCGCATTAGGGAAGTATAGCTTAGTAAATTCGGCTGTGTCATTTGTGTGTTACTATTTAGTTACTCGTATGTTAAAGAAAGAATGGCGAAAAAAAGCAATTTTGCTTGGAGGCATTATTTTGTATGCTGTCGTATTTTTAGTTATATTCAATGTTACATACGCAAAATTACTTATTTATGCAGCGTGTATTGCGATTGCATACCCTATTTTGCTCGTTCCGTACGGATCCATGACATATGATGTAATTGGCAGAGCGAAAAATGCGAGAGAGTGGCGGGTAGAGTATGTAGTTGTCCGGGAATTATGGTTAAATGCAGGAAGAATTTGTTCGATTTTAAGTTTTTTATGTGCTGTATTATTCTTTCCGCCTGAAAAAAGTTTGCCTTACTTATTATGTATTTTAGGTGCAGGACATTTCCTTATTTATTTTGCAGTTAAAAATGTCAAATATGATGAGGGAAATGTGAATAAAACAAGTGTTGTAACGCAAGCGACTGCGCAGAATCAAACAGAACCAGAAGGTTAACTTCTCGGTTGTTTTATGCTAGAATAGAAAAAGATGTAAGACAGCAGTGAGGACACCTGTATGAAGGTGTCCCTTTCACATTACATAGCTGTTGGTAGAGGGGGTTTGTATGAGCAAGAAGCAGAAACAACAAAAGAAAAAGACTCACGTTCCTTTTCGGTTAAACGTGCTGTTTTTCTGCGTGTTTTTAATGTTCTCCGCGGTTATTGTAAGGCTTGGATATGTACAAATTGTTCGCGGTGAGGAATATAAGAATGAAGTGGAGAGGAAAGAGAACTCGACGATAAGTAATCCTGTACCACGTGGGAAAATATTTGACCGTTATGGGCGAGCTGTAGTAGATAATGCAGCTGTACGTACGATTACATTTACAAAAATGAAAGGATCAACTGCGGAGGCTCGCTTAGAAACAGCGAAAAAGCTGGCAGATTTGATTGAAGTACCGACTGATAAATTAACAGATCGTGATAAAAAAGATTATTGGCTTGCTATGAATAAAGAGGAAGCGAAAGAAAAAATTACGAATAAAGATCGTCAAGAGTTAAAAGATAAAAAAATTGACGATAAAGAATTAGATGAGCGTCAACGAAGTCGCGTGACAGAAGAAGAAGTGAATCAATTATCCGCAAAAGATTTAGAAATACTAGCGATTAAAAGCAAAATGGACGGCGGATATGCGATGACACCACAAGTTATAAAAAAAGATGCTACACCAGAAGAATATGCGATTATTAGTGAAAATTTAGCAGAATTGTCAGGAGTAGATACGAGTGTCGATTGGGAACGAAAATATGCATATGATGGTGATTTGTTCCGAAGTGTACTTGGTGGTGTAACAACTTCTGACGAAGGTTTACCGAAAGAGCGTTTAGATTACTATCTTGTTCGTGATTATAATCGTAATGATCGTGTAGGGAAAAGTTATCTTGAACAGCAATATGAAGATAGCCTGCACGGTACGAAAGCAGAAGTGAAAAATATTACAGATAAAAACGGTAATATTTTAGAAACGATTAATGTCTCACAAGGGCAACGAGGTAATGACCTGAACTTAACAATCGATATGGAATTACAAAAGCGTGTAGAGGAAATTATCACTAAAAGTTTATTAAAATATAAAGGTGGGCAACCTCTTTTAGATCGTGCATTCGTTGTAATGATGAATCCGAAAAATGGTGAAGTTTTATCTATGGCAGGGAAACAGTTAGTGAATGAAAATGGCGAAACGAAAGTACAAGATTTCGCATTAGGATCGATGACAAGTTCTTATCCGATGGGATCGACTGTAAAAGGTGCGACAATACTTACAGGGTATCAAACAGGTGCCATTCAACCAGGTTCAGGTCAATATGATGAACCAATCGTATTAAAAGGAACGCCGAAAAAATCATCTTGGAAAAATATGGGATATATTAATGATTTGACAGCGTTAAAAATGTCTTCTAACGTTTATATGTTTAAAACGGCGATGAATATCGCAGGTGTTCAATATGTGAAAGGTGGTACGTTAGATATACCACAAAAAGCATTTGATACGATGCGTTATTATTTCGGACAGTTTGGACTTGGTGTGAAAACAGGTATTGATTTACCGAATGAATCAGCGGGCCAAACAGGTAAAGGAATTCAGCCAGGTTTCCTATTAGATTTATCAATAGGACAGTACGATACGTATACACCACTTCAATTAGCACAATATGTTTCAACAATTGCAAATGGTGGTTACCGTATGCAACCGCAAGTTGTAAAGGAAATTCGTCAACCGGCAGCGAAACCAGAAGAAACTGGAAAAGTTGTTCATTCAATGGAACCGAAAGTACTAAACCGAATTGATATGCCTGAATCACAAATTAAACGTGTTCAGGAAGGATTTAGACAAGTATTTAACGATTCTGGTGGTACAGCTACGAAATACTTTGCAGGCGCACCATATAAAGCTGCTGGTAAAACAGGTACAGCTCAAACTGTGTATGGCGGAGATAAAGAGATTGGTAGAAAGGCAAACGGTGAGCGTAAAGAAACATATAACTTAACGTTAGTAGGTTATGCGCCACTTGAAGATCCTGAAGTAGCATTTTCTGTTGTTGTACCTTGGGTAGATGATAAATCCGGTATTAACGGATATATTAGTCGTGACATTATGGACGCGTACTTTGATTTGAAAAAAGTAGAAAATGGCGAAGTTTCAAAAGATGAAATAGATAATAAAAAGAAAAATAGAGATCAAGATGATGAATAAAAAAGTTGTAAAAAAAGCACACTATCTGAAAAGATAGTGTGCTTTTTTTTATGGTTCATGCATACGTTTTAATAAAGTGGACAAGCATATCATATAGAAAAATTAAGAGGCCTCACAAATGATACTTATGCATCCCTCTGAAGGATAGCGTTTTTATGGACCAATCATCAGTGAAAATGAACAATGGCTACGGATTAAAGTTTTACTTAATATTGGTTCTTGTGGAACTTTACAAAACTTTTACAAACAATTAAAACCGAATTAATAGTTTAGCAGTATTCTTATATCTGTAATCCTGTTATTTCCGGTTACTTCTAGGAGGAAGAACACGTGAAATGGATAAGTGCATCAATTAAAGTTTTCATACTGTCGACATGTTTTCTTTATGTTGGCACGTCTACTGCATTTGCTGTGAATGAAATGGGAGAAGTGAGAGTTGATGGATCCTCAACAGTTTTCCCTATTATAGAAGCAGTAGCGGAGGAATATACAAAGGTGCATCCAAACGTGAAGATTTCCATCAGTGTTTCTGGAACAGGAGGAGGATTTAATCGTTTCAGTAAAGGAGAAGTAGATATAAATAATGCTTCGAGAGCAATGAAACAAGTGGAAGAAAATGAAATGAAGAAAAACTCCATTCAGTTTACACCGTTTGAAGTCGCTTACGATGGTCTTACAATCGTTGTGAATCGCCAAAATACTTGGATAGACAATATGACGGTAGACGAGTTACGTCTATTATGGAGTGAAGATGAAAGCGAAAAGCGATGGTCACAAATTCATTCATCATGGCCACGTGAACAGGTGAAGTTTTATGCGCCAGGTGTAGACTCTGGTACGTATGATTATTTTCAAAATGTCATCTTACAAAATAGTCGCATTGTAAAAAAAGTCTCTTTGTCTGAAGATGATCAAGTTATTATGCAAGGGGTAATGAATGATAAAAATGCCATTGCTTTTGTAGGATATGCTTATTATATGGCCAATCGAGATAAGGTGAGAGCAATAAAAGTGAATGGTGTACTTCCGACGAAAGATACCATTCAATCAGGTAAGTATAAGCCATTATCTAGGCCACTATTTGCTTATGTGAATGATGCATCTATCCGAAATAAAATGAATGTAGCAAATTATATTGAGTTTATGATTCAGCATGTTGGTAATCTCGCTGAAGAGGTTGGATATGTAAAATTACCAAAAGAAAAATATAATGAACAGCTGCGGATGTTAACAGAAATAAAAAGGTAATGTCAGGGTGGAAAGGGGTTTTCATCTTTGGCTCATAATGACAAAAGTCAAATTACATTTTCTGTACAACATTTGATTGAAAGAAATACAAAACAAAGAAAAAAAACGCAGCGAATCAATCGAATAGTTCCGTTATTACTGAAAATAATTGCTAGCGTGTCTATTGTAACGACACTTGGAATTATTTTTACATTGGCAAATGAAACATTGATGTTTTTTCAAAAAATACCATTACACTCCTTTTTGACGGGAAAAGAATGGTTACCTTTTTTTGAAGATCCTAAATTCGGTATATTACCACTTATATGTGGAACATTCCTTGTAACAGCAATTGCCATGTTCGTAGCAATTCCTATCGGTTTAGCCTGTGCTGTATTTTTAAGCGAATATGCTTCAAACGGTGCAAGGAAAGTATTAAAACCGATGTTAGAACTATTAGCAGGTATCCCGACAATTGTATATGGTTTTTTTGCATTAACAGTTGTCACACCACTTTTACAACGGATTATACCAGATTTACAGTTTTTTAATGCGATTAGTCCAGGTATTGTTATTGGCTTTATGATGATACCCATAATTGCATCTCTATCTGAAGACGCGATGAGAGCTGTAGCGAAAGGAACGAAAGAAGCTTCGTTAGCACTTGGAGCAACTCGGTTTGAGATGGTAAAACAAGTCGTGTTTCCTTCGGCTTTTACAGGGATTATAGCAGCAATCATATTAGCTGCTTCCAGGGCAATTGGTGAAACGATGATCGTTGTAATTGCAGCGGGATCCACACCGAATGTATCGCTTGACCCGACACAATCTATCCAAACGCTAACAGCCTATATTGTGCAAGTGAGTTTAGGTGATGCTCCGCATGGAACAATTACGTATTACAGCATGTATGCTGTAGGCGCAACGTTGTTCTTGTTTACTCTTATAATGAACATTATTTCACAGTCTATTATGCGCCGCTTTAGGAGGGTGACATAATATGCGAATGTTGAATCATAAAAAAATACAAGAAAATATGGCATCACGTTTTTTAAAAGACCGAGTTTACCAATTGTTATTTTATATAGCAATTTTGTTTTCAATAGTAATATTGCTTATTTTGCTTTTTCAAATTTTTGAAAAAGGTATAAGTTACCTTTCGTTAGATTTCTTTACAAACTTCGCTTCGCGTAATCCGAAAGAAGCTGGGATTGCTGCAGCTTTGTCAGGAACAATATTATTTATGAGTATTGTTATACCAGTCTCCTTTATATTTGGAGTTGGAACTGCTCTTTATTTAGAGCAATATGCGAAGGAATCTATATTTAAAAAGGTAATAGAAATTAATAATCAAACGTTAGCAGGAGTACCTTCCGTTGTATTTGGATTACTCGGCTTAACCATTTTTGTATATGCTCTTCATTTAGGTGAGAGTATCATTGCGGCGGCACTGACGATGAGTTTACTCGTTTTACCGACAGTTGTTGTAGCGAGTCAAGAAGCGATACGATCTGTGCCAAGTTCATTATTAGAAGCTTCTTACGGATTAGGTGCTACGAAGTGGCAAACGATGTATCAAATTGTATTGCCATATGCTTTCCCAGGAATTATAACGGGTTGTACGTTAGCGATATCAAGAGCGATTGGAGAAGCGGCACCGTTATTAGTTATCGGGGCACTTGCATTTGCAAATTATGTTCCATTTAGTATGTTTGATAGATTTACAGTTTTACCAATTCAAATTTTTAATTGGATGAGTAGGCCACAAGAAGAATTTCAGTACGTAGCTGCTGCTGGGATGATTGTTTTGTTAGGTTTGTTGCTCTTTATCAATATATTTGTCTTATGGTTACGAAATCGAAAATAAGTTGGAAATGGATGAAAGGGGAATTCAAATGGTAGCAACAGTAGTAAATGTACAGGTGAAAAACGAGGAGAAAATCGAGACTGCACCAAAGAAAGTAGTATTTGATACGAAAAACTTAAATTTATGGTACGGAGAAGACCATGCTTTAAAAGATATTAACTTAAGCATTCATGAGAATGAAGTTACAGCAATTATCGGGCCAAGTGGTTGTGGTAAATCAACGTACTTAAAAACATTAAATCGTATGGTAGAGTTAGTACCAATCGTGAGAACTACAGGTGTAATTGAATATAGAGAACGCAATATATTTGATAAATCATACCCAGTTGAAGAATTAAGAACTCATGTAGGAATGGTGTTCCAAAAGCCAAATCCATTTCCGAAATCTATTTATGAAAATGTAGCATATGGACCGAAAATTCATGGTATTCGTGATAAGAAAACATTGGATGAAATTGTTGAAAAAAGTTTACGTGGAGCAGCAATTTGGGATGAGTTAAAAGATCGTTTGCATGATAATGCATACGGTTTATCTGGTGGACAGCAACAGCGTCTATGTATCGCACGTTGTTTAGCGATTGAACCAGATGTTATTTTAATGGATGAGCCAACATCGGCACTAGATCCAATTTCAACATTAAAAGTAGAAGAATTAATTCAAGAGTTAAAGAAAGACTTTAGTATTGTTATCGTAACGCATAATATGCAACAAGCAGCACGTATTTCAGACAAAACTGCTTTCTTCTTAAGTGGGGAAGTTGTGGAGTATACAGATACAAATAAATTATTTACGACACCTTCAGATAAGCGTACAGAGGATTATATTACAGGACGATTTGGTTGATATCGTTGCAAGGCTAAGAGCAAATACCCTCTTAACAGAGGGTATTTCTTATTTTGCTGAGAAGGAATACTTCTCCTATTTTAAGGCTGATTACAGAGATAAGAGGCCTTACAATAGGAGATTTATATATATAATGGCACATAATATTGAGGGGGAAGAAACGATGGTAAGAGAACAGTTTCAATGTGATTTAAAAACGTTACAGCAAAAGGTGATTGAGCTTGGAGAGCTAGCGAGGGAAGCTTTATTGCTTGCTATGGAAGGTCTTCATACAAGAGATGTAGAGAAAGCGTTAGAGGTAATAGATGGTGATTATCGTATGGATAATTTAGAAGAGGAAATAAATGATCTTGCGCTTATGCTTATTACGAAGCAGCAACCTGTAGCAAGTGATTTAAGAAGGATTTTCATTTCAATTAAAACAGCGACAGATTTAGAGCGTATTGCAGATCATGCTGTTAATATTGCGAAATCAACAATTCGTCTTGGGGAAAAAGAAGTGGTTGTTAGTTTGCACAATCTTGATGAAATGTTTGCAATTGCAAATAAGATGTTACAGTTAGCGTTGGAAGCATATGAGCAAGAAAATTTAACTTTTGCGAAACAAATTGCCGAAATGGATGATTCAGTGGATGAAATATATGGGAAAGCGATTCGTGAATTTATATCTTCAGTTCCAGAACAGCCAGAAGCGATTACACAAATTACACAATTATCCTTTGTGGCGAGATATATCGAGCGTGTAGCAGATCATATTACAAATATTGCTGAAAATGTTTTTTATTTAGTAAAAGGAAAGCATTACTTATTAAATGAATAAAGAAAAAAGGCAGGTGAAACATCACCTGCTTTTTTTAGTCAAAACATGACAAAAAAAGCTCGTTGTTTCCTTTAGTTTATGATGATAAGATGTATCATAATATAATGGAAAAAATAGGACATATATGTTATTCATTTCATAAGTAATATTTCACCCAACATACAGTAAGCGCTTTCTTATTGGGTGTTTAAAAGGTACATGTATATAGGGAGTTTTACTGCCTGTAAAAGCCTGAGTGGTCAGGGCTAATAATCAGTGAGAGATGCAGCAAAATCCCTACTAATTAAAGTTTCATTTTATACTGCTAGTTAATACGGGGGAGATAATATACATATCGTATATGAAGTTACTGAACATTATATAAGTGGAGGCTGAAGTATATGAAGGGGGTTATTTTAGCTGGAGGAAAAGGACGACGCCTTAGACCATTAACATGTAATACTCCAAAGCCGATGTTGCCATTATTAGAAAAGCCAGTTTTGGAATACAATATTGAATTATTACGTCAGCATGGTATTCGTGAAATTGCAATTACTGTTCAGTATATGAGTACAGCCATTAAGCAATATTTTGGTGACGGTAGCAAGTGGGGCGTTAACTTGTACTACTTTGAAGACTCTCCACCGCTTGGAACCGCAGGGAGTATTAAACAAGCGGAAACATTTTTAGATGAAACGTTTGTTGTGATAAGCGGGGATGCGTTAACTGATTTTCAATTATCAGAAGGAATTACGTTTCATGAACAAAAGAAAAGAATGGTAACTATGTTTGTAAAGGAAGTAGAAAATCCACTTTCATTCGGTTTAGTTGTAATGAACAAAGAGCAAGAGGTTACACGATATATAGAAAAACCGAGCTGGAATGAAGTAGTCTCTAATATTGTGAATACAGGTATATATATTATGGAGCCAGAAATTTTTTCTTACATACCGCCCCGAGAATTTTTTGATTTCAGTCAAGATGTGTTTCCATTATTGGCAAATAAGAATGCGTTATTTGCATATTTGTCAGAAGGCTATTGGTTAGATATCGGTACATTTGATCAATATCGACAAGCACAATTTGATTTGTTAACGAAAAAATTGCAAGTACCTATTCCTTATACGGAAGTATTGCCGATGGTATGGATGGGGGAAGGTGTGGCGATTGGAAAAGGAACGAAAATTCACGGCCCTTCTTTTATTGGAGAAGGAGCAAAGATTGGTGCTGGAGCTGTAATTGAGCCGTACTCTATTATAGGGAAAAATAGTATTGTTTCAAGTTATTCTCATCTTCAAAAAAGTATTGTTTTTGCAAATGCGCACATTGGGCAGTATTGCGAGCTATTAGAAACGACAATAGGAGAGCATACAACGGTGGAAGATGACGTTACACTGTTTCAAAAAAGCATTGTGGCGGATCATTGTCATATAGGGAAAAGTACGGTAATTAAGCAAAAGGGAAAACTATGGCCATATAAGGCGATTGACAGCTATTCGGTAGTAGGATCGTCTGGTATTCAAGAAAGTGAAAAGAGTGCGGGGTGGTTGCAAAAAAGCCGCATTGTAGGAAGAGGTAATGTTGAGATCACTCCTCAATTTATTGTGAAGGTTGCGATGGCGTATGGATCTCTTTTTGCCAAAGGAGAAAGTATCTTAATCGGGAGTCAAGAACATATAGAAACGACTTCTTATAAAAATCTCTTTCTTCATGCGATTCATGGTATCGGGGTTCATACAATGGAATGCAAAGAAATGAACGAGTCGCTTTTTCAGTATAGCATTCAGGATTTGCAATGTGCAGGTGGGGTTTTCATTCAAGTGGAAAATGAAAAAGAGGTTGTAATAAAGTTGTATGGTAAGGATGGGGTACAATTAACGTATAAGCAGCAAAAAGCGATAGAACAAGTATATATGTCTGAGTCGTTTTATTACGTATGTGAGAAGGAAATGGGACAGAATAAGCTAGTCCACGTTTCTTTACATGATTATATAGAGGCTGTATTAGAACGTATCGATATTGAAAAAATACAAAAACAGAAGTTTCATCTTCTTATTAATAAAAGGAATGATATGTTACAACATTTACTTATGCTCTTTTTGCAAAGGCTCGGATGCACAATTACATGGATTTATGCAGGTGAACAAAAGGATCATGTGAAAGCCTTGATGAAATCAAGTAAAGCAAATATGGCACTTATGTTTTCGGAGCAAGGAAATTATTTCGAGTTATATGATAATCATAGTAATATTTACCAAGGTACAGATTTTGAAGAGGTAGATATTCCAGATTTATTACTTGAATCGACAGGAAATATTTACCCAATGTCTTTGAAATTAGGAGAATGTTACCTTCTATTTTATACGCAGGATGAAAAGAAGTCGTTTCAAGCGAGATGGAAGAGAGATATTTTATATCGAATAGGAAAATTATTTGAGCTAATAGCATTGCAGGGGAAAACATTTCTCAGCATAGTAGAGCAATCGCCGCCGCTCTATCTACTTTGTGATGAAGTTGTATGTTCATGGAATGAAAAAGGAAAAATAATGAGGAAATTATTGGCTGATATGGAAAGAAAGGAAGAAGGTATATTTGAAGGAGTACAGTTCAAATATACCGAAAAAGAGTGGTCTTATATCGTTTCTGACACAAAACAACCGAAATTTTTAGTGTATTCGCATGCCAGAAACCCAGTAATAGCAAGGGAAAACATGAAAAATCTTATAGAAAAAATTAGACAATATCAAAAGGTGTAGAATTTTTATTTTAAAAGTGGTATTATAGTATAGTCTGATTTAAGTTATTAGTACTGGAGGGAATAAGAATGCGTGTGAATATTACTCTAGCATGTACAGAATGCGGAGATCGTAACTATATCTCAAAGAAAAACAAACGTAACAACGCTGAGCGTATCGAGCTTAAAAAGTATTGCAAGCGTGACAAGAAGTCTACGTTACACCGTGAAACAAAGTAAGCAGTAGGAATATTTTCCTACTGTTTCTTTTTTTATTCGATTCCTCTGTTAAAAGTGATACACTATCATCGTAGAGCAAAGTATCACTGTGAGGGGGAAAATGTGTGAGAGAAGAGAAACTACGTTTACGTAAACAAATAATAGAGCACATGAATTCTTTATCAGAAGAACGGTATACAACTTTATCAGAGCAAATTGCATTTTCGTTGTATGCGCAAAAAGAGTGGGCTGAAGCTAAAACAATCGGGATCACTCTCTCAATGGAAAATGAAGTGAATACATATCCTATTATCGAAAAAGCTTGGGAAGAGGGAAAGAAAGTTGTTGTTCCGAAGTGTAATAAAGGAACAAGAACAATGTCCTTCCGACAAATTAGTAATTTTGATCAATTAGAAACAGTGTATATGAATTTACGTGAACCAATTCCAGCGCTTACGGAAGAAGTGGGTGCAGATGACATTGATCTTCAAATCGTGCCGGGCGTAGCTTATACAGGGCGAGGAGAACGGATTGGATATGGCGGTGGCTATTATGATCGTTATCTCGTGCATTATAAAGGGAAAACGCTATCATTAGCTTATGGTTTTCAAATGGTGGAACATATTCCAGTAGAGCCGTTTGATAAAAATGTAGAAAAAATTATTACAGAAAAAGGAACAATGGTTAAAAATGGGCTTGTATAGACAAATAAAAATTGACGAGACTTTTTCTTCTTGATTATAATAAAATATGTGAACGTTTTCTTATTATAATTTTTTATAGTAAGTGAGCATAGAGGGTGATGAAATGGTATCTATTTATGATATTCAGCAATTGCTAAAGAAATTTGGTACGATTATTTATACGGGTGATCGAATTGCAGATTTACAATTAATGCAAGATGAATTGCGTGAATTAAATCAATCACAGCTAATCGATCCACAAGACTATCAAACAGCTTTATTTTTATTGAAGCAAGAAATTCAAAAAGAGCTAAATAAGAATTAGATAAAGGTAGGTAAGCAACATGGAAGAGAAATGGTTAGTTGGTGTTGACCTTGGTGGTACAACGATTAAATTAGCATTTATTAATGTGTACGGTGAAATTTTACATAAGTGGGAAATCCCTACGAATACAAATGAGCAAGGAAAACATATTACGCTTGATGTAGCGAAAGCTATTGATAAAAAGTTAGAAGAGTTAGGCGAATTGAAAAGCAAGTTAATCGGTATTGGTATGGGAGCTCCTGGTCCTGTACACGTGGCATCTGGAATGATTTACGAAGCGGTTAACTTAGGATGGAAAAACTATCCGTTAAAAGATTTATTAGAAGTAGAAACAGGATTACCTGTTGTTATTGATAATGATGCAAACTTAGCAGCGCTTGGTGAAATGTGGAAAGGTGCTGGTGAAGGAGCAAAAGATTTAATTTGTATGACACTTGGCACTGGTGTTGGCGGCGGTGTAATTGCCAATGGTGAGATTGTACACGGCGTAAGCGGTGCTGCTGGTGAGATTGGACACATTACAGTCGTTACAGAAAATGCTTTCCCATGTAATTGCGGGAAGTCTGGTTGCCTAGAAACAGTAGCATCTGCAACAGGTATTGTGCGTGTTGCTATGCAAAAAATACAAGAGACTGATAAAGAGAGTATGCTACGTTCTATGTTAGCAGAAGAAGGGCGTATTACATCAAAAGATGTATTTGAAGCACTTGGACAAGGTGACGAGCTAGCAGGCGAAGTAGTAGAAAAAGTAGCTTCTTATTTAGGATTAGCTGTAGCGAACCTTGCTAGTACGTTGAACCCAGAGAAAATTGTTATTGGCGGCGGTGTGTCTAAAGCTGGAGATGCACTATTAGAGCCAATTCAACGTTATTTCGAGCAATATGCTTTCTCACGTGCTGTAAAGAGCACGAAGTTAGCGATTGCAATACTTGGTAATGATGCAGGTGTTATCGGAGGAGCTTGGCTTGTAAAAAAGCACAAATACGAAGCGAAGATGGTATAAGTTGTAAAATATGAAAAGAGGAAGGGGAAACCCTTCCTCTTTTTGTGTGAAATCTTGATGAAAAATAACATGTTAACGAATTAAGCTGCTGGTGGGTACCCGTTATATAGAACAGTCATGATTGTAAACCATCCGAAAACGAGTACAGTTGCAATTGCAAAACCACCTGCGAAAAAGTTCTTTTCACGAAGTGTTCTAAGCGTAGCAAATACAGCTAACAGAGTGACTAGCGCAAAAATAATAACAAGGCCCATACAATATCCTCCTCTGTCTACCCATTCCTCAATATGAGTTTTTGGAATATTTACTCTTTTATATTGTACATGTTTTAAAAATGATTGTCGAGATAGCATCCTTTCTTTTCCTAAGAGAAAAAAATGTTGTATCATTGAAAGTAAGTTTAATAATTGGAGGAGATTTTCATATGAAATGGATACAAATGCCGTTAGGCCCATTACAAACGAATGCTTATATTTTAAAGAATGATCAAAATGAGTGTATTATCTTTGATCCTGGTCACGAAGGAGAGAAACTTGTTACATATTTACAAGAAGAACAATTAAAGCCACTGGCTGTTTTATTAACACATGCTCACTTCGATCATATTGGTGCTGTTGATGCGGTAAGAGACGCTTTTCATATTCCTGTGTACGTACATAAAGAAGAAGCAGATTGGTTAGGCGATGCAACTGTAAATGGCTCTCAAATTTTTATGATGAATCGTAGCATTACAGCAAAACCAGCAGATCGTATTATTGATACAGAAGGTGCATTAGCAATTGGTTCATTTAATTTTGAAATATTTGAGACGCCAGGACATTCTCCGGGCAGTATTTCTTATTATTGTAAAGAGGCGAATGCTGTATTTTCTGGAGATGTATTGTTCCAAATGAGCATCGGAAGAACAGATTTACCTGGTGGGAGTTTTGCTGAATTGATTGGAAGTATTGAAGAAAAATTATTTGTGTTACCAGATGAAACAGCGGTGTTATGTGGACATGGTCCAGAAACAAGCATTGGTTTTGAAAAAGAAAATAATCCATTTTTACAGTAAGGAGTCATTATGGGGATGGAGCTCATTTTTAGAAAATGGATGGAAAAAGAAAAGGATTATTCGATTTCATATAGTACATATATGAACCTTGCATTATACGCAGCGGAACATGGATACTATATGAAAGAGCGTGAAAAAATTGGAAGACAAGGGGACTTTTTTACAAGTAGCAACGTATCCTCTGTTTTTGCAAAAACATTTGCAAAGTTTTTTATTCGTCTTGTTGAAAATGGTGAAGTTGCTCCGAATATTTGTGAGATTGGCGGGGGAACAGGAAGGTTTGCCTATGATGTTTTACAAGAGTGGAAGCAAGTATCTCCAGAAACCTTTATTGATTTAAACTATTCAGTGATTGAAATGAGCCCTTTTCATAGAAACTTACAGCAGAAAAATCTTTGTTCGTTTTCTAATGTGTCCTATTATACGTCGCATAGTGAAATGGGAGAATCGTTCGATGGGATTCTTTTTTCGAATGAGTTATTTGATGCATTTCCTGTTGAAGTAATTGAGAAGAGAAATGGAATATTGTATGAAGTACGTGTTACGTACACAGAGGAAGGGAAACTTGCAGAAGTATATAGACCGTTACATAAAAGCATTGGTCGATACTTATTGAAATATAATATTCATCTTGCTGAAGGGCAGCGTTTTGAAGTACCACTTTCAATGGAAGAATATATAAAAGAAATTGCGAAATGGTTTCAAAAAGGTATATGTATTACAGTTGATTATGGATACACAAAAGAAGAATGGATGCATCCTGCACGTCAAGAAGGAAGTTTACGAGGGTATTACGAGCATAAGTTAATCCGTAATCCTTTAGCGCATCCAGGTGAAATGGATCTTACTACTCATATTCATTGGGACGAACTGAAAGAGATGTTTAGCCTGCAAGGCATGGATATAGTATGGCATAAGAAGCAATCGGAGTTTTTGTTAGCAGCAGGAATATTAGACCAGCTTACAAATCATCAAGATCGGAATCCTTTTTCTGAAACTCAAAAACAAAATCGAGCAGTTCGTTCTATGATTTTGAGCGGAGGATTAGGGAGTGCATTTGATGTTGTTATACATACGAAACATATGCAACAGTTACACTTGGAACGGTATTTAAAAGTATAAAAAACAAGACACAGCATATTTCTGTGTCTTGTTTTTTAATACGACTTATGTAGTATCATATATTTCCTCTCATGATATATATTTATATTAAAGATATGAGATGAAAAATATAAAATACGTCCTTTTTTTCTGTTTATTAGTCCCTAACCTAATAATACGCGAACGAGTTGAATAATTGTTTCGTTTTCTACTTTGTAATAAATTTCCAATCCTTTTCTTTCACTAGAAACGATTTTAGCACTTTTTAACTTTGCTAAATGCTGTGAAATTGTAGATTGTGGCATGTTTAAGCCAGTGTACATTGTAGAAACGTTGCTTGGACCACGTTCAATTAATCCTTTTACAATACATAAGCGAACAGGATGAGCAAGTACTTTCAATAATTCTGCATTGCTTTCATATAGTTCTATTTCTTTTTGAAAGGTTTCTAACATGTTCTTTTCCACCTCCGTGTGAGCTGTTATACCATACTATACATACCAAAAAATTAAAGAAAAGAAAACAGTTGTTGCAGAAAAAAAGTCCTAAAGTAAAGAAATTGTAAGAAAAGAGACTCTGATGTAAATAAAGTAGATGATTTAGCACGGTTTTGTAAAATGACATTTTTGAGTGAAAATTTCGATGCGTTTTAAAAATTGAAAGATATAGATATATTTGTAACACAATCTTACCATGATTTTCTTATTCTTTCAAATGAATATACAAAATTTTTAAAATAATAAGATAAAGGGATTATAATGTAATATCTAGAATATAAAACAGGTTAAAAAGAAAAGAAGCTAAATGTAGTCAGCTTCTTTATGGTGAAAATGAAATGTTTGAATATAGCTGATAAATCTTAGAATTACCAAGACATTAGTTATGTATTCTAGATTTCATCTTTCATCAATTTTAAAAATCTGTGGGTCCATATATTCTCATAAAAATCAATTGTCTCTTTTGCGGACATAAATGGATTGTTTAACGTAGAGGTTGCTTTCTGTACCATGAAGTTTTCATATCCTAGTCCATGGGCAAATTTTATCGTAGCATCCATGCAGTACTCTGTTTGGGCACCACAAAATTCAATACGCTGTACAGATAATTGGTCTAAAATTTCTTTTAAGTTTGTTTTATAAAATGAATTTGCATGTGTTTTTCTTACAAAAAAATCTTGTTCTTGAACATCTAGATCAATATGAAGAGCCCAAAGTTCTTTTTCAGGTACTAAATCCTCATCACAATGTTGAACAAAAATGATTGATTTATTTGATTTTCTGTATGAAGAAATTCTATTATTTACTTTTGGAAGTAAATTTTGTAGATCAAATAAATGCTCTTCGTTATAACATACTCCATTTTGTAAATCGATAACGATTAAAACATCTGCACAAGTATCCATTATTTCCCCCCTTTTTTTACTTCTTAATATATCAATTAATTTATAATTTGGAAATAGATGGTGCTCTCTCGTTTTTTTATGAACTATACGAAAAGTGAAAAATATACTTAACAGCATAAAAAAGAAGATATGAAAACTTAATTTCATATCTTCTTTTTTCTCTACGCATTTACAGGTTCTTCTACATAAGAAAGGGCATTTTCAAAATCAGATATTAAATCGTCAACATTTTCAAGGCCGACGGATAACCGAAGTAATGAATTAGAAATCCCTCTTTCATCACGAGCTTCTTGTGACAGGGCTGCATGTGACATTTTAGCTGGGTAGGAAAGAATCGATTCGACAGCTCCTAAACTAACTGCAAAGACAGGTAATTTTACTTTTGATAAAAATTGGCGGAGTGCGTCTTCTGATTGTAAAGTGAAAGATAGGACAGCTCCGGCTGATGTAGCTTGTGAATGTTGAATATCAAATCCAAGATGTGTTTGTAAGCCAGGATAATAGACATTTTGAACTTTAGCGTGCTCTTGTAAATAGTGTGCAATTTTATTGGCGTTTGCAGCTGAATGCTCAAGACGTACATGCAATGTTTTTAGGCCGCGAAGTACGAGAGAACAGTCTTGAGGACCTAAAATAGCACCGAATGCATTTTGTAAAAATCCAAGTTTTTGAGCGAGTTCGGTATCTTTTACAACCGCTAATCCGGCAGTAACATCACTATGACCAGCAATGAATTTTGTGGCACTATGAAGAACGACATCGGCCCCAAGATCAAGTGGTTTCTGGAATAGTGGTGTCAAAAATGTATTATCAACAAAAGTAAGGGCGTCGATAGATTTTGCAAGTTTAGAAACTGCACGAATATCTGTCACTTTTAAAAGTGGATTAGAGGGCGTTTCCACATAAAAGAGTTTTGTATTTGGCTTAATGTTTTGCTTTATTTCTTCTAAATTGGTCATATCAACAAATGTATGTGAAACACCGTAACGGGAGAGAACTTCAGTTATAATTCGATAAGTGCCTCCATATACGTCTTCTGAAATGAGTACGTGATCGCCTTGTGAAAGAAGGAGGAATGCAGTAGAAATCGCTGCAATTCCTGATGCGAAGGCAAATCCTTTTGTTCCGCCTTCTAATAAAGCAATGATATCTTCAAGAGCTTCACGAGTTGGATTACCAGAGCGGCTATAATCATATTTTCCGAATGTATCTACATCAAATTGGTGGAATGTTGATGTGTTATAGATGGGAACGTTAACAGCTCCTGTTTGCGAGTCGTGTTTATATTGGTTGTGCAGTAAGAGTGTATCTATAGAATAACTCATATTCTTACACCTTCTTTTACAAGTTTAATGGCTTGCTTTAAGTCTTGAATCAAATCGTTACTATTTTCAATACCAACGGAAAATCGTAGAAGACGATTACATACACCGTTTGCTGTTCTGATTTCTTCTGGGATATCAGCATGTGTTTGCGTTGCTGGATACGTCATTAGACTTTCAACACCACCAAGACTTTCAGCAAATGTAATTAAGGATAAAGATTGTAAGAAGGGATTAATCCATGTTTCATCTTTCAGACGAAATGAGATCATGCCGCCTCTTCCAGGATAAAATACATCTGTCACCCCGTCTTCATTATTTAAATAAGCAACAACTGCTTTTGCATTTTCTTCATGTTGTCTCATGCGAAGCGCTAACGTTTTCATACCGCGAATTAATAGCCATGAGTCAAATGGGCTTAAAACCGCACCAGAGGCATTATGATAATGAGCGATTTCCTCACAAAGTTCCGTTCCTTTTGCAACGACAAGACCGCTTAGTACATCGTTATGTCCTCCTAAATATTTTGTGGCGCTATGAAGCACAATGTCGGCACCTTCTGTTAATGGCTGCTGTATATAAGGCGTATAAAATGTGTTGTCTACAATAAGAAGTAGTCCGTGTCTTTTCGCTACGGTTGCGACAGCGGCAATATCGGTAACTTGCATTAATGGGTTAGTCGGAGTTTCTATGAAAATAGCCTTCGTTTCAGTTGTGATAGCTTTCTCAATTTGTTTAATAGATTGTGTATTTACGTATCTACATCGAACGTTCCACTTTTTTTCATGCTCAGAAAATAATCGATAAGTGCCCCCGTATAAATCTTCGGATACAATAAGTTCGTCTCCAGAACGGAATAGGGAAAGGACGAGGAGAACAGCTGCCATCCCTGAACTACAGGCATAACCTTGTTCACCGTATTCTAAGTCTGCGATTGCCTGCTCTAACAGGCCGCGAGTTGGATTTCCAGTTCGTGAATAGTCAAAACCAGTAGATTTACCAATTCCTTCGTGACGATAAGCAGTTGAGAAATAAACAGGTGGATTAACAGTTCCTGTTGTAGTTTCGCTCCGGTTTCCGATTTGTGCTAGTTTTGTTTCAATAGTTGACATTTAAAAATTCCTCCTTTTTAAATTAACAATTAAGTGAATGTAAAATAAAAAAAGCCTTCTAAGAAGAAGGCTTTCGGTTTGAATAGAGTCTTCTTCTCATCTGTCAAATCTTTCACAATTTGCTGGAATTAGCACCTTATTAACAAATGTTAATGGTTGCTGAGGCGTCATAGGGCCAGTCCCTCTACCTCTCTAGATAAGAATGTTCGTATGAAATTTTATTATGTTTTTAACTTTACAACAAAAGATAATTGAATTGCAACTTTATTTTAAATAATTTTTATTTTTCCGCAAGTGTCATTGACTTTTGTATTTGTGCATGCTAAATTTATTAAAAAATTAACAAACATTGTTAAAAGGGGAACGTATTTCCTTTTAGCTACATAAATAAAATAATAAAGACAAACTCTTATTGAGAGCGGTGGAGGGAAAGGCCCTGTGAAACCCGGCAACCTTCAAACGAAATGTTTGAAACGGTGCTAATACCTGCAAAACGAATGTTTTGCATGATAAGAGGAGGATCGATTATGTCCCCCTCTTCAAAGTGAAGAGGGGGTTTTTATATTGATAGAAATGAGGGAGATTTGTGAAATTACTAGATTTATTATCAAAAGGAATTGTAATAGGTGATGGCGCGGTTGGAACTTTATTACATTCACATGGCTTGCAAAGTAGTTTTGAAGAATTGAATATATCTGATCCAGATTTAATTATATCGATTCATAAGCAATATGTAGCTGCTGGGGCAGATGTGATTCAAACAAATACGTACGGAGCAAATGAAGCAAAATTACGTATGTATGGCTTAGAGAATCAAGTTGTTCAAATTAATAAAGCGGCAGTGAAGATTGCGAAAGCATCTGTTACAGATAGAAATGCAATTTTAGGAACAATTGGTGGTATGAAACATATCGGAGCTGTTACGACAACTGATATGGAGCGAGAATTTATGTTACTGGAACAGGCGAGTGCATTACTAGAAGAACAGGTTGATGGACTGTTATTAGAGACTTTTTATGATGAGTTTGAATTACTTCATGCTGTTCAGGTGTTACGAAAACAAACGAATATTCCAATTGTAGCTCAGTTAGCGTTACATGAGGCAGGTACGACTCAAAATGGAAATGATGTAAATGAAATATTAAAACAGCTTTTAGATTACGGTGCAAATGTTGTTGGATTGAACTGCCAACTAGGGCCACTTCACATGACGGAAGCTTTTAAAATGATATCGATTCCTCAAAATGGCTACTTGTCAGCATATCCAAATGCAGGTCTCCCGAATTATGTGGAGGGACGTTACGTATATGAGGGAAGTCCGGCTTATTTCGAAGCGATGACACCGAAATTTATTGAGCAAGGTATTCGGTTATTGGGTGGTTGTTGTGGCACGACTCCAGAACATATTGAAAGTATGAAACGTGCTACTCTAAACGTTACACCTGTAATAGAAAAGGATACGATTCAAAGACCGAAAGTAGTTCATACACATGAGAAACGTTCGAAAGCTCATGTCACTTTAGCAGAGAAAGCAAAAAAACAAACGACAGTAGTAGTGGAATTAGATCCACCGAAAACGTTAGATACGCAGCGGTTTTTTGAAGGAGCAAGAGTATTGAAAAGAGCTGGGGCAGATGCTATTACTCTAGCAGATAATTCATTAGCATCGCCACGCGTCTCGAATATGGCGATGGGGGCATTATTAACGAAGCACGATATTCCAGTATTGACTCATTTAACGTGTAGAGACCATAACGTTATCGGACTACAATCTCATTTACTAGGCCTATCAGCGTTAGGCATGGAAGAAGTGTTAGCTTTAACTGGGGATCCAGCGCGCGTTGGTGATTTTCCAGGTGCCACTTCTGTATATGATTTGTCCTCTATTGAGCTCATTAAAATGATTAAAGAGATGAACGATGGGCGCTCTATTTTAGGAAAATCAATAGGTCCAGCAACAAGGTTTTCAGTGGGAGGTGCGTTTAATCCGCATGTAAGACATTTAAAAGCAGCGGTTAAGCGAATGGAACGGAAAATAGATGCTGGAGCAGAATATTTCTTAACGCAGCCGATTTACGATATCGCATTAATTGAAGAAGTGTATGAAGCGACAAAGCATTTGGAACAACCTATTTTTATTGGGATTATGCCATTAATAAGTAAAAGGAATGCAGATTTCCTTCATTTTGAGGTGCCGGGTATTACTCTACCTGAAGAAATAAGGGAGAGAATGGATGGACATGAAACGAAAGAGGCAGCAATTGAGGAAGGGATTCGCATTTCACAAGAATTGATTGATGCGGCGATGAAATATTTTAACGGCATTTATCTTATTACACCATTTCTAAAATATGAAATTACAGAACATCTTGTTAAATATGTGAGAGAAAAGCAAGAAGTGAAAGAAGGTATTAACTGATGAAATGTATAGAAGAAAAATTACAAAATAACATCTTAATATTAGATGGTGCAATGGGAACAATGATTCAGCAAGAGGACTTAACTGCGGAAGATTTCGGAGGAGAAGAGTACGAAGGGTGTAATGAATATTTAGTAGAAACAAGGCCTGATGTCATTTTGAAAATCCATAAATCTTACATTGAAGCTGGAGCGGATATTATTGAAACAAATACATTTGGGGCGACAAACATTGTATTAAGTGATTATGAGCTGTCTCATTTAGACGAGGAACTAAATGAGAAGGCAGCGCGTTTAGCAAAGCAAGCGGTCAACGAAAGCGGGAAGGAAGTATATGTTGCGGGAGCAATGGGGCCGACAACGAAGGCGATTAGTGTTACTGGTGGTGTGACGTTTGAAGAATTAATTGAAGCCTATACACGGCAGGCAAGAGGCTTATTAAATGGCGACGTAGATGTATTACTCGTCGAGACGAGTCAAGATATGCGTAACGTGAAGGCTGCTTATATTGGAATCCAAGCAGCTTTTGACGAACTAAATAAAATTGTGCCTATCATGATTTCGGGAACGATTGAACCGATGGGAACGACTCTGGCTGGGCAAACAATTGAGGCTTTTTACTTATCGGTAGAACATATGAAGCCATTGTCTGTTGGATTAAACTGTGCGACTGGTCCAGAGTTTATGAGAGACCATATTCGTTCCCTATCCGATTTATCGGAGTGTTACATTTCTTGTTATCCCAATGCAGGTCTTCCTGATGAAGATGGACATTATCATGAATCTCCATCTTCTCTCGCTGAAAAAGTGAAGCGATTTGCTGAAGAAGGATGGGTTAATATTATAGGTGGTTGTTGTGGTACAACACCAGAACATATAAAAGCAATGAAATCCGCGTTAGCTTCTCTTCAGCCGCGTGAACATCATGAAAGAGCTGGACACGGGGTTAGTGGATTAGAGGCACTTCAATATGATGACTCTATGAGGCCGTTATTTGTTGGTGAAAGAACAAACGTTATTGGGTCACGTAAATTTAAAAGATTAGTAGCAGAAGGGAAATTTGAAGAGGCTGCTGAAGTCGCAAGAGCGCAAGTGAAGAAAAATGCTCATATTATTGATATTTGTATGGCAGATCCTGATCGCGATGAAATAGAAGATATGGAAAACTTCTTGGCAGAAGTTACAAAAGTATTAAAAGTACCAATTATGATTGATTCAACAGATGAAAATGTGATGGAGCGAGCTCTTACTTATATTCAAGGAAAAGCTGTTATTAATTCAATTAATTTAGAAGATGGAGAAGAACGATTTAAAAAAGTGACGCCGCTTCTTCAGAAATATGGTGCTGCTATTGTTGTAGGAACAATTGATGAAGATGGTATGGCGGTTAGTGCAGAACGCAAACTCGAAATCGCGAAAAGAAGTTATGAGTTATTGACAACGAAATATGGTATACGCCCGTCAGATATTATTTTTGATGCACTTGTATTTCCTGTAGGTACAGGTGATGAAGAATATATTGGTTCAGCGGCAGCGACGATAGAAGGAATTCGCCTTATTAAAGAAGCATTACCAGAGTGTTTAACGATTTTAGGTGTAAGTAACATATCATTTGGTTTACCGCCAGCTGGCCGCGAAGTATTAAATTCGGTCTTTTTATATCATGCAACGAAAACAGGATTAGATTACGCGATTGTGAATACGGAAAAATTAGAACGATATGCGTCAATTCCAGAGGAAGAAAAACGTCTTGCAGATGCATTACTTTTTGAAACGACGCAAGAGACGTTAGAAGAATTTACAAATTTCTATCGCGCGGCAAAAAAGAAAGCTGTCGTTATCCAAGAAACATTAACTCTTGATGAAAGGCTGGCAAATTACATTGTAGAAGGTACGAAACAAGGGCTACAAGAAGATTTAAGCCTCGCACTTACAGAAGGAAGAAAACCTTTGGATATTATTAATGGGCCACTTATGACAGGAATGGATGAGGTGGGACGGCTATTTAATAATAATGAGCTTATCGTTGCCGAAGTATTGCAAAGTGCTGAAAGTATGAAAGCTGCCGTAAGCTATTTAGAACCACATATGGAATCTAGCGAGAGTGCGAAAAAAGGGAAAGTATTATTAGCAACTGTTAAAGGTGACGTACATGATATTGGGAAAAATCTCGTTGAAATTATTTTATCGAATAACGGATATGAGATTATTAATTTAGGAATCAATGTTCGCTCGGATCGAATTGTACAAGAAGTACAAGAAAAGAAGCCTGACATTATTGGCCTTTCTGGTTTATTAGTAAAATCAGCGCAACAAATGGTAACGACTGCTGAAGATTTAAAAGCGGCAAATATTGATATTCCAATCGTTGTAGGCGGGGCAGCGTTAACGAGAAAGTTTACAGATAACCGTATTTCACCATCATATACAGGGCTTGTATGCTATGCGAGTGATGCGATGACGGGGCTTGATATTATTAATAAGCTTCAAAAAGAAGAAGAGCGCGAGAAGATGAAACAAGATAAAAAAGAGCGTCATCTTCATATCGTAAAAAAAGAGGATAAGAAAGTAGAAATTCCAGCAGTAATTGAACCATTACCGAAGGCTGAGGTTATGATACCTGATTCAACAAAGCGAATTGTATTACGTGATATTCCTGCCCTTCATCTCGCTCCATTTCTAAATAGACAAATGCTACTTGGACATCACCTTGGATTAAAAGGAAATGTGAAGAAGCTTCTGCGAGAGGGAGATAAGAGAGCACACGCATTAAATGATTTAATAGACGAATTATTGCAGGAAGGACAATCTTGGTTAAAACCGAAAGCGGTGTATCAATTTTTCCCAGCGCAAAGCGACGGACAACATATTGTAATATATGATCCAGAAGATCATACAAGTGTTATAGAGCGTTTCACATTCCCAAGACAAGGAAAAGCACCATATCGTACTTTAGGTGATTATTTACGACCAGTTGGAGATGAAATGGACTATGTTGCTTTCCTATCTGTTACGGTTGGGGAAGGCGTTCGGGATATTGCTGAAGAGTGGAAGGCGAAGGGGGATTATTTACGCAGTCATGCCATTCAATCGTTAGCGCTTGAACTAGCAGAAGGACTTGCTGAAAAAACACATATGCTCATTCGTGATCGCTGGGGTATTCCAGATTCATCAGAACTGACGATGGAAGAACGTTTCCGTACGAAATATAGAGGGATACGCGTGTCTTTTGGTTATCCAGCATGTCCAGAACTTGCGGATCAAGAAAAGTTATTTCGCCTTATTCATCCAGAAGAAATAGGTATTTCATTAACGGAAGGATTTATGATGGAGCCAGAAGCATCTGTGACGGCTATGGTATTTTCTCACCCTGAAGCAAGATATTTTAGTGTATTATAGTGTAGAAGGGGGAGACGTATGAAGAAAATAGTCTTTACAGGTGGCGGTTCGGCAGGACATGTAACACCTAATTTAGCCATCATTCCACATTTACAAGAACAGAATTGGGATATCTCTTATATCGGTTCTCATCAAGGAATTGAGAAAACGATTATAGAAAAGGAAGGCATTCCGTACTATAGTATTGCAAGCGGAAAGCTACGCCGTTATTTTGATTTGAAAAATATAAAAGATCCTTTTCTTGTAATGAAGGGTGTTATGGATGCGTATGTAAGGATCCGAAAACTAAAACCGGATGTGATTTTTTCAAAAGGTGGTTTCGTATCTGTACCAGTCGTAATTGGAGGGTGGCTAAATAGAGTCCCTGTTTTATTACATGAATCTGATATGACGCCAGGACTAGCAAACAAAATTGCGCTCCGTTTTGCTTCGAAAATATTTGTTACATTTGAAGAAGCTGCGAAACATTTACCGAAAGAAAAAGTAATCTATACAGGATCTCCTGTACGTGAAGAAGTGCTAAAGGGAAATCGTGAAAAAGGTTTAGCGTTTTTAGGTTTTTCACGTAAAAAGCCAGTTATTACAATCATGGGAGGAAGTTTGGGCGCAAAGAAAATTAATGAAACGGTTCGAGAGGCGTTACCAGAACTTCTGAAAAAATATCAAATTGTTCATCTTTGCGGAAAAGGTAATCTTGATGAAAGTTTACAAAATAAAGAAGGATATAAACAATTTGAATATATACATGGAGAGCTGCCAGACATATTAGCGATAACAGACTTTGTTATTTCACGTGCGGGCTCTAATGCCATTTTTGAGTTTTTAACATTGCAAAAGCCAATGGTTTTAATTCCGCTATCGAAATTTGCAAGTCGTGGAGATCAAATACTAAATGCAGAGTCTTTTGAAAGACAAGGATATGCTTCTGTATTGTATGAAGAAGATGTGACTGTGAAATCTCTTATAAAACATGTCGAAGAATTAAATCAAAATAATGAGATGTATAAAACAGCTCTAAAAAAATATAATGGAAAAGAAGCAATTCAAACAATCATTCAACATATTTCAGAGGCATGATGAAACAATCATGTCTTTTTTAGTAGGATGAAAGATTCCAAGGATTGATATTTTTATGTTACAATAACAAATGGATTAGTAGGGAAATTCCAATTAATGAAGCGTGAAAATACGAATGGATTAGGAGTGACTGTGTTGGAGCTAAGTCTCTATGAAAATACTGCACTTATTATATGCTTTGTGTTGTACGTTGGTAGTGTTATTGTTTATATTTCAAGGAAATTTTCGCAAGAAAGAGAGCTTGAAAAATCAGAAATAACAGCTGAGCTAGAAATGTTAGCTGATGAAAGTTATAAAAAGAAGAAAATAAAAGAAGAGCATGAAGAATCCCATCATTTAAACGCAAATAAGTTTTAAAGATGGGGATTTTTTTTTGAAGTCGTTCTTTATTATGTTTATAGCAAGTAACGCTAAAAGGAGTTTCCCGTACATAATGAAGGAGTGTATATAAATGAATTTTTATGTCGCCTCAGGATTCCAAAATAAACATCTTGTACGTTCTATAGCAAATGAACTGAAACATGCAGGATGGCACCATACATATGATTGGACAAGAAACGAAAGAGCAGTGAATCAAGATCAATTAAGAGAAATTGGTCAGGCAGAAAAGAATGCTATTAAAGAAGCGAATGTCTTTTTACTTATATTAGATGGCGGAAATGGGAGTCATACAGAGTTTGGAATGGCGATTGCGCTAAAGAAAAAGATATATGTATACCATGAAAGAAACCCGCTTGAAACAACGTTCTATCATTTGCCAGAAATAAATATTTTTGAAGGAGATGCAACTGAATTTGCATCTTATGTTATGGATCACGTGAAATAATAGTAACTGTCTAAAAGGTTATAAAAGTGATCTTTTGGGTACAGTGATGATAAGAAACGTATATAAAGGAGTATATAATATGAAATTAGAAAATGGATGGGAAACGAGCTTTTTAGAAGTCGTACAAAATAGTGAATTTAAGAAAGATGCACTTCTTAGTCAATTGCTTTGTGAGGATAGTGAAGAGGTAGAAGAGCTTGTTGATGATTACGGATATGAAGAGATTATTGAACGCGAACATGATGATGAATTAGCAGAAGTTTTAGGTGAAGAACTTTTCGATGAGATGGAACGAAACGTATTCTTATCTTCACAGCCAGAAAAAAAACTTATTTCATTCGTAAATGGATTAGGTTTTCATGTGTTAGATTGGATCGTTCTTCTTGAAACAGAATTTGGCATTGATAGTGCACGCTTTACGTCGGACGCCGTGAAAATGTTAGAAAAGCGCTTTAGACAATTCCCGTATATAGAAGATAAGACAATCTTTGATATGACATTTGGAGAAGCAATGGATGTATTACAATCCATTACAGGATTACAACTGAAGGAAAAGATGAACGTATAATGTAAAAAAAAGAACGTGAGGATATCACGTTCTTTTTTTTACATTATAATAATTTTGTCATCTAGTTTTGTTTGCCCGCTAAGAAGTGCGTTTAAATATTCTACTTTTCTTATACAAGCCTGTATATGTCTTTCAACCTCTTGTAACTCTGCTTGGTGATGTGTTTCAATTGGATGAATTTGTACGTTAAATTTTTCAAATTGACTACTATATGTTATTTCTGCATAGCCGCTCATAATATCCATTTCGTTATGAAATAAAAATTGTTTCGTTTTGTCACAGAATGATACATTCTGAAAGCCATATACTTTTAATGCGTCAATTACTTTTTTAATCATTTTTGTATTCATTTTTTTTTACCCTCTTTACGAAGTTCTACTTATACATTATAACATAAAAAACTACATAGAAAGCGCTTCCAAGTGTGTTTTATTATAAACTTTACGTTTCCATCACAAAAATGATACAAAGAAAAAATAATTGTAAAGAAGGGAGGACTCTTTTATTGTTTCGTCATATATATAGAGAAATAGTGCAAGGAAAGGAAATTTTCCGAATTTGAGTTCGTATTTCAAATTTAAGCGCAATAAAAGAGGTGAGAGTCTTGAACTTTGATATTGTAGGACAAAAAGCATATATAAAAGATGGACCGCATCGGAACCGAATTGGAATTGTAAAGAACAGCGAGACAAAATTAGAATCGCAGTTTGCTATTGAAATTGGAGAACAAAGCATTGATGTAGAGCTAAAGGATATCGTGTTAGTTGGAGTAGACGTAGGACAATTTCATAAATGGTGCGAACAAAATGGTTATTTGTGAGAAGGACGGGCTGTGAGATAATGAAATATATTTGAGAAAAGAGAATATGTTATTGTATTCTCTTTTTTATGTGTAAGGAGACGGGAATGAAGTATAAAGAACGAGATTTTACATTGGAGTTAAAAGAGAAAATTCAATGCACGGAGAAAGAAATAGAGAGAATATCATTTAAACTTTTTAAAGATTATTCACATTTGTACATAGAAAAAAACATGGAATTATTTATAGAACTCATCAGAGATAAAGAAGATCCTTTTGAAACAGGATATTCTTCATCCATTTCGATAGCTGTATTAGATGAAGAAGGAAAGATGATTGAATTTTATACAGTTCCTATCTGGGAATGTTGTAATTATTTTTTAGGAGTACCGCTTCAAATAAGGTTTTGGGGAAGTAAGCTAAGTGGTGAACTTGTTGATGAATCTTATTGTGAGATAGAGGAGGAGTTAAAGGAGCCGTTGGAAGAGTTTTTACAGTTTGCAGATGAGGAATAATAGTTAGTCTTTAATTTAAAATTAATAGTTATTAAAAAATGAAAAACGGTATATTTCGTTATATATATACGTGATGCCTTATGTATAAAAGATAAAGAGGAAGATGAAAAGAACTAAAAAAGGACGCTAACAGTTTTGCTAGCGTCCTTTTTATTATGAAGCGATTTCGCCAGTTTTTGTATCATCTTGATTGTACGTATCTTGATCTAATTCACCAAGCCATTTACTAGAAATAAGACCTGCTGTCATAGAACCACTTACGTTAAGAGCTGTACGACCCATATCGATTAATGGCTCAACTGAGATAACAAGAGCGACAATACCGATTGGTAAGTTCATTGTAGATAGTACGATTAATGCTGCGAATGTTGCACCGCCACCAACACCGGCAACACCGAATGAGCTAATAGCAACGACAGCGATTAAAGTTAAAATAAATTGTGGTTGTAATGGATCGATTCCTACAGTTGGAGCGACCATCATTGCAAGCATTGCTGGATAAATACCTGCGCAACCGTTTTGTCCGATAGATACTCCAAATGATGCTGCGAAGTTGGCAATTCCTTCGGAAATACCAAGCTTTTCTTTTTGCGCTTCAATATTTAATGGCATTGCACCAGCGCTAGAGCGAGATGTGAATGCAAATGTTAATACAGGGAACACCTTTTTTAAATATTGAATTGGGTTTAAACCAGATAGAGCAATTAATAATAAGTGGATAACGAACATTACGATAAGTGCTACGTAAGATGCTAACACGAAGTTACCAAGTTTTAAAATAGCATTTATGTCGCTACCAGCAACTGTTTTTGCCATAAGAGCTAATACGCCGTATGGAGTAAGACGTAAAATTAATGTTACCATACGCATTACGATTGCATATACAGCATCAAGCATTTTCTTAAATAGTTCTGCTTGTTCTGGATATTTTCGTTTTACACCTATAAAGGCGATACCGATAAAGGCTGCAAATATTACAACAGAAATTGTTGATGTTGGACGAGCACCTGTTAAATCAAGAAACGGATTTGTAGGCAATAGTTCTAATAATTTATCTGGAATTGTTGTTTTTTCAATAGAAGTAAATCTTTCTTCAACTAGCTTCAGACGAGCAGATTCTGCATCACCTTGTTGTAGGCCTGTTGCTGATACATCAAATCCTGCACTTGCAGCGATACCGACAGCTGCAGCAATTCCTGTAGTGAGAATTAAAATTCCGATAATAAGACCACTAATTTTACCAAGATTTTTCGTTAATTGTAATTTTGTAAATGCTGAAATAATAGATACTAAAATAAGTGGCATAACGATCATTTGAAGTAATTTCACATAACCGTTACCGATTAAGCCAAACCAAGTATTTGATTCAATAATTACTTTAGAAGTTGGTTCATAAATAAATTGTAATATAAGACCGAATAGAATTCCGACTCCTAAAGCAGTAAATACGCGTTTATTAAAAGATACATGCTTACGTTGCATATAATATAATACGCCAACTAAGATGAGCATGACTGCAACGTTAATTCCGACAAGCAGTGTATTCATGTTGATTCCCCCTAATTCCAATCTGTTATATAGAATATAAGGTAATAAAACCTATAAGTCAACTAGGAAATTGCGGAATTAAAAAAAGATGGCAAAATGCCATCTTTTAATGTCCAGCCCCAGGGACAAGTAAAAACGTCGTGTAGTATGTAAATCCTATGAAGAAAACAGTTAAATATGCCCCGAATACGTATATATACATACGCTCTGTTAAATTTAAATAGCTTAAAAGTACGAAGAAACCTGTTTGTCCTAAAAATAGTAGTGCGGTCGAATGCATATCCCCTACGTAAAACATAACCGAGAAAATTCCAGTCCAAAAGCCGAGAACGCGAAACATGCGCTCCATGCCATCTCCCTCCTTTTCTAAAAAAAGTAAACCTCACCTTATTATAGTTTATTTTTCTTACTATTGTAAATATTCGTTCATATAAAAAGAAGCCATTTATAAATGGCTTCTTTTTATATGAGAAATTAAATTGTTAGTTTATAATTACAAGATTTACATCCATCTAGTAGACTATCGTTTCGTGTTAATTCCGTGTTAGGGAATAGGATTTCAAAAATCCCTTTCATCATATCTCCGTGCATATTACAAATTTCAGTTGGGTGATGAACAGCAACTTCTTTAAATGGACAATTGTGTACATCATAGAAAATTTTCGTTCCATCTGCACTTAATTCAAATGCAGGTGATAAGCCAGCTGTTGAGAAAGCTTCTTTTGCAATTTGAACTTTTTGCTCTACTGTTAAAGCATCTTCACTCACATTTAAACGATGCATATGTTGTTGCATTAATTCGGCCCCAAATTGTTTTCCTGTTTCGTATAGCGCTTTTTCACCAGCAGCGCCAAGGCTAAGTAAAGAATTAAATGCTATTCTTGCTAACAATTGATAGTCACGGAATGGAAATTGCAATTGGATAACATCTTCAGATAATACATATAATCTGCTTGGTCTTCCGCCTTTTCCTGTTTTCTTCGTTTCTGATTTCAGCATATGAACATCTTCTAATTTAGATAAATGTAAACGTGCTACGTTTGGATGAATATCAAACTCATCTGCAATTTCTTGTACAGTTACGTAACTATGTTTTTGAGAAATATATTTATAAATGTAATAACGAGTTGGATCAGATAATACACCTGTAATTTTTAAAGCTTGTTCCATGAGGATCTCCACCTTTATCACTTTATCCAAGATAATAACATTATAATACAGATAAACTTCCATATAGGTAATTTCAGACAATAATTCGGAAATTGTTCATAATTTCACAAACATATTTTCCCTTTTTATTCTAGTGAAAATACAAAAATTCCGATTTTTCTTATCTGTTTTTTCATGCTATATACATAGTGGGGAGGGAAAAATGATGAATGGAATTGAAATTTTTGCGAATACGATTTTAAAAGAAGCGTGCAGGGTACAAGCGTCGGACTTACATATTGTGCCCCGGCAGAAGGACGTAGTAGTACAACTACGTATAGGAAAAGATTTAATGACGAAACATTGTATTGAAAAAGAATTTGGAGAAAAACTTGTTTCACACTTTAAATTTTTAGCATCCATGGATATAGGAGAGAAGCGGAAGCCACAAAATGGTTCACTGTATTTACAAATGGATGGACAAGAAGTATATTTACGCCTTTCCACGCTTCCAACCGTATACCAAGAAAGTCTCGTTATTCGACTTCATTTACAAGCATCTATTCAGCCGTTATCTCATCTTTCGTTATTTCCAAGTACAGCGAAAAAACTACTCTCTTTTTTAAGTTATTCACATGGGTTACTCGTATTTACTGGACCGACTGGTTCTGGGAAGACAACAACAATGTATGCATTATTAGAGGTAATTAGAAAAAAGAAAACGCGACGCATCGTTACACTGGAAGATCCAGTTGAAAAAAGAAATGACGATGTATTACAAATTCAAATAAATGAAAAAGCAGGTATCACATATGAGGCGGGACTAAAGGCTATTTTACGTCATGATCCAGATATTATTTTAGTCGGTGAAATTCGTGATGAAGAAACAGCGAAAATTGCTATAAGAGCAAGTTTGACTGGACATTTAGTAATGACGACACTGCATACGAATGATGCGAAAGGAGCGATACTCAGGTTCATGGATTTTGGCATAACGAGGCAAGAGATTGAACAATCTTTATTAGCTATAGCTGCACAGCGACTTGTCGAATTGAAGTGTCCGTTTTGCCAAAGAAAGTGCTCAACTTTATGTAAATCAATGAGGCAGGTGAGACAAGCGAGTATTTATGAGTTGTTATATGGATATGAGTTAAAACAAGCGATCAAAGAAGCAAACGGGGAATGTGTCACATACAAGCATGAAACATTAGAATCTTTGATACGAAAAGGATACGCTTTAGGATTTTTAGAAGAGGATGTTTATGTTTAAGGAGATATGGAGTTTAAGTGATCAAGTCGTATTGCTGAAACGATTGGGAGAACTATTAGAAAAAGGATACTCCCTTTTGCAGGCATTAGAATTTTTACGGTTTCAATTACCTTTAGAAAAGAAAGTACAATTGCAGCGCATGATTGATGGATTAAAAGATGGAAAAAGTCTACACGATTCTTTTCATCAATTAAAGTTTCATCAGGAGATGTTAAGTTATTTATTTTATGCCGAGAAACATGGTGATATTTCTTTTGCATTGCAACAAGGGAGCGCACTTCTTTATAAAAAGGATAAGTATAGGAAAGATATGATGAAAATAATGCAGTATCCTATGTTCTTGGCGTTTTTTTTAATAATCATGATTTTGATTTTTAATCGCATTTTATTACCACAGGTTGACATGGTATATAGTTCGTTTGGTTCTACAGCAACGTTATTTACAGAACAAATATTAAGTGCAATCAAGCTACTACCCTATCTTATTTTTGGCACTATTTTAATCGTTATGATTGGCTGTAGCGTATATATATTTTACTTTCAGAAACTTCCGCATATGAAGCAGGTAAAAATTATGCTTCGTATCCCCCTCGTAAAAACATTTCTTATTTTAAAGCATTCACATTATTTCGCCACTCAATTGAGCGGTTTATTACACGGCGGACTATCAGTACTTGAGGCTCTAACAATAATGATGGAGCAAAAATATCATCCGTTCTTTCAGTATGAAGCGGGCCGAATTGAACGCCAATTAATTGCGGGAGAACCGTTACAATCTATTATTGCTAAAAGTGGATATTATGAGGAAGAACTTTCTTATATTATTACGCACGGACAAGCAAACGGTAATTTGGCGATTGAATTAGGTGACTATAGCGATCTTATTATGGAAAAGGTGGAGCAAAAAGTTAAACGTATGTTAGTGATCATTCAACCAATTTTATTTACGTGTATTGGAGGAATAGTTGTTCTTATGTATTTAGCGATGATTATGCCAATGTTTCAAATGATGAATTCTATTTAGGAGGTGTTTACATGCAGAATGAGGAAGGATTTACCCTTTTAGAAATGTTATTAGTTATGGTCGTCATAACTGTATTATTACTATTAATTATTCCGAATGTAGTTACACAGCGTTCATCCGTCGAAGGAACAGGATGTAAAGCCTATGTGAAATCTATAGAAGCTCAAATACAGGTATACCAATTACAACATAATAAAATCCCCTCGCTAAAAGAGCTAAGGGATGAAAAATATATTACGGCTGACAAGTGTCCGAATGGTGAGTCCATTCATATTTCAAATGATGGCACAGTAACAAGTGGGAAACTGTGAAACAAAAAGGTTTTACTCTTTTAGAAATGCTACTCGTTCTATTTGCAATTTCTGTACTAAGTATGGTCACGTATTATAACGTACATTCATTATATGAAAAACAAAAAATCGAACAATTTTTGAGACAGTTTTCAAATGATATTTTGTATATGCAACAATTAGCGATAAACCGTCAAAAACACTATACATTACGATGGTATAAAGAGCGAAATATGTATTATATAGGGGAGTCAGGTACGAATCGTTTTATCATTAAAAGAGAATATGATGGCGATATACAAATTGATTTGAATACTTTTCCAAATCCGATGACATATAATCCGAGTGGAAATATTAATAGAGGTGGCACTATTTTACTTTCGTATCGAAGTTATAAATATGAGATTGTATTTCAGCTTGGAAGAGGGAGATTTACGTATCGTGAAATGTCAAAAAGGATCAGTGATGGCTGAGATGCTTATAGCATTAAGTATAGTAATGATGGCAGTATCTTTACTACTTCCGCAAACAGTATTGATTATGCAAGAACGAAAAAACATACAAATTCGTTATAAAGCATTTGTATTATTAAAAAGGGAAGCAGCTTTATATATGTATGAGAATGGGGCGAAACAACAGCAAGAAAAAGACGTGAACGGAAATGTATATTACACATATTGGGGAGGAAATGAAGTTTGTGCGATGTGGAAAGATGTGAAAGGAAGAATGATGGAACAATGCTTTTATGCAGGAGAAAAAATAAATTAGAAGTTGGGTTTACATTAATAGAAATGATCGTATGTTTTTTTCTGTTATCGCTGTTCTTTTTACTTTTACCACGTTTGAATTTTATTGGAATAGAAAACAACCAATCTAAAGGATTAAATAATTGGGAATGGGATGTGTTTATAGGACAAGTACAGTTAGAGTTTCGTGAAGTATCTTTTGTAGAAAAAATAGTCCCTGAAAATAAAGATAATCTTTTGCGCTTCCGTCTTCGCACTGGAGATGAAGTGACGTATGAAAAATTGAATAATCATCTTATAAGAAAAGTGAATATGCGCGGAAGAGAAGTTATATTACAAAATGTTGCAATGGTTTCGTATGAAGTAACACCTCATTTGCTCTTTATAAATGTGAAAGATATGAGTGGGAAAATATATGAAGGTGTAGCTGTCAGGTATAGCGCAATGGAAATAAATAAATGAGAAAACAAGATGGATTTACGATGCCAGGAACAATCATTTTTCTTGTATTATTAACTTCGTTCTTTGTATACGAAACGAATATGTTGCTTATAGATAAAAAATTTTATATTGAAATAGAGCAAAAGTTTGTACTAGAGGAACTACTAAATCGATCTATTACAAATATAAAAAAAGACTTACAGCAAAAAGAAAAGGAAGATACTTTTTTCTTTCAATATGAAAAGGGCGAAGCAAGTGGAAATTATGTCTTTGAAAACGATGCTATACTCGTTTCGTTGCAGTGCAAAATAAAACAAGAAGTTTTCTATAAAGTAAGCTTTCGGTATAGAAAAAAGGATGAAAAAATATTCGATTGGATAGAAGGATAGCATGTAAAATATACGGATGCAAACCATAATTTCTTATTTTAAAATAGGTTATTTTTTTATAGGAAAAGGATAAATAAAACAATCGAAAGTTTAAATTTTCTCAAAAAAGAGAAAGGTAGAAAGAATATGATATATTCAAGCTATCCAAACATATTTTTTTAGGGAGAATAGGGAAATGACAAATAACAATCAAATAGGTGAAAATAAGGAACAAACTATTTTTGATCATAAAGGAAATGCAATTATGATAGAAGATAGAGAAATACAAATTATTTCAAAATTCGAAGAACCTCTTATTGTCGTGTTAGGAAATGTATTAAGTGATGAAGAATGCGATGAATTGATTGAATTGTCTAAAAGTAAGTTAGCGCGTTCAAAAGTTGGTTCATCACGTGATGTAAATGATATTCGAACGAGTAAGGGTGCATTTTTAGACGATAATGAACTTACTACAAAGATTGAAAAACGAATTTCATCTATCATGAATGTTCCTGCGTCGCATGGTGAAGGATTACACATTTTAAATTATGAAGTGGATCAACAATATAAAGCGCATTATGATTATTTTGCGGAACATAGTAGATCAGCTGCTAATAATCGTATTAGTACGCTTGTCATGTACTTAAATGATGTAGAAGAAGGTGGAGAAACGTTCTTTCCGAAATTAAATCTTTCTGTGAACCCTAGAAAGGGAATGGCAGTATACTTTGAGTATTTTTATCAAGACCAATCATTAAATGAGCTTACGTTACACGGAGGGGCACCTGTAACGAAAGGCGAGAAATGGATTGCAACGCAGTGGGTGAGAAGAGGTACTTATAAGTAAAAGCGTGTATGTGACGTTTTGTTCTTCATTGCATAAGGAGAACAAGACGTTTTTTTATTCAATAATGTAATCTTTCGTTATAATAACAAATAATAACGGATGATTGAGAGGAACGAACATGAAATCTATATACATAACCGGTTATATGGGAGCAGGGAAAACAACAATTGGAAAAGCGTTAAGTAAAGAACTTCATATGGATGTTGTAGATACCGATCAAAAAATTGAAGAGAAGCAGGAGAAGGCAATTCGTGATATGTTTGCCGAAGAAGGCGAAATTGTTTTTCGGGAATATGAAAGTGAAATGTTACGCTCACTGCCTGTTCATAATGTAATTATTACAACTGGTGGTGGCATCATTGAACGAGAGGAAAACCGAAAATGGATGAAGGAAAATGGAACTGTCGTATATTTATATTGTGATCCACATGTAATTGCAGAAAGGCTTCGTGAAGATACGACACGTCCACTATTTCAGAAAAAAGATATAGAGGCATTTGTGGCAAAATTTGAATCGCGCCGAGCTCATTATGAAGAGGCTCATATTCATATTGATACGACGAATAAATCGGTAAAGCAAATCATGAATGAATTAAAAGAAAAGATTAATGAATAAAAAAGTGGACATACTAATCAAGTAGAGGTGATGATAATATGTCTACTAATGATTATGTTCGCTTTGTGACACAGCAGTTTGTGTCGTATATGGATGCTCCAAAAGAAGATCGTAAACAAAAGAAAGAACAACGCCGTGCTGAAAAAGAGCCATTTATGAATAAGTGGTTTGGTGTGATGCCGCTAAGTGCTGCTTTGTTTTATCGAAACGTAAAAGATAAAAGAAAAAAATCAAGTTAACGATTTCGTAATATGTCTAGTAAATGAAAATCCCCTAGTAGTATCATACTACTAGGGGATTTTCATTTACTGTACGGATTCTTTTTCTTCTGTAACAGCATGTATTTTATTGTTCACCCAGACAAATCCAATTCCGATACAAATAGAAATGCCCCATCCAACAGCGGTCATAATTGCTCTCATTTCACCATAGCCATCTACACCGAAAACAGAGATGAAATAAATTTTTAAGAAGCTTTTTAATATGAATTGTAGCCCGAAAAATAGCGTTAAATATTGTAGTGCTGGATAGATACGACTATCACGATACAGTTCACGACTTTTATCACGGTCATGACCTTGTAGTGCTGCGATATCTGCTGCGAAATATAACATAAGTGGTTTTTTTATAAAAATTGTACATATGACGATAATGCCGAGTACGATGTGATAGTATGCATCGTTCCACAACATTCGTTCAGCTGATCCAGATAATAAATCTACCGTCGTATTAGCGATGAGTGTAATTAAAATAAAGAACCCTGTCACGTTAAACTGTTTTTCCCTTTTAAACATATACAGTGTATAAATAATCCCTGGAACAGAGGAAAGTAACATCGCGTAATAAGGATCGATATAAGGTTTTGCAAATTTCCAAATGAGGAATGGGATTACAAGATAAAAGACAAGATCTAATATAGCTTTTTTATTTTGATTCATATAAATCCTCCTTAAGTCATACATATATTTTATAATATAATTTCTGAAAATTGTATAAGGTTTGATGGGAAAAGAAAAAATATATCATTTTTTGAGGGATTAGTAGATTGAAAAAATTGCCCCTAGCGTAGTAAGTTTTTTTAGTATATAATAAAGGAAACGCTTTCATTTTTTGTTTGTTCACAAAATGGACGGAAAATCACATATTTACTATCGATATGTTGCTTTATAATGAAACTAATTAAATATACATGCATACAATATTGTGAAATAAATAACATAAATAATCTATATAAATGTAAACGTTATCAAAAGAGAGAGGTGGAGACAATGAGTAAATTTTTCTTCAATCATAATCCAGCAACAGTAGAGGATGGAAGGCTTGTTAAGTATGCTGAAATTATTTATGGAGAAGGTGGCCGTTCTGTATTAGAAAATTTAATGGTGAAGGCATCTATCAGATTGCGTGATCGTTATCCGAATAAATCTGACGAGCAGATCTCGAACCTCGTAAATAAAGGCATCCATGATATGTTTCAAAAATATGTGAGTGAGTAAGAGTAGCCAATGGCTGCTCTTATTTTTTTTGCATAAGGATGGTGCCTCTAGCTGAAAATAAGGATGTATTTTGAAAGATATAAAAGGAGTGAAATAGATGAGCAATGGAATTGGCCGTTCAAAAGAAAATCTTCCAACTGATGCAAATCATGTGAGTGCAAAGGATCGTGCGTATCAAAAACGTATGGCAAAGCAAAAACAACAAGAGCGTAATGGCGATAGAGGATAACTCAAAAAAGCTCCTTCTAAAAAAGAAGGGGCTTTTTAAGATAGAAAATGATTCGCCGTAACATAAAAGAGTCCGCCGTTAATAATTTGCACTGTAATGCGTGGTTCATATTGTTCTTGCAGTGCTTGTTTTTCAATTTCATAGCTTTCAGGAAGTTCATCACTTTCTTCATAAAAACGATTTAAAAGGTCTAAATCGTGATTCCAGCGCACTCTTGCTTCTTTCGCCCACGTATGGTCATCTTCTGCAATTATATTCTTTAAAGCATCCTCTATACGTTGTAAACCGCTTTGCGGTTTAATGATAGGCGAGAGCGTAAAACAAAAGTCAGGTATTTTCGGTGTAAGCTTAATCTTAGCTAATGTTTCATGAAAGTTTGCGATCATTGTGCCTGAAATGAGATGAATACCAATGGAGTGAAGAATGTCTTTTTTTCGATCGCATTGATAGGAAACTTTAATATTTACACCGAGCCACGGATGGAGCGGTGTATGTGTGGCCCCGCTATGCCGTACTTCCTCATATAAACGTATGTAAGATCCTAATTCTTTTGTCGTTTGGAAAATTTGATGAAGACGTGGTGAACCGTAGTGAATAAGCTCACCATCGTTTTCTTCACTTTCTGGATTTGTATGAAGAGTAAGGCGCATCGGATTCGGTACGCCTCCTGTTTTCTCAAGATAGTGCCAATAAAAAGGGCGATTCATTAATAATTTATCCATCTCAATTGTTAACTGCACATCTAATAGATGAGGGGAACGGTTTAAAATTTCACAGTTATTCGCCTCGAAAAAATTGTATAAGTAATTATGAATTTCATGTTGCTGCATAGCCTTGCACCTCAGCTTCATTTCGTTTCGCGAAGTCGATAATAGATGTTAAGTTTTCCATCTTAATTCGAATTTCTCCTTCGCTTTTTGATTGCGCAAATATTTCTTGAATGTGCGCGTCGATGTTTTTTATATTAATTCTCGTTAAAATTTCATCAAGTTCCCCGATAACACGCTCAAATAAATTGATTTTTTCATATAACAGTTTCAAAATATGTTCTTCAACAGTGTGTTTTGTAGCTAAGTTATAAATATGAACATCATTCTTTTGACCAAGACGGTGAATACGTCCGATTCTTTGTTCAAGGCGCATTGGATTCCATGGCAAATCATAATTGATCATATGGCTACAAAACTGTAAGTTAATCCCTTCACCACCAGCTTCCGTTGCGATTAACACTTGAGCACGGTTTTGGAAAAGTTCTTTCATCCAATCTTTTTTCCCGCGTTTAAACCCACCGCGGAATGGTACGGAAGAGATACCATGTTGTTGTAAAAACCATTGTAAGTACATTTGCGAAGCTCTGTATTCCGTGAAGATGATGACCTTATCGTCAATTTCTTTTATAAGCTCTAGAGCTTTATTCGCCTTTGAGTTAAAAGGAATATGATTAATTTTGTCCATTAGCACATCAATATGCGGGTCTTTTATGTAATGCTCATTTTCTTTCTGTCGTTTTTCTACATGTTTTTTTAATGAATAGTAAACGGCCTCACGACTACTGCAAGCTTCTCGTTTTAAAGTTAACGATGAGAAAGCAGATGTGAAGGCATCTTGTCCTCGCCAATTTTCAATCCCGTTATACAAAGCTTGTTCTTCTTCATTAAACTCAACGAAAATTGTACGTACATGTCTCTTTGGCCAATCAATTCCGGTATTATGCCGTCGATTTCGGACCATTACTTTATTAATAAGAGCTTTTAAATCTTCATCAGATTCGGCTGAACGATTTTTTGAAGCGTAATATTCTTCAAAGTTGGATTGATTGCCTAAATGTCCTGGCTTTAATAAAGAAACAAGGTTGAAAATTTCATCAATCTTATTTTGAACGGGAGTAGCAGTTAATAATAAACAAAATTTCTTTTTTAATCGCTGTGCAAATTCATAGTTTTTTGTTTTATTATTTTTAAGTTTATGTGCTTCATCGATAATAATAAGGTCATATTCTAAGTTCAAAACGATATCACGATGCGGTGAACGTTTTGCAGTATCAATTGATGATACAATCACATCGGCTTGTTCCCATGAATAGCTTTTCTTTTGGGCTACAGCTGGAATGAAAAACTTTGTATTTAGTTCGTATGCCCATTGTGATACGAGAGAGGCCGGGACGAGTATAAGTACTTTTTTCACAAGGCCGCGGACCATGTATTCTTTTAAAATAAGCCCAGCTTCAATTGTTTTCCCAAGTCCCACTTCATCTGCTAGTATCGCTTTACCATTCATTTGTTCAATGACATTTTGAGCGACTTCTAATTGATGCGGAAGTGGTGTGAAATGAGATAAATGCTTCGGTGCTTGTAATCCATCGAAAGTAGGAACAAGTAACGATTTTTCTGTTTTATAAGCTAAATGATATAAATCCCAGTTTGTCCAAGGGCCATCTTCGTCAATTCTATTTAAAAAATTGTTTTGCCACGTTCGATCTACGGAAATATCGACATTCATTACGACTCTCCCACCTTTTATAAACTAAAGTAATTATTAAAAAAATCTTTATTATATAAACCTTGTAATAAGGCACTATTACACATACTAAAAGTTAAAGAATAGGCAAAGATAAAGGGTTAAATTTTGAAAGTTGTATTTAATTAGATTAAGCATAAAAAATTCTAAATTATTTTTTATGCTAGAATATTGATGAAATATAGCGAATGATGTTAGGATAATGGTGTGAAATGTGTGGAATCTTTCGTATTTTATCCAAGAAAGTGATTTTTTATTTACGCTTTCATAAAAAAATATAATGAGATTCCGTATATCCTATCTTTTCAGAGTGAAAATGTTTAGATATGGCGAGCAACTTTTATTGATTTGTCAAAGCATAAGGGGGAGAGAGCATGATTACATTACAACGTACACCGTTATTTGATGTATACGCGAAGTATGGTGGGAAAACAATCGACTTCGGTGGTTGGGAATTACCAGTTCAATTTTCAAGCATTAAAGAAGAACATGAAGCTGTACGTACAGCGGCAGGTTTGTTCGATGTGTCTCATATGGGAGAAGTTGAGGTAAAAGGTGTAGATAGTTTAGCATTTTTACAACGTGTTGTTACAAATGACGTTTCTACCTTAAAGGTAGGAGGCGCACAATATACAGCTATGTGCTACGAAAATGGTGGTACAGTAGATGATTTATTAATCTACAAACGTGGTGAAGAAGACTATTTATTAGTGATCAATGCATCAAATATCGAGAAAGATTACGAATGGTTAGCTAGCCATGTAATTGGCGATGCGAAAGTAGTCAATGTTTCTAGTGAAGTTGCACAGCTTGCAATTCAAGGACCAAAAGCAGAAGGCATTTTACAAAAAGTTGTGTCAGAAGATTTGAAAGAAATTAAGTTCTTTAAATTTAAAAACGATATTCTTGTAGATGGAATTCCAGCACTTGTATCTCGTACGGGTTACACAGGTGAAGATGGATTTGAAATTTACTGTAAGAGTGAAGATGCTGCAAAACTTTGGGAGAAACTTCTTGAAGTTGGAGCAGAAGAAGGCTTAAAAGCATGTGGTTTAGGTGCTCGTGATACACTTCGCTTCGAAGCTACATTACCACTTTATGGCCAAGAATTATCAAAAGATATTACACCGATTGAAGCAGGAATTGGCTTTGCGGTAAAACCAAATAAAGAAGCAGATTTCTTTGGAAAAGAAACGTTAAAAGAGCAAAAAGAAAACGGTGCGTCTCGTAAGTTAGTCGGCATCGAAGTAATCGAACGTGGAATTCCTCGTACGCATTACCCTGTATTTATTGGAGAAGAAAAAATCGGGGAAGTAACGAGTGGTACACAATCTCCAACGTTAAAGAAAAGCATTGGTTTAGCACTAATTGATGTAAAATACGCAGCAGTTGATACAGAAGTAGAAATTGAAATTCGTAATAAACGCGTCAAAGCAGTAGTTGTTCCAACACCATTTTATAAACGTTCAAAGTAACGGGGAGAGGGGTAGATTTCATGTTGCATCGTTATCTTCCAATGACAGAAGAAGACAAAAAAGAAATGTTACAAACGATCGGCGTTCAAACGATCGATGAGTTATTCTCTGATATTCCAGAGAGTGTTCGTTTTAAAGGGGATTTAAAAATTAAAGAAGCAAAATCAGAGCCTGAGCTGTTAAAAGAGTTAACTCAAATGGCTAGTAAAAATGCTAACTTAAAAGAGTACGCTTCTTTCTTAGGAGCAGGCGTATACGATCATTACGCTCCAGTAATTGTAGATCACGTTATCTCTCGCTCAGAATTTTATACAGCTTACACGCCATACCAACCAGAAATTTCACAAGGGGAATTACAAGCAATCTTTGAATTCCAAACAATGATTTGTGAATTAACAGGAATGGATGTAGCAAACTCTTCTATGTACGATGGAGGTACAGCTTTAGCTGAAGCGGCAATGCTAGCAGCTGGCCATACTCGTAAAAAGAAAATTCTTGTATCTAGCGCAGTTCATCCAGAATCAAGAGCAGTACTTGAAACGTATGCAAAAGGTCAACATCTTGAAGTTGTTGAAATTAATCATAAAGATGGTGTAACTGATTTAGACGTATTACAAAGTGAAGTAGATGATACAGTTGCTTGTGTAATCGTTCAATATCCAAACTTCTTCGGACAAGTTGAAAAATTAGCTGATATTGAAAAAATCGTTCATCAACAAAAATCATTATTTATCGTTTCTTCAAATCCATTATCATTAGGCGCATTAACACCACCAGGAAAATTCGGTGCTGATATTGTAATCGGTGATGCACAACCATTTGGTATTCCAACGCAGTTTGGTGGACCACACTGTGGTTACTTTGCAACAACGAAAGCATTTATGCGTAAAATTCCAGGGCGTCTTGTTGGACAAACTGTAGATTCAGATGGTAAACGTGGGTTTGTATTAACATTACAAGCACGTGAACAGCATATTCGCCGTGACAAAGCGACGTCTAACATTTGTTCAAACCAAGCGTTAAATGCATTGGCAGCATCAGTTGCAATGACGGCACTTGGAAAACAAGGTGTGAAAGAAATGGCACGTCAAAATATTTCTAAAGCACAATATGCAAAACGTCAATTTGAAGCACAAGGCTTTACAGTAACATTTGCTGGTCCATTCTTCAATGAGTTTGTTGTAGATTGCAAGCGTCCAGTGAAAGAAGTAAACGATGCATTATTACAAAAGAATATTATCGGCGGTTACGATCTAGGCCGTGATTATAAAGAGCATGAAAACCATATGCTTCTAGCAGTAACTGAGCTTCGTACAAAAGAGGAAATTGACACACTTGTAAATGAAATGGGGGCTATCCAATGAAGAACCAAGACCAAGCACTTATTTTTGAAGTGACTAAAGAAGGACGCGTAGGATATAGCTTACCCAAATTAGATGTAGAAGAAGTGAAACTAGAAGATGTGTTCGAGAGCGATTATATTCGAGTAGAAGATGCAGAGCTACCAGAAGTATCTGAACTTGACATTATGCGCCACTATACAGCACTTTCAAACCGTAACCACGGCGTTGATTCTGGATTCTATCCACTTGGATCTTGTACGATGAAATATAATCCGAAAATTAATGAGAGTGTAGCTCGTTTCGCAGGATTTGCAAATATTCATCCACTTCAAGATGAAAAGACAGTACAAGGTGCAATGGAATTAATGTACGACTTACAAGAGCATTTAATCGAAATTACAGGTATGGATACTGTTACATTACAACCAGCAGCTGGTGCACACGGAGAATGGACAGGCTTAATGTTAATTCGTGCATACCATGAAGCAAATGGTGACTTTAACCGTACGAAAGTAATTGTTCCTGACTCTGCTCACGGAACGAATCCAGCATCTGCAACTGTAGCTGGTTTTGAAACAATTACAGTAAAATCAAATGAAAATGGTCTTGTTGATTTAGAAGATTTAAAACGTGTTGTAAATGAAGAAACAGCAGCACTTATGTTAACAAATCCAAATACATTAGGCCTATTCGAAGAAAATATTTTAGAAATGGCAGAAATCGTCCATAACGCAGGCGGTAAATTATACTATGATGGTGCAAACTTAAATGCAGTATTAAGCCAAGCGCGCCCAGGAGATATGGGATTTGACGTGGTGCATTTAAACCTTCATAAAACATTTACAGGTCCTCATGGCGGCGGTGGCCCAGGTTCTGGTCCAGTAGGTGTGAAAGCTGATTTAATTCCGTACTTACCAAAACCAATTTTAGAGAAAACAGAAGATGGTTATCGCTTTAACTATGATCGTCCAGAAGCAATTGGGCGCGTAAAACCATTCTATGGTAACTTCGGAATTAACGTTCGTGCGTACACATATATTCGTTCTATGGGTCCAGATGGACTACGTGCAGTAACGGAGTATGCAGTATTAAATGCGAACTATATGATGAGAAGATTGGCTCCATTCTATGATCTTCCGTTCGATAGACATTGTAAGCATGAATTTGTATTATCAGGTCGTCGTCAAAAGAAACTGGGTGTACGTACACTAGATATTGCAAAACGTCTGCTTGATTTCGGTTACCATCCACCAACAATTTACTTCCCATTAAATGTGGAAGAATGTATTATGATTGAGCCGACAGAAACAGAATCAAAAGAAACATTAGACGGTTTCATTGATAAGATGATTCAAATTGCTAAAGAAGTAGAAGAAAATCCAGAAGTTGTACAAGAAGCACCACACACAACGGTAATTAAACGTTTGGATGAAACATTGGCTGCTCGTAAACCAGTTTTACGTTATGAAAAGCTAGCTCCTGTACAAGTTTGATTAGAATAACAAAGGAAGAACTCGCTATGTGCGGGTTCTTTTTTTATGGAGAATGTACCCCTTTATTTTCCAGGTAGTAAAACTTCCGTTGATTAAAGTTTCACTTTATGCAGAAGTAGTGAAGAAAATGTTAAAATTTTATATTTTTTGTTTCATAATGGTGTAAAGAAGCGGTTTTATAGGTGATTTTGTTGAAAAAGTCGGTTTGATAAAAGTATTTATTTTTGTTAGAATTTTATTGAAATTAAGAAGATGTAATGAGATAGGCATAACTCATTTTTATGTATATGTGAAAAAACGAGCAAGATGGGGGTGGAAATGTGGGATATCGGTGTTATAGAATGATATACCATTTAGAAAACGGAAAAACGATTAAAGATGTAAAAGAATTTTGTTATCGAGACCAAGGAAAAGTACTAGAAAGAGTAGCGCATCGTGTAATGGATAATAGAGAAGTGACGGCAATTGATAAGCAAGGAACGATCATTTCAATAGCATGTGAGGACATTGTAAAGGTGGAACTTGATTACATAACAGAAAGTTAACCTTGAGTCATATCGAATTATTCGATAAAATATACTGTTGAATGGTGAAGTGAGAAGAGAGGAGTTTATTATGGGTAGTACAAGACACTTTTATATGTTTATCTTAGCGTTTGTTCTTGTTGTCGCATTAACGATTTATTTAATTGTTGATAGCACTTGGTACAACACAGTTCATCCGGCGTTCCTTCTGTTTATGTATGTAGGAATTGCGGTAGTGAGTTTCGGAATGAGAGATGAGATGTTAGATCGCTTTGAAAAGTGATACATATACGAAAGACCAACAGGAAAATGTTGGTCTTTTTTTCTTGCCAAAAATAGGTTGTTGTGTATATACTGTATATATAAGGTATACACAGTATATACACACACTGGAGGAAAACATGAATATTATTATTTCGAATTCTTCCCAAGACCCTATTTATGTGCAAATAAGAAAACAATTAAGCCAGCTTATTTTAAATGGTGGTTTAAAGGGTGGAGATCAATTACCGTCTATTCGTAGCTTAGCGAAGGAATTACAAATTAGTGTAATTACAACGAAGCGTGCGTACGAGGAGCTTGAAAAAGAAGGATATATAGAAACTGTTGCTGGGAAGGGGACTTATGTTTCACGTAAAAATAATGAAATATTAAAAGAACAGCGGTTACGTCTATTGGAAAGTAAAGCTGAAGAAATCGTAAAAGAAAGTAAAGTGTTGCACCTTTCACTTGAAGAATTACAACAGATGATTGCGTGTTTATACGAGGGGGAATGAGAAAGATGTTAGAGCTAAAAAACGTTTGTAAAAGTTATCAAGATTTCGCAGTAAAAAATATAAGTTTTACGCTGCCACGAGGATATATTATGGGATTTGTCGGACCGAATGGGGCCGGGAAAAGTACGACAATCAAAATGATTATGAATTTAATTAGAAAAGAGAGTGGTGATATAAAAATTTTTGGAAAGGACAATAAGAAAGCCGAGAAGGAAATAAAACAAAATATCGGCTTTGTATATGATGAAAATCATTATTACGAAGATTTAACGTGTGAGCAAATGAAGCGTATTATCGCACCGTTATATAAAAAATGGGACGAAGAGCAGTATCAATCGTATATGCACAGATTACAAGTTCCGAAGTATAAAAAAATTAAAGAACTATCAAAAGGAATGAAAATGAAATTTGCGATTGCCATCGCACTTTCACATCACGCAGAGTTTATCATTATGGATGAACCGACAGCAGGACTAGATCCGGTTGTTCGAAGTGAATTGCTTGATATGTTGCAAGAAATTGTAATGGAAGATGAAGTATCTGTATTATTCTCAACGCACATTACAACAGACTTAGAGCGCATCGCGGATTATATTACGTTCATCAACGATGGAGAAATTATATTTACTGGTGAGAAAGATGAATTAATGGAGAACTACGTAATCGTAAAAGGGAGTAACGATTTATTAGATCGAGAAGGAAAAGAATTATTTGTTGGATTACGAAAAAATAAATTTGGTTTCGAAGGTTTAGCAAAGGATAAACAAGCAATTATTGATTGGTTTGGAAATGAAGTTGTAATAGAACAGCCTACATTAGACGATATCATCGTTTACACCGCGAAAGGGAGAGGTGCCTATGCGTCAGCTCATATATAAAGATTTGTTCTTTTTTCGGGTAACGTGGTTAGTGAATCTAATTATGCCTCTTGTATTATTTATGTTAGATCCAAGTGGTGAAGGGTTATTTCCGATGAGTTGTCTATTTATAACCCTTTCCTCGGTTATGACGTTAATCTTTATGGATGAAAGGAATAACAGTGACATTATTATAAATAGTTTACCGGTAAGCCGAAAGGATATCATAATTGCTAGATATATTTCCTGTGCAATATTCATTGTAGGTGGCATGCTCTCTACGATGTTAGTTGTTTTTCTTATAAGAGGCATTGTGGTTATTGGTGATATCGGTGCCTATCATCCGAATCTATACATTGAAATTCCATGGTATGAAGTAATAAATGGAGCTATTTACGCCTTATTTTTTGTTGTGATACTTTTCCCTAGTTATTACGGTACAAAATCGAAGGTAGTAAGAAGTATAGTATCAGCAGCAGCAATGGGAGTGGGTATAATTCTTTGGATGTTTATTAGTGATGGGATGAATGAAACAGCACCTTCATTCATTGAGTGGATTATGAATCCTATGCATATTGGTGTATTTATAGTTGGATTCATTACATTAGTTAGTATTTATATCGCTTCTATGTTTCTTACGATTAAAATTTATGAAGCGCGTGATTTGTAGAGAGGAGAATTCATATGCAACAGTTGATTTTGAAGGAGTTTTTCTTACAGAAGAAGATGTTTCCTTTCTATTTTTTAATACCCATTTTATCTATTTTTAAGAATTCCGTTGAACCAATGGGGATTGCAATAGCATTATTTATAACATGTAGTACGATTATATATATTTCTTTTTATTATGACGAGAAAAGTAAAGCAGAAAAAGTATTAGTGAGTTTGCCTATAACGAGAAAAGAGGTAATTATAGCTAAATATATTTCAAGCACATTATTTATTATGGCTGGTTTGAGTGTAACTTTTATAGTCGTAATATTAGGAAATATTTTATTAGGCAGGGATATAGTTATGCCTGGATATGCAGTGTTTTCAGCGATAGTAGCAACTTCGATTTATTGTGTAGTAACGATACCGACTAATTACATTGGGGGATATAAAGCTATTACTGTCTTGAATTTGATTATACTTTTTCCTTTAATGGGTATGATTGGTCTTATGTGCAATATTTTTGGTGATAAAACAATTATGTTAAAAGTACTCCACTCTCAAGAGGCTACACTAGCAATGGGTGTTCTTGGAACTGGAGTGTTAGTAAGTATATTCATATCAATGATTCTCTCAATGAAAATGTTTCAGGAAGCAGAGTTATAGAAGGGACATTTTCATATTAGGAGGTGTAATACATGATCAAGCAATTAGTTTTAAAAGATATGATGATGCAAAGAAAGTTAGGGTTTGTTTATCTTATATGTTTCTTGTTCCTGCTCATTGTTGATTTTCGTAGTGATAGTTTTTTGATGACGTTTAGCATGTTTGTACCTGCTCTTGGCATGATACTGTCAATGAGTTATGAGGGGAAAAATAAAAGTGAAATGATAGTAAATAGTTTACCGTTTGACCGTAAAGATATTGTCATAGGAAAATACATATTTGTAAGTATTTTAGTTGCTCTAGGTGGATGTTTCTCACTAGTGGTCGGTTTAATACAGCTACAAGATGGGCATATGACTGGATTTATGCTGTGGGGAGAAATTCTCGGAGGTATAACAGGTGGGTTTGTTTGTAGCATAATTGTACTTCCGATTGAATTCTCAGTAGGATATAGCAGTGCAAAACAAATTGCTCCGTTCGCCGGACTTGCGTTGGGGTATTTAAGTGGACTGATTGTAAGTAACGTCTGGTTAGATGTAGAAAATGTTTGGAGTACGAGTCTAGTCGTAAATGTTTGTTTTATAGCAGGGCTGCTGCTTTTATATGTTATGTCTATATTTTTCTCAATCCATTTGTACAATGAGCGTGATTTATAAGGAGGGAGCGATTGTGAAGCAGCTTATAATAAAAGACTTTATCATGCAATGGAAGTATTTAATATGGTGCTTAATATACCCTCTTTTCTTGTATATGACATTAACAGATATTAAAAGCTTTTACGTAATTATGTCAGCTATAATTCCAGTTATAGCAATTTTAAAAACATTTAATGATGATAAAAAATATGATAGTGAAGTAATGTTAAATAGTTTACCGCTAGCGAAAAAAGAAATTGTAGTAGCTAAATATATAACGGCACTTATTGTTTTTATTATAAGTATGATAGTGTCTAGTCCTGTAGGGATTACTCGGTTTGCAGGCGGGGTATTTGAATTTATTACGACAACATTAGTTACGAGTATTGGCTTTGTTTTTATATATTTAAGTTTTGTTTTACCGATATTGTTTTGGTTTGGCTATAAAAAAGCTTCTTTTATTACGCTGTTCATACTAATAGCACCGACAGCAATTGATGCCATGTTCTTTGAAATCAGCATGGAACAAATTCAACTATATAACAGCGTGTTATTCGTTAGTTCAATATGCATGTTCATAGTATCTATCTTCGTTTCAGTGAAATTGTATGAGAAGAGAGAATTTTAAAAGGTGCCTTATAAAAGGCACCTTCTTCAATAACGACAATATGAAAGTAAGAGTTTATAAACAGAGAGGCTATTCGGTACAACATCTTTTGGAGTATGTAATATAAAGCTGAAAACGATAACGAGAGTGAGAAAGAGGAAAAATAAAAATAGGATCTGCTTATGTATAGAATTTTGCATAGGATTCACTCCTTTTTTAGGTAGTATGTCCAAAAGAAAGAAGTGTATGAAAAATTTTAGGGGGAGAATGATGAATAAAAGAAAAGGGTTCTATAGAATAGGGGTATTTTTATTTTCAATCGGTCTCATATTAGCAAACTTTTATTCAGATATACCATCGCCATTTCCTAATTTACATAAAGGGGTTGGTATAAGTATTGTCATAGTTGGTCTTCTTTGTCTTATCGCATCAAACTTCTATAGAAAGTCTGAATGAATATAAAAAAGGACAGTTACTCTTTTTCAGAAGTACTGTCCTTTTTAAATAACTTATTCCATAGCTTGGCGATACTCCATATAATGACGATTGCAATGGAGGCAATAATGGACCAAACAATTGATATAATTTCAAGTGTCATGTTAGGAAGGAATGTGAAAATGGATAATACTTTATGAAACAACCATTCTATTATATGAAAACTTATTTGTAATAGAATGACGATACTAAGTGTACTCCATGCTAACATTTGTTTTCCTTTTTCTTTCCACATGACATTCACCTCACGTTAGCTTAATAATTTTAAGCCAACAGCGCCGCATAGAATGCAACTTAAGAAGGCAAGGCGACGCCAATCCGCTGATTCGCGGAAAATTAGAATGCCTAGAAGTGCACTACCGGCAGTTCCGATTCCAGTCCAAATCGCGTAAGCAGTTCCCATCGGTAACGTGTCCATCGCAAGAGATAAGAAGAAGAAACTTACTGCGAAGTTAGCGATTAAAATAACTTTTGGTGCCCAGCCTTTCTTTTCAGTGGCTACTTTCATAAAGAGTACACCAATAATTTCACAAATACCAGCTAGAATTAAAAATACCCAAGCCATTTTATGCGGCCTCCTTCGCTTCTTTTTCTTCTGTTACTCGTTTTAAACCAATTACTCCGAAGAAGATTAAACCAATTAATAATACTTTTACAATAGAGAAAGGTTCTCCGAAGACGAAAATCTCTGTCAGAACGATTCCGCCAGCCCCAATTCCTGTGAAGACTGCGTATACAGTGCCGACAGGTAAATCTTTATAAGCTCTAAATAATAAGACGAAACTAATTGTAATTAATAGCGTAACACCAGCCCATTCAAGTGGTGCCTCCGCTTTTTTTAGTCCAATCACCCAAAAGATTTCAATAATACCAGCTATGATTACATAAATCCAAGCCATATGTCATTTCTCCTTCCTACCAGTCGTTAGGTAAAGGGCTTAAAAACGACGCATTGCAAAGGAGCAATCCGTCAGTTTGAAAGTCCGCGCCAAAATACTTTCCAAGAAGCGTCTAAACGTGTCTCAAAACGATTTAAACCTGCGTATAGTAGTTCAACCATAAGACCGTCAAGTAAGCATAGAAAAGCCTCTAAGGCATCTTTTACTTCAATGTTATGCAGCTCATCTTGTTCGCTTGCTCTTTTAAATACAGGGAATAAAAGTTTTCCGACGTTTTCAATGTGCACATTTGCTTTATTAATAATTTGTTCGCGAAATGCATCAGGCGGAAAATAAGAAGTTCGTAACCAAAACATTGATTCTTCACTTTCACCAAATCGTTTCGCATAGCCCTTTAGTAACTGTAAGAGCAGTTTTTCAGTAGACGAATTTGAAAATTTTTCGATATCGCCTGTGAAGCTCTGCAAATCTTTTTGAAGAGCGGATTCTAAGCATATAAAATATAGCTCTTCTTTTCCTTTAAAGTGTGCGTAAATTGATGGTTTTTTAATCCCAACTTCTTGAGCAATATTTGCTAATGAAGTTCCTTCATAGCCGTAGCGTGCGAAATGAGAAAGTGCTACAGCTTTAATGCGGTTTGCTGTCATTTTCATCCCCTACCTACCGTTCGTTAGGTTCATTATATGCGAGGGGAAATACAAAGTCAATAGTTGATGAGCTGAAAAAGAGCGCTATAGGTAACGCTCTTTTTAGATTGTTTTTCGTTCAATTAAATGGAAGGACAGTTCTTCTGCGCTACCATTAATTTTCTCACTTTGTATTTGATTATGGAATAAAGAAAAAGTGCGAGATCCCATCGTAAGACCAGGATGTTCAATAGTAGTAATTTCTAGTGCTTTTGAAATTTCATGGTTATCGAATCCTAAAATAGCAAGATCTTCAGGGACGCGAATGCCGTGTTTTCTTGCCTCAGTTAATAAACCAGCTGCAACTTGATCATTCGCCGTGAAAATAGCGGTTGGACGATTTTCCATGTTTAAAATACGATGGAGTATTTGGGCACCATCCTGCATTGTATAGCATTGATGAAAAATCCATTCGGGATGTAACGTTTTGCCTTCGTTACGAAGTGTATCAGCAAATGCCTTTTCGCGCTCCATAGAATTTGCGCTCGTTTTTCTTGCTAAACAGATTCCGATTTTTTCATGGCCCTTATCTAGTAAATATGCAGTGCCGAGACGGAAGCCTTCATAGTGATCTACGTAGACGGATGAAATGAGAGGATGTTTCATTTTTTCACATGAAATAATAGGGGCAAATTTTGCGAAAGGTTCAATTTGTTCCCATGAACTTGTTCGAGAGCAAATAATCATCCCGTCAAATTGTTTCATTTTCATCATTTCAAGAACACGAATTTCTTCAATGCTATCGTAATTTGTTTGACATAAATTTATGTGATATCCAGCTGCTAACGCTTCGTTTCCGATTCCTTCAATAATGGTACTGAAGTATGGAAGGTTAATAAAAGGGAGCATAACCCCAATTGTATATGTTTTTCCCTTTATTAAATGAATAGCATTTATATTTTTTGCATAGTTCAATTCTTCAACAGCATCTAGAACACGCTTACGTTTTTCTTCTTTTACGTAAGGGTGATTATTAAGGACGCGGGAAACAGTTGATATGGATACACCAGCGGTTTTGGCAATTTGTTTTATATTGGCCATATGTATCACCTCTTTCCCTTATTATAAAGGGAAAATAATAAGAATGAAAAAATCTTGACCTGAAAAGCTTTTCACAAACTATGTTATAAATAAGGCTTCCTTTTATTCGCGTAACCTTTTTATGTGGGCGTAAGAATGATAGGGGTCTTTTTTGCGTCTATAAAAGAAGTTTTGTCAAAATGTGCGAGAATAACGTGGAAAGTTTTCAAAGGGGGAGTTTGTTAATGAAGCGAATATGAATAGCATATAAACGCTTCATTCGTAAAGATAGCGGTATGAAGAAAGGGCGGAAACAAATTGAAAAAAAGAATCATTTGTTTCGTGTTTTCTAGTCTAGTGCTAAGTTCATGTTCGTTTCAGCAAACGATGCAAGAAGAAAAAAGCTTTGTGGGAACAACAGGGGGAGCTATGGATCGTGTTACGGATCCTATTCTGCTGAAGGAGCTTCCGAAATATTTTCCAGTGAAATTTAAAGTTCCAGCGTTTTTACCGTATGACATTACGAGTGATGTGAAGGGGGAAGTCAGAACGATTGGAAAAAAGAAGGCTGTCTTAATGATTAAATATAAACAACAGGAGCCAGGTAGAAATGAGTACATTGAGTTAAATGTTGCGAACTTTCCTTATAGTTTTCCGGATCTCGTGGAAGAGAAGCGATTTCAGGAACAAATGAAATTGAATAATGGGGCGTTCGCTTATTTTAAAAATAAGGATGACTCTGGGCGAGGGGATGAATTTGCTACGCTTATATGGAAAGAGAAAGGACTTGAATATCAGCTCTTGTATCGGAATGTACAAGAGCATGATAAAGATGTGATTAAGCAAAATTTATTATACATTGCGAATAATATGGAATGAAAAAACTAGCTGGATAATTCAGCTAGTTTTTGTATGTTATTATTTCTTTTTAATTTTTCCAGTCCAAGTTTTGAATCCACCTTGTAATTGGTAGAAATCTTTGTAGCCTTGTTTCTTTAAGTATTGAGCCGCACGACCAGTACGGAATCCACTTTGGCAGTATAAGTAAACTGGTTGATCTTTACGAAGTTCTTTATGACGAAGGCGAATTTGTGATAACGGAATGTTACGTGCGCCTAAAATATGCCCTGCAGTATATTCGTCTGCTTCGCGAATATCGATAAGCTGTGCTTTACGGTAGCCAGCGCGAAACTCTTCTTCTGAAAGTGTTTTAATTAATTTTCTCTGATAGAAATACATCCATACAGTGTAGCCGATGAATGCTACGATTACGGCTAATAAAATAATCCAAGTTGTTGACACGATTCTATCGCTCCCTTTTTTCTTATCCTACTTTCAATATTATAATGCCCGTATGTATTTATGCAACAGATTCATTTGCATATAAGAAGAAATTTCGTATTCTTTCACAAATTTTGTCGAATTTGGTAGACTAGAGAATGTGAAAAATAATTGGTTATATGAGGTGCAGGATGGGAAAAGAAAAATGGTGTTATATTAACTCTGGTCAATGTTCACCGGCATTTAATATGGCGTTAGATGAATGTTTATTAAATTGGCAAAGTGAAAAGAAAATGCCACCAACCATTCGTTTTTATGAATGGGAAGTACCAACATTAACAGTGGGATATTTCCAGCGTGTTGAAAAAGATATTAATATGGATGTAGTTAACGAAAAGAAATATGGATTCGTTCGTCGTCAAACAGGCGGCAGGGGTGTACTACATGATAAAGAATTAACGTACAGTGTTATTGTGTCTGAAGATCATCCAAATATGCCAAAAACAGTTACAGAAGCGTATCGTATTATTTCGCAAGGTTTACTAGACGGTTTCAAGGCATTAGGATTAGAAGCGTATTATGCAGTTCCAAAAACAGAAGCAGACCGTGAAAATTTAAAAAATCCACGTTCAGGCGTATGCTTTGATGCACCGTCTTGGTATGAAATTGTAGTAGAAGGAAGAAAAATCGCAGGTAGTGCGCAAACACGTCAAAAAGGTGTGATATTACAGCATGGATCGATTCCATTAGAAATAGATTTAGATGAATTATACGATCTGTTTTTATTCCCGAATGAACGTGTAAAAGAACGTATGAAGAGTATGTTCTCTTCTAAAGCGGTAGCAATTAATGAATTAACAGACCGTACGTTTACAATCCAGCAGTTAATTAAAGCGTTTGAGGTTGGGTTTGAAAAAGGATTAGATGTAGAGCTTGTTCCGTATGAATTAACAGAAGAGCAGTTACATGAAGTGCAAACATTAGCAAAAGAGAAGTATGAAAGTAAGGAATGGAATTATAAAAAATAAGAGGTGGCAATTGCCATCTCTTATTTTTTTTATAGTAAATTAAGTACTTTTTCTACTTTGATTCCTTTATCTTGTAAAGAACGAAGGCGATTTACAACGTCCATAATTTCTTTGTCGAATGTAACGCTAATACCTTGGCTTTGTAGTTCTCCTTTTAAGCTTTCAATAGAATCATCTATGTCGATGCCAAGCTCGTAATCTTGACAAACTTCAATTGTCTTTTTCACAAGTTTAACATAATTTTCTTGTAGTTTTGTATTTGTTTCAGTCAAAGCAGGTTGCTTCGGTTTTGCAGGAGCGACCGGTGCTGTCTCTTGCTTTGTAACTGGAGTTGGTACTGCTTTTTTCACAGGTGCTGGAGTAGATAGTTCCACAGCTGCTTCTACACTTACTGGCTTCGGCGTTGGTACCGGAGTAGGTTTAGGTGCTACTGGTGTTTCTACTCGCGTAACAGGTTTTGGAGCGGCTGCAACTGCTTTTGGAGCTTCTACAACTACTTCTTTTTTCGGAGTAGGTTCTACAACTGTTTCTTCTTGCTCAGCAGCTTCTTTATTTTCTTTGCTCCACATAACGCGTTCAACTTCTAGAGAAACATTGTTTTTGTTCATCGCTGTTAATGTAACTTTACCAACTTCAGCGTTCCCAGTGAAATCAACAATTTTATAAATAACACTCTTGTTCCAATCCACGTTTCCGCTCAAAAATAATTCTTCGTTACATTTCGGCGTTAAGCCCTCGATTTTAATTTCTGCGTTTATACCGTTTTCACTATATACCATAATTAGCGAAGCATTTACATCTTCGTCTGCTAACATTAGTTCACGTACCATTTTGCCGGTGCGTACTTGCGTTTTCTTCTTAACTGACATCTAATTTCTCCTCTCAAAAATTCAGTAATAATAAAAAAATCGTATAACGAAAAATAATTGCTCACGAAGATTTATGATACCGATAATAAAAGCATCACGTCAACAATTAACTTTAATTATTTTGCATTTTTCTTATTTTCTTTATGAAATTTTTCAATTTGTAAAATTAGACAGAAGAAAAACAGCCTTTTGAAAGGCTGCTAAAATTTAGATGTTTTATATAAAAATTTGTACAAAATATAAAAAGAAAGTGTAACAAGGGCACCTTGCCAAATAGACAGATTATAAAATAAGTATGGTTGTGTTTTGAAAAATACGTTTGTAAAAACTGATAAGACAAAAGGTATAAATATTGATAATAGGAGGATTGCTTTTTGTTTCCAGGAAACCAATATTGTAAAAGAAAAACGTCTAAATAACGAAAAAGTTATGAAGGCACCAATTGTTAAAACGATAGCAGATAATATTGTTCCAGGAATACTAAATGGAATCCCTGAAGTGTTTGTATCTGAAAATAGTTTTTGCATAAGGGTAGTGAATGTATCGTATCCAATTTGTATAGCTAATAATAAACTAACTGCAAATCCAATAACGGCAGTTTGTTGGATAGAATTTTGATGTTCTGAAGAGCTAATCAATTCATCGCAGTAAGTTTTTAAATCTTCTCCAAAAATATCATGTGCATTTTTACCGTTTTCTTGCGCTTCTAAAAGATGATCCAATATTTCTAAAAGTAATTCTTCCATTTGCTTTTGTGGAACGCTAGTAAGGCGTAAATAAATAAGCATATCACCATAAGCAGTTTCGTTTTCAGGTGTTAATAACTTTCTTTTTTCATTGTTTAACTTAACCATTTCTTTTTCGGTCATCGTATCGTTACTCCTTTTTAAAGTCTAAATATTCTTTTTTGAAGAAGATTTTGTATAGTGCATAGCAAGAGATGGCTAGTAAAGCACCGATCCAAGGTGAGATTTGTAATGTAGTATAGGGCTGTTTAATAAATAAAAAGGAAATACCGATTAATAGTATCCATAGGCTATAGCGTATTAAAAATCCTCCAATATGCCTCCAAATAGTTGTTTTATTTTTAAATAAATCAGTGTTAATAAAATCGAAAACAAAACGTATCATAAGATGTACGGACAAGATAAATACAAGCAGATAAATGAAATCAATGTGTACAAATTTAAAACGTGCTTCATTTGAAAATAAGGGAAATACCAATGCAATTACGGAAGAAATAGCAAAATATATTGCTAACAGATAACTAGTTATAAATAAAGGAATCGATAATTGTTCCCATAAACTTTGTTTCGGTAGGGCAGCAATTAGTTCGTCACAGTATGCCTGTAAGTCGTCGCCAAAAATATCATAAGCACTTTTTTCTTCTTGCTGGGCTTCAATAAGGTGATCGAGAATTTCGATTAGCAGTTCTTCCGCGTGGTATTCTGGTACTTTAGCTAAGCGAATGTATATTAACATGTCACTATAGGCGGTTTCATTTTCTGTAGTTAATAATTTACGCTTTTCGTTATTTAGTTCGATTAAATCTTTCGCCTTCATCCCTATCACTCCCCTTGTAATAAGTTGTTTACTGTCGTTGAAACCATTCCCCAGCTTTGTTTAAATTCTTCAAGTTGTTCTAATCCTTTAGCGGTTACGTGATAATATTTTCGCTTTGGACCGAGTGAGGAGGCTTTTAATGTTCCTTCAATCAATTTTTCTTTTTGCATACGTAACAATAACGGGTATATGCTTCCTTCGCTTACGAATGTAAATCCGTATGTATTTAATTTTGTACTTAGTTCATATCCGTACACTTCTTCTTGTGAAATGATGTATAGGATGCAACCTTCGAGTACACCTTTTAACATTTGGCTGTGCATGGTTTCACCACCTTTTATTCAGGTAACTTGCGTTGCAAGGTAGCTGATATCCAAATTATAACATTCGTTAACTTGCAACGCAAGTTACTAAAGTGGAAAACTTTAATGAGTGTTAATTTCTCGGCGTTTCCCATACTAACGAGAGGAGGGAAGCATATGAAACCATTTATGCCAAAACTCGTTTACTTTGAACCGAGGGCGCTCGAATATCCGCTTGGAAAAGAGCTGTATGAGAAGTTTACGAAGATGGGATTAGAAATTCGTGAAACGACATCACACAATCAAATTAGAAATTTGCCAGGTGAAAATGATTTGCAAAAGTATCGTAATGCAAAGGCGACACTTGTTGTTGGGGTGAGGAAGACGTTAAAGTTTGATACGTCAAAACCGTCAGCTGAATATGCAATTCCGCTTGCAACAGGGTGTATGGGACATTGTCATTATTGCTATTTGCAAACAACACTTGGGAGTAAGCCTTACGTTCGTGTGTATGTGAATCTTGATGAAATATTTGAGAAGGCAAAGCAGTATATGGATGAAAGAGCACCAGAAATAACAAGGTTTGAAGCTGCTTGTACATCGGATATCGTTGGAATTGATCATTTAACATATGCATTAAAGCGGACAATTGAATTCATTGGAGAAAGTGAGCATGGGCGTTTACGTTTCGTTACGAAATATTCGCACGTTGATCATTTATTAGATGCAAAACATAATGGGAAAACTCGTTTCAGGTTTAGTATTAATTCACGGTATGTAATCAAAAATTTTGAGCCGGGGACATCACCTTTTAAAGAACGAATTGAAGCGGCTCGAAAAGTAGCAGGTGCGGGTTATCCACTTGGCTTTATAGTTGCACCACTTTATATGCATGAAGGATGGGAAGAAGGATACCGTGAACTATTTGAGCGACTGTACAATGCGCTAAAAGATTTGTCGATACCGAATTTAACATTTGAATTAATTCAACATCGCTTTACAAAACCAGCAAAAAAGGTCATTCAAGAGCGTTATCCGAATACGAAGCTTGAAATGGATGAAGAGAAGCGCAAATATAAATGGGGGCGATATGGCATCGGGAAATACGTATATAAAAAAGATGATGCAGAAGTATTGGAAGAAACGATTAGAGGATATATTCATCACTTTTTTCCTAATGCAGAAATTCAATACTTTACATGAAAAGAACTTGTATTGGAATGCAAGTTCTTTTTTCTTTTAAATATTTAGGCTTGTTTTCAACTTGTCACGTTATTCTTTCTGGTGTATCATTTTATTGATTGCTTCGTACGGAATGAGCAAAATGAAATTGGATGGAGGAAACCGATGCCTACCCCTAGTATGGAAGATTATATTGAACAAATTTATTTGTTGATTGATGAAAAGGGTTATGCCCGCGTATCTGATATTGCTGAAGCGCTGAGTGTACATCCATCCTCTGTAACAAAAATGGTGCAAAAATTAGACAAAGATGAATATCTAATTTATGAAAAATATAGAGGGCTTGTATTAACATCAAAAGGTAAAAAAATCGGAGAACGTCTCGTATACCGTCATGACTTGCTAGAGCAATTTATGCGTATTATCGGTTTGGATGAAAGTAAAATTTACAATGATGTAGAAGGAATCGAACATCATTTAAGTTGGGAAGCAATTGACCGCATTGGTGATCTAGTGCAATATTTTGAACAAGATGAGGTTCGAGTGGAAACACTTCGTGGCGTTCAAAAAGCAAATGAAGAGAAAAGTAATTAAGGGGAACGTATGTCGTTTCCTTTTTTATTTCAACCGAAAAGGATGGGGAAATTATGAAAGCAATTATTTTTGATTTTGATGGATTAATTGTAGACACAGAAACAATATGGTTTCACTCTTTCAGAGACGCCGTTCGTGAGTATGGTGGAGATTTACCTTTAGAGGAATTTGCAAAATGTATTGGAACGACAGATGATGTACTATATGCATATTTAAATGAGCAATTAAAAGAGAAGTTTAACAAGCATGCATTAAAAGAAAAAGTGAAAATTTTACATAAAGAGAAAATGAAAATACCAGAAGCTCGTGACGGGGTAAAAGAATATTTAGAGGAAGCGAAAGAAATGGGATTGAAAATCGCATTAGCTTCCAGTTCATCTAGAGAATGGGTTATTCCTTTTTTGGAAGAGCTACAAATTCGAGATTATTTTGAAGTCATTAAAACGAGAGAAGATGTTGAAAAGGTAAAACCAGACCCAGCACTTTATCAAATTGCAATAGAAGATTTAGGGATTGATTCGTCTGAAGTTGTTGTATTTGAAGACTCGTTAAACGGATTGAAGGCAGCGATTGCAGCAGGATTAAAGTGTGTCGTAGTACCTAATGATGTGACACGGAACTTACCTTTTGAAAATCATCACCTTCGAATTGAAAGTATGAAAGATAAAAGTTTGAAAGAAGTGCTTCGAAGTGTAAAAAAAGACCGTATTTCCTAAAAGGAAGCACGGTCTTTCTTTTTTGTTTTTTTACCTTCAATGACAGTTAAATGAGATTGTTTTCTTTTTCGCTTCAAAGTGGAAGGAGTACCTTTTTTCCCTTTGTCATTAGAAGCGTTGGATTTAAAGAAAGAATTGCTTAGGGGTGCTACATTTTGTTTCCCATGTTTGCGGTTCGATTGTTTTGCAGCACGCTTATAAGAGCTTTGCGAATTTGCAGAACCACTAGAGTTTGTAAACATTTTGTAGAGTAAATAAAAGATACCAACGACAGCCAACATGATACCAATATTTTTTAACACTCCCATTGGATCTGTAATGACAGATGAAACAAGGCCGAATATTGCTAATCCGATAATAAGCACAAATATAGCGAAAGTAAACGAACGACCGTTCATAAGGAACACCTCCTAAAAACATATATTAAAAATAGTATATTAACGATGAGGAAAGGAGTTGAACACCATTTTTAAATAATTATTGTTTGCTTTCTAAACGTAATAATTCTTCAAACGATGCAATGGCTACTTCTACTTGATCATCTGTTGGTTCTTTCGTTGTTAATAGTTGCAGCCATAATCCGGGATATCCAAGTATGCGTAATACTGGAATATCGCGTAATCGATTTGTAAATTGCAACACTTCAAAAGAAATGCCGAGAACGACTGGAATTAATAAAATTCGGTTTACGACTCTGGCCCAAAGTGGATCTGTAGGGACAAGGAAATAAACAAACATTCCAATAATGACTGTAAATATAATAAAGCTACTGCCACAGCGATAATGAAGGCGCGTTTGTTTTTGCACATTTTCTACAGTCATTGGAAGATTATTCTCATAGGCATTAATTACTTTATGCTCCGCACCATGGTACTGAAATACCCGCTTAATAAGTGGGGTTAAAGAAATAAAGTATATATAGCTCAATAATAGCATGAGCTTAATGACACTTTCGACAATGATTTGCCCTGTATGAGAGGGGAAAATCGGTCTCGTTAATTCAGCTAGTAGTGCAGGAACTGCTGTGAAAATGACTTTACCGAATATGAAAGATAAAACACCAACTGCTGCAACTCCTAATACCATCGTTAATTTCGATTGTTCTTCTTTGTTATTTGCGATTTGTTCGTCTTCTTCTGGGTGGACATCAAATCGTTCTGAAGCAAAATTTAAATGTTTTGCCCCGTTCGCACTTGCATCCACAATAGCGGCAATCCCTCGTAAAAATGGAATTTTTTTTAGGACAGATAATACTTTATTACGAACGCGTGGTAATCGATAAAATTCAATCGATTTATCTTTACGACGAACCGCTGTAACAGTATATTCTCTACCGCCAAACATAACTCCTTCTATGACTGCTTGCCCGCCATATATTTGTTTTGACTCTTCTGCCATGTTAACACCAACCTGTATTTGTTTCTCTCTTATGTAGAAAAAGAGGCAATTGTCATACTGGGTTCTGTCATTTTGAAATAAGACAATCACCGAGTTTCCTTTATTTTATCGACAAATACAAGTATATGACAAGGAAAAATGTTACGAGAGTCGGACATTTCTTATTCTTTTTATAGACAAATTTCGCAGTATTTAAACATGGTTCAAAATAGTTTCGGGCATACTATTGAGCGGAGGTGTCGATGTGAGTCAAGAACAATTAGGAACAAGGAATTTTGTACAAATTGGTTTATTTGGTGGAATCTTTTGGGGGGGGATATGGTATTTCCTTCATATATTTTCATTTACGGAAGCGGGACCGAACTATTTACTTTTACCATTTGCCTTTGGAAGCTGGAAAGAAGGGGTATGGGGCAATGTGTCAGGAATTGTTTGTATGGGGCTACTTTCGATTTTAATTGCCTTTTTGTATAAAGCGTTTTTGGTAAAGTTTGAAGGAATTATTCCAGGGGTGATTTATGGGCTATTTTGGTGGGCGTTACTATTTTTCGGAATGGGATTAATAGCGCCTGCCATTAAAAGTGCACTTCATTTACCGAAAGAAACAATTGTGACGACGATATGCATTTTTATATTGTATGGTGTGTTTATAGCATACTCTGTTTCCTACGCAGTAAATACCAATAAAGCTGAGAGAGAAGGAGAAGAGAAGACGAACTATTCAAATAAGTAACTCCTATGTTAAAATGTTGTATAGATATTTAATACTAAGGAGTTTTAAGCATATGAAAAAGGTACTCCTCGTAAACGGTCCTAACCTAAATCGCCTCGGTGTCAGGGAGGTAAATGTATATGGAAAGGGCACGCTAGCGACACTTGAAACAGATATGAAGCAAGAAGCAGAAACATTGGGAGTGGAGTTAGAATGTTTCCAATCGAATCATGAAGGTGCGATTATCGATCGTATTCATGAGGCGGAAGATACATATGAAGGGATCATTTTAAATCCTGGGGCATTTACGCATTATAGCTATGCGATTCGAGATGCAATTGCGAGCATTTCGATTCCTGTTATTGAAGTACATATTTCTAACATTCACCAGCGTGAGTCGTTCCGTCACGAATCTGTGACGGCAGCTGTTTGTGCGGGACAAATTGTTGGATTTGGTTTTTATGGCTATAAGTTAGCGTTATTTGCATTAATGGAGAAATTGAGGGAGGCATAAAGTAATGGAGAAAATCGAAAGATTAAGAAGTGCATTTGATGAGGCTGGTATTGACGGTATTTTGTTAACGAATGAACATAGTCGTAGATATATGGCTAACTTCACAGGAACAGCTGGTGTTATACTGATTTCGAAAAACCATGCTCAATTTATTACAGATTTCCGTTACGTAGAGCAGGCTAGTAAACAAGCTGTTGGATATGAGATTGTACAGCATGCAGGATTAATCATTGATGAAATTGCAAAGCAAGTGAAGGAACTAGGAATTCAAAAGCTTGGCTTTGAGCAAGATACTCTTACATATAGTTCTTATTCAGCGCATAAAGAAGCGATCGATGCTGAATTTATCCCAACTTCTGGGCTTGTAGAAAAGTTACGCTTGATAAAGACTGATTCAGAGATTAAGATATTAAAGGAAGCTGCACAGATTGCAGATGCTGCCTTTGAACATATTCTATCATTCATTCGCCCGGGAGTATCTGAAATTGAAGTGTCAAATGAACTTGAATTTTTCATGAGAAAACAAGGAGCAACATCTTCTTCGTTTGATATTATCGTTGCTTCAGGTCTTCGTTCGGCATTACCGCACGGCGTGGCATCTGAAAAAGTGATAGAAACAGGAGATTTCGTTACATTAGACTTCGGCGCTTATTACAAAGGATATTGTTCTGATATTACTCGTACGATTGCAGTTGGTGAACCATCTGATAAATTGAAAGAAATTTATAATATCGTTTTAGAAGCACAATTACGTGGTGTGAACGGTATTAAAGCTGGTTTAACAGGCCGTGAAGCGGATGCGCTAACGCGCGATTACATAACGGAAAAAGGATATGGTGAATACTTTGGACATTCTACTGGTCATGGAATCGGTCTTGAAATCCATGAAGCACCAGGTTTAGCGTTCCGTTCTGATACAGTACTTGAACCAGGTATGGCTGTAACAGTAGAACCAGGTATTTATATTCCAGGTATTGGCGGCGTACGTATTGAAGATGATATCATTGTAACAAGTGAAGGTAATGAAGTAATTACGAAATCACCAAAAGAACTTATTATTTTGTAATATACAGGAGGATTTTTTTACATGATTTCAGTAAACGATTTTCGTACAGGTTTAACAATTTCAGTGGACAATGCCCTTTGGCAAGTAATGGATTTCCAACACGTAAAGCCAGGTAAAGGTGCTGCATTCGTTCGCTCTAAACTACGTAACCTTCGCACAGGATCTGTTCAAGAGAAAACATTCCGTGCAGGTGAAAAAGTAGAAAAAGCACACATCGAAAACCGTCGTATGCAATACTTATACGCGAGCGGTGAGTCTCACGTATTTATGGATAATGGAACTTACGAGCAAATCGAACTTGGTGAAAACCAAATCGAGCGCGAACTTAAATTCCTAAAAGAAAACATGGAAGTATCTATTATGACATACCAAGATGAAGTACTTGGTGTTGAACTTCCGAACACAGTTGAATTAAAAGTGTCAGAAACAGAGCCTGGTATTAAAGGCGATACAGCTTCTAACGTAACAAAACCAGCTACATTAGAAACTGGTCTTGTTGTACAAGTACCAATCTTCATTAACGAAGGCGAAATGCTTATCATCAACACTGGTGAAGGTAAATACGTTTCTCGTGCATAGTAGAAAAGCCCTCGTGATTATCACGAGGGCTTTTTTTTATAGGAAGTAAGGAAGATAGTAAATTGCAGTTATAACAAAACTAATTAAGACAAGTGAAAGAGTGCCTGCCATATATGAAGTGAAAACGATTTGAAATGGTTTTATTTCACCAGTCTCAACGCCAGTCAGTGTTTTACTGATTGCGTGATCCGTAATGTTGTTTCTATGGGTATTCATAATAATTAACCACATAATTGCAAATATCGCTAAACTTCCAAGGGAAAAGGTCTCCATAAATGACCAACCGACCAATTTTGAAAAAAGATAAATAAGAGCTAATTCTATTACAATTGTTAAACTAATTTTCAATACCTTCATATTTCCCCCCCTCATTTTGCACATATAGTCAATTTTTTTTTAAAATGACGCGATACGATATGTAGTACACGAGATGACTTTAATTCTATCTCTCGTGCTGCATCGTCAAAACCCCTTTCTTATTAAATGTACCATAAAATACCATGCGATAATAAGAATATTCAGATTAAATGAGGGTGACAGAGAAAAATTATGTTTTTACTTCTGAAATAGACAACCCCTGCATATGGTTGTACAAATATATTCTTTTTCAGCATATAGCATTAGTAACCGTTATGGGAGAAGGTGGGAGAATGAAACAGTGGCTAGCGGCAATGGAAACATCCGTGCTTGTAATGGGGTTACTTCGGTTGTTTTCAGGTAGCGCGGAAATATTCGCCGCTTTGCTTATGCTTTATGTGAATGATGCGAAAAAAGCATTGTTTATAAATGGTATGTTGGCGTTTGTTGGACCGACCGTATTAATTTTAACAATGACAATAGGCATAGCGAGTGTGGCAAGTGAGATTTCTTTCTTGAAACTCTTTTTTCTAGCGCTTGGAATTGGCTGCATTTTTATCGCGTTGTTGAAATAAGTAAGCCAGGTATAGTGGGGAGAAGCTGATGAAAGAAGTATTAGAAGTTTTACCGAAAACGATGAAGCAGCTAGTGGAAAGTTGTAAGCAATACGATGCTCTAGAGGAAATTCGTGTTCGAATTGGAAGACCGCTAGAGTGTATTGCTCATGGCGAAGTGTTTTTTTATGACTATATCGTTACAGCAGAGGATGCAATTTACTTATTGAATAAGTTAAGTCAATTCTCAATTTATACGATGGAAGAGGAATTAAAACGTGGGTATGTGACACTTCGAGGAGGACATAGAATCGGCTTAGCTGGAAAAGTCATTACAGAAAAAAGCGCAGTGAAAATGATTCGAGATGTCTCTTCCTTTAATATTCGTATTGCTCGTCAAAAAATAGGGATTGCTGAACCACTTTTACCGTACTTGTATGAATCACGATGGTTAAACACGATGGTAATTGGCCCGCCGCAAACGGGGAAAACAACACTTTTAAGAGATGTAGCACGTTGTATGAGTCAAGGTGTAAGTGTTTCGAAAATTCCTTCTTGTAAAGTGGGGATTGTAGATGAGCGGTCAGAAATTGCAGGCTGCGTGAAAGGTATTCCACAATATGACTTTGGCACGCGAGTAGATGTGTTAGACGCATGTCCAAAAGCTGAAGGAATGATGATGATGATTCGTTCTATGAGTCCAGATATTTTGATTGTAGATGAAATTGGGCGTAAAGAAGATAGTGAAGCAATTATGGAGGCGGTGCATGCAGGGGTTCAGCTTTTTATAAGCGCACATGGATTTTCTTATGATGATGTTGTGAAACGCCCATCACTAAAGGCGGTGCTGGAGCTTGGCATATTTGATAGGTTTGTGGAGCTATCAAAAGCAAGAGGGCCAGGAACAGTTATGCAAGTAAAAGATAAATATGGAAAATCGGTATTACCTCATAGAAAGGCGCAAAGCGTATGGTGAAAATATTTGGTGCAGTGTTAATCGTTGCGGTCAGCACCTTTTTCGGATTTTCATACGCTAAAAGATACAGTGAGAGACCAAGGCAACTTAGATTATTAAAAGCGGCACTTCAATCATTAGAGGCAGAAATTATGTATGGGCACACACCTTTGTCTGAAGCTGCCGAGCGATTAGTGAAACAAATGCCGAAGCCGTTAAATTGGATATTTCAAAGTTTCGCTAGAAGGCTAGAAAGCGGAGAACAAACAGTAAGAGAAGCTTGGATAGATAGTTTGAAAGAAAATTGGAAGCTAACAGCATTTCAACAAACTGAGTACGAGATTTTGCAGCAATTTGGTGAAACACTCGGACAACATGATCGTGAATCACAACAAAAACATATTCGCTTATGCATTACACATTTAGAGAGAGAAGAAGAAGAAGCGAAAGCGTTACAACTGCAATATGAAAAAATGATCAAGAGCTTAGGAGTACTAGCGGGGCTACTTATCGTAATTTTACTGCTATAGGGGGGAGAAAGGCGATGTCCATTGATGTTGGATTAATATTTCAAATCGCCGGAATCGGCATTGTTTTAGCTTTTATTCATACCGTACTAAAAGAATTAAAGCGAGAGGATATTGCAAATTGGGTTATCCTTGTCGGTTTTGTCGTTATTTTATTTCATGTGGCATTTTTAATTAATACGCTATTCGACAAGATTAAGAGTGTCTTTCTCTTCCAGTAAAGGAGGCGGTTCGAATCGAAATTATACAAATTGTCGGATTAGGCCTCGTTGCTACGTTTTTAGCAGCTGTATTGAATCAGCATAAATCTAGCATTACGTCGTTATTTATTGTGTTCGTAGGTAGCGTGATGTTTCTTCTTTTAATTGATCAAATTCACTCTATTTTACAAATGATTGAGAGGGTAGCGAGTGAAGCAAAAGTTAGCAATGTATATGTAGAAACGTTGCTGAAAATTATTGGAATTGCTTATATTGCTGAGTTTGGAGCACAAATTACAAAAGATGCAGGGCAGGGTGCAATCGCTTCGAAAATTGAATTAGCTGGAAAAATCTTAATTCTAGTAATGGCGATTCCTATTTTGACAGTTGTAATTGAAACTATTCTCGGATTTTTACCGACGGGATAAGGGGGAGTGAATGTTGAGGGGGTTTGGAGCTAAGCTGCTATTTGCTTGCTTCCTTTTCTTTTCTTTACCGGTTGTTGTACAAGCTTCTCCTGTAGAAACAAACGTCGTTGATCAACAATTGGATAAGCTCGGAATTGAAGATGTGAAGCAATTTTGGGACGGGCTTGTTACAAAATATGGAGGTTATTTACCAGAGAGTCAAAAAGGTAGTTTTATGGAGTTTGTAAAGGGAGAAAAAGAAATTTCTATAAAAGAGTGGATGCTAGGTTTATTAAAGTATTTATTTCACGAGCTTGTTGCAAATGGGAAGCTGCTGGGAACGCTCATTATGCTTACAATTTTTAGTGCATTGTTGCAATCACTGCAATCTGCATTTTCAAAGAGTAGTGTAAGTAAAATTGCGGATGCAGTTGTATATATGGTACTTATTATTTTCGCTTTAAATAGTTTTTATGTCGTCATGACATATGCAAGAGAAACGATACAAACAATGGTAGATTTCATATTAGCGCTATTGCCAATCTTGCTTGCACTCATAGCAACTGGAGGTGGTGTTGTATCTGTATCGTTTTTTCATCCGATTATCATCTTTTTAATGAACACGAGCGGGCTTTTGATGAATTATATCGTTCTACCACTTTTATTACTTGCAACGATATTAAGTATTGTAAGTACGATGAGTGATCAATATAAAGTTACGAAATTGTCCAAGCTTCTGCAAAACGTTAGCGTTGGAATTATCGGTATTTTTTTAACGATTTTTTTAGGGGTATTATCTGTACAAGGAACAGCGACAGCTGTTGCTGATGGAATCGCTGTCAAAACTGCTAAATTTGTAACAGGGAACTTTATTCCGGTAGTAGGAAGAATGTTTACAGAGGCGGCGGATACTGTTATTAGTGCATCGGGATTATTAAAAAACACAGTCGGAATTATCGGGCTCGTCATTCTATGCTTAATTGTTGCTTTTCCAGCGATTCAAATTTTTTGTATCGCGTTTATTTATAAATTCGCAGCAGCAGTATTACAGCCAGTTGGCAGCGGAGCAATTATTCAATGTTTAGATATTATCGGGCGAAGCATCATTTATGTATTTGCTTGCTTAGCTATCGTATCATTTATGTTCTTTTTAAGTATCACAATTATTATTGCTGCGGGGAACATTACACTTATGATGCGGTAGGAGGTGAAGGGTATGCAATTTGTTACAGAGTGGATTAGAAATATTATCGTTTTTTTACTCTTAGCGACAATGCTTCATCTTATTCTTCCAAATTCAAATTTGCAAAAGTACGTTAAATTCGTTGTAAGTCTATTATTAGTTGTTTTAATCTTAACGCCCCTTTTTAAACTACTGCAAACAGATGTGAATGAAGTAATCGCAAATTTTAATGAAGAGAAGTACGTAGCAGAAGGATCTGTAAAAAATTCAATAGATTCGAAGAAAAAAGAAATACAAGCTCTAACACGTGCATATAGTTTAGAAGAGATGGCTACCAAAATGAAAAAAGAAGTAGGAAAAGAATTCGAAAAAAAGTATGGTATGACAGTCTCTGAAATACAAATATTCGCAGTGGAAAGTACAGCGGAAGTAAAGTCAGCAAAAGATATTCAATCTGTTGTTGTGACGTTGAAAGAAAAAGAACGTAGTAAAAATGATGCAATCGAAACAGTAAAACCAGTTGAAATTAACACGAAAGAACCGCCGAAAAAAGTAGAGGAAACGAATGTAGAAATGAAAGACTTCTTTTCAAGCAGGTGGCAACTAGAGAATAAACAAATCCAAGTTCAAATGGAGGGGGGGACAGGTAGAGTAAATGGACAATAAAGATAAAAATTCGAAGTTCTCATTTTTTCGAAACTTATTGAATGGGGATGAAAAGGAAAGCAATGAGAAGGGAAAAAAGGTGACACCTAAGTTTTTACTTGTCCTACTCATACTTGGAATTTTGCTTATGTTTTTTAGTAGTCTCTTTTCAAGTAAAAAGGAAGAAGTACCTGTATTTAAAGAACAAAAAACGCAAAACCAAGAAAAAGACGTACCAACTTTTGGACAAAAAAATAATGATAGTATGTCAATTGTAGAAAAGTATGAAAAAGCGTATGAACAAGAATTGAAAGCAGCCTTAGAAGAAATAGCGGGAGTAAAAGATGTAACGATTAAAGTGAATTTAGATTCATCTGAAGAAAAAATATTAGAAAAAAATACAGTGAAACGTTCACAAACAACAGGTGAAACAGATAAAACAGGTGGTAAGAGGGAAGTAGAAGATGAGTCCCTTGATGAAAAGACCGTCATTATACGTGAAGGGGATAAAGAAACTCCCGTTGTTTTACGAACAGAGAAACCGAAAGTGCGAGGTGTTCTTGTTGTAGCAAAGGGAGTGGATAATATACAAGTTAAAGCGATGGTAAAAGAAGCTGTAATACGGCTGCTAGATGTACCAGCCCATCGTGTTTCAGTATCACCGAAAAATTGATAGGGAGGAAATAAAGTGTTAAAAAAACAAACGGTTTGGCTATTAACGATGTTAAGTTTAGTTGTTGTACTATCTGTTTATTACGTAACAACTCCTGACAAAATGAATACAGCATCGCCGGCAACAGGTGAAAAGATTGGACAAGAAAAACAAGGTACTGACAAAGCAGTAACAAATGAAGCACCTAAAGAAACGCCAAAAAAAGAAAATACAAGCAAGGAAACATCAAATAAAGAAACAAATAAGGAAACAGACAAAAAAGAGAGTGCTCAAAAAGAAACAAGTAAAAAAGATGCTAATGTAACAGTTCAATCAAGTGATGAAAATTTCACAGCATTACGTATGCAAATGGAAGATCAGCGAAGTGAAGAAAAATCAAGATTACAAGAAGTGATGAATTCAGCAAAATCTTCAGCAACAGAAAAGAGTAAAGCGAAAGATAATTTTGATGCAATTACTACAATGGAAACGAAGCAAGAATTACTTGAGACAGTGATTAAGTCTCAAGGAGGATATAAAGATGCCCTTGTAAGAGCTGATGGAACTGACATTAGAGTAACTGTGAAAGCAGCAAAGCATTCACAAAAAGAAGCGAACAAAATTATACAGCTTGTAAGAAGTGAAGGCGGATCAAAAGATGTAGGTGTGAAATTTGATCCACCAACAAAATAAAAACTAACAATCCGCGGGGAAATTCCCCGCGGATTATTAATTTTTACGAATCGGATTGTTTGAAAATAATTATAGAAAAAAGCTATCATTTTCGATAGCTTTTTTCTGTTTCGTCTTTGTAGTTGTTTTTATTATGTTCAACTCGGAATGGAGAAATGCGTTGTGAGTAAAAGATTAGTGGTTCATGGTAACGATGATTACTTTTTCCAGATTTGACGTGGATGAAGAGAACGAATGCCCAGACCATTACGGCAGGTAAGAAGAGAATGAGCCATATCATATGTCCACACCTCGATACGATATATTTTCTACACTTTGAACATACTATTCTTATATGAAGGAATGATGAACGACGTGTAAACAAAAAAATAATATTTGGTAAAAATATGTTATTGACTATAGATGAGGTGAAGGGTGGAGCGGTAATTCTAAGTTTACTGTGTAGCATTTTGAAAAAGTAAGGAATGTTTTTTAGGAAGTGGTCTTGCCAATTTTGTGTGAAACTTGGTATTATTACTAGGTAATAAATTTTTATTGGAATAATATTTTTACAGGAGTTTCGATTTATTATAAAGAAATATAAATTGGAATGTTTAAAAAATTTATCGTAAGATGGAAATAGTAACTATTTTTATTAGTAAATGAAATACATTTTCTAATAGAGTACATCGTATTTTTACAGTCAATCTAGTTTTTAGTGCTGAGAATCTGTAAAAACGGGACAAACAAGAGTATGGGAGTGGATTTTACATGTTTAAAATTCAAGAAGTTCGTGAATTAATTAAATTAATTGATAGCTCTAATATTGATGAATTTGAATACAAAAAAGATGGTACGACAATTAAAATGAAAAAGCGTGGTAATGAAGTTGTTGCGGTGCAAGCACCTGTAGCAAAACAAGCCGTGCAACCAGTAGCACCTGTTGAAGTTGAAACAACAGTAGCGGCAGCACAAGTGGAAGTACCAAAACAAGAAGAGAAAAAATCTGTTCAACATGAGAACCTACATAAAATTACATCACCGATGGTAGGTACATTCTATTCTTCTTCTTCGCCTGACACACCTGCATATGTAAGTGTAGGGGATAGAGTATCGAAAGATTCTATCGTATGCATTGTCGAGGCTATGAAATTATTTAATGAAATCGATGCTGATGTAGATGGCGAAATTGTTGAGATTCTTGTTAATAATGGACAGCTTGTTGAGTATGGACAACCGCTATTTCTTGTAAAAGCGTAATAAGGGAGTCTTTGTGATGATAAAAAAAGTATTAATAGCCAATCGTGGGGAAATTGCTGTACGAATTATTCGTGCTTGTAAAGAAATGGATATTGAAACAGTCGCAATTTATTCAGAAGCAGATAAAGAGTCACTTCACGTACAAATTGCTGATGAGGCGTATTGTGTAGGACCAACGATTTCGAAAGAAAGCTATTTAAATTTGACGAACATTATTAGTGTTGCGAAGTTAACAGGCTGCGATGCAATTCATCCGGGATACGGATTTTTAGCAGAGAATGCAGATTTTGCAGAGCTGTGCCGTGAATGTAACTTGATTTTTATCGGTCCAAGTCCAGAAGCTATTTCAAAGATGGGCACAAAAGACGTTGCTCGTGATACAATGAAAGAAGCAGGGGTTCCGATTGTACCAGGTTCACAAGGGATTATTAAAAATACCGAAGAAGCGATCGAGCTTGCTAATCAAATTGGATATCCAGTTATTATTAAAGCGACTGCAGGTGGCGGTGGAAAAGGTATTCGTGTTGCACGCCATGAAGAAGAGCTTGTAAAAGGAATTCAAATTACACAGCAAGAAGCTAGTACCGCTTTTGGGAACCCTGGTGTATACTTAGAAAAGTACGTTGAAGATTTCCGCCATGTTGAGATTCAAATAATGGCAGATACACACGGAAATGCCATTCATTTAGGAGAGCGTGATTGTACAATTCAGCGCCGCTTGCAAAAACTACTAGAAGAAAGTCCATCACCTGCACTTGATGAAAATGTTCGCAAGCAGATGGGTGATGCGGCAGTTAAAGCGGCGGTAGCGGTTGATTATACAGGTGCTGGTACGGTTGAGTTTATTTATGAATATAGAACGAAAAGCTTTTATTTCATGGAGATGAATACGAGAATTCAAGTTGAGCATCCAGTTACTGAAATGGTAACAGGGATGGATTTAATTAAAGAACAAATTCGTGTTGCTTCTGGAGAAAAGTTATCGTTACAGCAAGAAGAAGTACAATTTAATGGTTGGGCAATTGAATGCCGAATTAATGCGGAAAACCCTGCCAAAAAATTTATGCCATCTCCAGGTAAAGTAGAAATGTACTTGCCACCAGGCGGATTTGGTATTCGCGTCGATTCTGCTGTATATCCGGGATATTCAATCCCACCTTTCTATGATTCGATGGTTGCTAAATTAATTGTTCACGGAAAAACACGTGAAGAGGCAATTGCAAAAATGAAGCGTGCACTCAGTGAGTTTGTCATTGAAGGCGTACATACAACAATCCCGTTCCATTTGCAATTGCTAGATCATCCTGATTTTGTAAAAGGTGAGTTTAATACGAAATTTTTGGAAGAGCATGAACTTGTGACGCAGTGATACATTAAAGGAGGTTTTTTTTCATGGCTGAACATATGTTAGATATGGGTCAAGATACAACTCTTGGTAAAGTAGAAATTGCACCAGAAGTAATTGAAGTAATCGCAGGCATTGCAGCTGCTGAGGTAGAAGGTGTAGCGGCAATGCGTGGTAATTTTGCTACAGATGTTGTTGAGAAGTTAGGTAAGAAAAATCATGGTAAAGGTGTAAAGGTTGAATTAGCAAACGAAGATATTATCGTTGACCTTTATGTTGTGATGTATTTTGGCGTAGCAATTCCGGTTGTTGCACAAAAGATTCAAGACAACATTCGCCAGGCACTCTTTACAATGACAGGGCTTGAGCCAAAAGAAGTGAATGTTCACATCGTTGGCGTAACATTCGAAACACAAAAAACAGAAATCGAACCAGTGTAAGAATGAAAAAGGTGCCTAGTAACATAGGCATCTTTTTTATCGTTTCATTTCTTCACAAATTAAAACCCTCTAATTATTATACTATTTCAAAAAATAAGAAATCAAAAAGAAGATGTTTCGTTTTTCCAAAAAACGTACATTGTGATAAGATATGGAACTTGAAGTTAATCTTTTTATTATTTTTCAGCCTTGTAACCCGTGTGTGAAACGATAAATTGTGTTATTATCATTGTATTATAAGGTTGGAAAATCAATGAAAACTGTAAGAGTAAGTGAATTGACGGCTTATAAATTATAATAATATAACAAAGCATAAGGAAAGACTTGAAGCATAAAGGAGAGTTACAATGAAACGTAGGACGGCTAGAGAAAGAGCTATGCAAGCATTATACCAAATGGATATTACAGGTGAATTAGAACCGAAAGTAGCGGTGGAAAACACGCTAGATGAAGGTGAAGAAACAAATGAGTTTCTAGAATCACTTGTAGTAGGTTTTGTAGAAAATAAAGAAGTAATTGATGAAGCGATTCGTCAAAACTTAAAAAAATGGAAGCTGGAGCGTATTAGTATTGTTGACCGCAGTATTTTACGTGTAGCTGTTTATGAAATGAAATACATGGAAGAAATTCCACACAACGTAACAATTAACGAGGCAATTGAAATTGCTAAAACATTTGGGGATGAGGAATCTCGTCGTTTTATTAACGGCGTTTTATCTAATATAAAAGATACACTGTAATTTCTTTAAGGGGGAATCTTAAAATGGTAGCAGTAATCATCAAAGGAAATGAAGTTGCGGAGAAAAAACGAGCACAATTAACAGAAGAAGTTGTGAAGTTGAAAGAGCAAGGGATTGTACCAGGATTAGCAGTTATTCTAGTTGGAGAAGATCCAGCATCTCGTTCTTATGTAAAAGGAAAAGAAAAGGGCTGTGAACAAGTAGGAATCTATTCAGAGCTAATTGAACTTCCTGAAACAATTACTGAGGAGCGTTTGCTTGCTGAAATCGATCGCTTAAATGTCGATGACCGTATTAATGGCATTTTAGTGCAATTACCTTTACCAAAACATATTGAAGAAAAAGCTATCATTGAAAGAATTTCACCAGAAAAAGATGTAGATGGATTTCACCCAATCAGCGTGGGACGTATGATGACGGGACAAGATACATTCCTTCCATGTACACCGCACGGTATTGTAGAATTAGTAAAAGAAACAAATCTTGATATCTCGGGAAAACATGTTGTAGTAATTGGAAGAAGTAATATTGTCGGCAAGCCAGTGGGGCAATTGTTCTTAAATGAAAATGCAACTGTCACATATTGTCATTCTAAAACACAAAATATGAAAGAGTTAACGAAGTTAGCTGATATTTTAATCGTAGCTGTTGGACGACCTAAAATGGTAACAGCTGATTATATTAAAGAAGGAGCGGTTGTAATCGACGTTGGTGTGAACCGTTTAGAAACAGGTAAACTTTGTGGTGATGTTGACTTTGACAACGTGTTAGATGTTGCAGGTTACATTACACCTGTGCCAAAGGGTGTTGGTCCAATGACGATCACAATGCTTCTTCATAATACTGTTGAATCTGCTAAGCGTGCAGGTGTCGTTTGTAAATAATTTGAGTCGGCTATGAGGAGAGAGAAATGGAAAAACAATATTTAACCGTTACAGCGTTAACACGCTATATAAAAACAAAAATAGAATATGATCCGCATTTGCAGTCTGTTTGGTTAAAAGGTGAAATTTCCAACTTTAAAAATCATAGTCGTGGTCACATGTACTTTACATTGAAAGATGAAAATGCAAGAATCGCAGCGGTTATGTTTGCGGGTCATAATCGTAATATTAAATTCAGACCTGAAAATGGGATGAAGGTACTTGTGAAAGGGAAAATTTCCGTTTACGAGGCGAGTGGTTCTTATCAAATTTATATTCAAGACATGCAGCCTGACGGAGTCGGAAACCTGCATTTAGCTTACGAACAATTAAAGGTTCGTTTAGAGGAAGAAGGTTTGTTTTCTCAAGTTTATAAAAAAACAATTCCTCCTTATGTTAAAACAATAGGTGTGATTACGTCGCCAACAGGGGCAGCGATTCGTGATGTTATAACAACGATTAAACGTCGTTATCCAATTGGAAATGTTATTGTGTTTCCGGTACTTGTACAGGGGGAGTCAGCAGCTCCCTCAATTGTACAAGCGATTCGTACAGCGAATGAAATGGGAGAGATAGATGTCCTAATCGTTGGGCGCGGGGGAGGCTCTATTGAAGAGTTATGGGCTTTCAATGAAGAAATGGTAGCAAGGGCAATCTTTAAGAGTGAGATTCCTATTATTTCGGCAGTGGGTCATGAAACGGACTTTACAATTGCGGATTTTGTTGCCGATTTACGTGCGCCAACACCGACTGCAGCAGCTGAGCTGGCAGCGCCTAACATTATAGAGTTACAAGAAAAGGTATTACAAAGAACTCTAAGATTGCGAAGAGCGATGAGAGAGTTAGTACATAAAAAAGAAGAAAAACTACAAGTATTGCAAAAATCGTATGCGTTCCGTTATCCAAGACAAGTATATGAGCAAAAAGAAGAGCAATTAGATAGAGCGTTAGAACAGCTTGTTTTAGCGAAAGAGCGTTATATTGATAAAAAGGTAAATCAGTTAAAACAGCTTTCATTTTATTTAGAGAAGCACCACCCAGCTCAAAAAATTATGCAAACGAAGGTAGCGGTTGAAACATTGCAAAAGCAATTGCAACGTGAAATGCAAACATTACTTCAAACGAAAGAATTTGCCTTTGTAAGAGTTGCTCAAAAACTTGAAGCGTTAAGTCCGCTTAAAGTAATGATGAGAGGGTACGGGCTTGTATATGATGAAGAGAAGCAAGTGTTAAAAAGTGTGAAAGATGTCAGCCTTGGAGATGCTGTTTCAGTTCAATTACAAGATGGAATACTAGATTGTAGCGTATCAGGCATAGAGGAGCGTGAATTGAATAATGGAAAATAAATTAAGCTTTGAAGAGGCAATTTCGCAACTTGAGCATCTCGTTTCTAAGCTAGAACAAGGTGACGTACCTTTAGAAGAAGCAATTTCTTATTTTAAAGAGGGTATGGAATTATCTAAGCTTTGTGATGAGAAGTTGAAGAACGTACAAGAACAAATGGCAGTTATTCTTGGGGAAGATGGAGAGCTTGAACCGTTTACTGCTTTAGGAGATGAAGCATAGTGACTATTGCTTTTGATACTTTTTTGAAAGAAAGTAAAACTTTCGTAGAAGAGAAGCTTGTAAGTTATGCAAATGAATTACAATGTCCAAATGTACTTCGTGAAGCGATGACATATTCTTTGGAAGCGGGTGGAAAGCGTCTCCGCCCGTTACTTTTATTTGCGACATTACAAGCGTTTGGTAAAGAAAGAAATCTTGGAGTAGGTGCAGCTTGTGCTCTTGAAATGATACATACATACTCGTTAGTTCATGATGATTTACCGTGTATGGATGATGATGATTTAAGAAGAGGGAAGCCCACAAATCATAAAGTATTTGGTGAAGCGATGGCAGTTTTAGCAGGCGATGGTTTGTTGACGTATGCTTTTCAAGTTATTATGGCATATGAACAAAAGGAAATCTCTGCTGAAAAAAAAGTAAGACTTGTACTTGAGCTTGCAAAAGCGGCAGGACCAGAAGGAATGGTTGGCGGACAGGTGGCAGATATGGAAGCTGAAGGGAAACAGCTTACGATTGATGAGTTGGAGTATATTCATAAGCATAAGACTGGGAAACTACTTGAATTCGCTGTACTTGCAGGATCGATACTTTCTGATGCCACAGAAGAACAAGAAGAAAAGTTACTTGCGTTTGCAAAATATATTGGCCTAGCGTTCCAAATTCGAGATGATATTTTAGATGTGGAAGGAACCGAAGAAGAGATTGGAAAACCGATTGGTAGTGATGTTTCCAACGAAAAGAGCACATATACGACGTTATTTACTGTAGATAGAGCAAAGGATATTTTAGAAGAAACAATTGCAAAAGCAAAAGGTGCTATTGGTTCCTTGCAATTACAAGATGAATATTTACTATCTATTTGCGATTTGATTGCAAAACGTAATAACTAATATAACAGCGTTTCCATTTGTTGAGTCATTCATCATTTTATGATATAAATGTAGGAAAAGGTTTTTCTTTTCTTGTTATTGGCAAAAATATATGTAGATTACATTGCCGTTATCACTTCGTGTTAGCGGCTATTTTTTTCATCGCCTAAAGAAATATGGTTTATAATAGGATTAAGGCGCAATAGACTGGTTAATTGCAGGACAAGGTGAAAAATAAAAAAAGATAATTTCTTGTTTTGTGTAAATGTTTTTTATAATATTTGACATGTTGACAGATTATGAAATGAAAGTGAGTGATCCATGTGGATCTAACGCAAATTCAAAACCCTAGTTTTTTGAAAGATATGTCTATCGGTGAACTAGAGGGATTGGGTGAGGATATTCGTAAGTTTTTAATTGAAGAGCTCTCTCAAACAGGTGGACATATTGCACCTAATTTAGGTGTAGTAGAACTCACAATTGCTCTGCATAAATTATTTGATAGTCCGAAAGATAAATTTTTATGGGACGTAGGACATCAATCCTATGTACATAAAATTTTAACAGGACGTGCAAAGGAATTCGGTACATTAAGGCAATATCAAGGTCTATGTGGTTTCCCAAAACGTTGCGAGAGTGAGCACGATGTATGGGAAACTGGGCATAGCTCGACATCATTATCTGCTGCAATGGGAATGGCTCTAGCACGTGATTTAAAGAAAACGAAAGAATATGTTATACCAATCATTGGGGATGGTGCTCTAACAGGCGGAATGGCTTTAGAGGCATTGAACCATATTGGACATGAAAAAACAGACATGATTGTTATTTTGAATGATAATGAAATGTCAATTGCACCAAACGTTGGTGCGCTTCATAATGTGCTTGGACGTCTACGTACCGCAGGGAAATACCATTGGGTAAAAGATGAACTAGAGTATATATTGAAGAAAATCCCAGCAGTCGGTGGGAAAGTTGCTGCGACAGCAGAGAAAATAAAAGATAGTCTTAAATATTTACTAGTATCCGGTGTCTTTTTCGAAGAATTAGGCTTTACATATTTAGGTCCAGTTGATGGGCACGATTATGAAAAGTTATTCGAAACGTTGCAATATGCAAAGAAAACAAAAGGACCAGTACTTGTTCATGTTATTACGAAAAAAGGAAAAGGTTATAAACCAGCTGAGAGTGATGTTATTGGAACTTGGCATGGAACAGGACCTTATAAAATTGAATCAGGTGACTTCGTTAAGCCGAAAGAAGTTGCACCAGCATGGAGTGCTGTTGTTAGTGATACAGTACTTAAGCTAGCGAGAACGGATGAGCGTATCGTTGCAATTACACCTGCAATGCCTGTTGGATCGAAACTTGAGAAATTCCAAAAAGAATTCCCGGATCGTATGATTGATGTAGGTATTGCAGAACAGCATGCTACAACAATGGCGGCGGGTATGGCAACACAAGGGATGAAGCCATTCTTAGCGATTTATTCAACATTTTTACAAAGAGCATATGATCAAGTTGTTCATGATATATGCCGCCAAAATTTAAATGTCTTCATCGGAATCGATCGCTCTGGTTTAGTAGGAGCAGATGGTGAAACGCATCAAGGTGTATTTGACATCTCATTCTTACGTCATTTGCCGAATATGGTACTTATGATGCCGAAAGATGAAAATGAAGGGCAACATTTAGTATATACGGCGATGCAATATGAAGATGGACCAATCGCATTACGTTATGCGCGCGGTAATGGACTTGGTGTTCATATGGATGAAGAATTAAAGGCGATTCCAATCGGTACTTGGGAAACGTTAAAAGAAGGTACACAAGCGGCTATTTTAACATTTGGTACGACAATACCAATGGCAATGGAAGCAGCTGAGCGTCTTGAAAAGGCTGGAGTTTCAGTGAAAGTAGTGAACGCTCGCTTTATTAAACCGATGGATGAAGCATATTTACATGATCTCTTAGGAAAAAATATACCGATTTTAACGATTGAAGAAGCTTGTTTAATTGGTGGTTTTGGAACGGGAGTAGTTGAATTTGCGTCTGAGAACGGGTACCATAGTGCGTTAATTGAACGAATGGGTATTCCAGACCGTTTCATAGAGCACGGTAGTGTAACAAAATTATTAGAAGAAATTGGTTTAACGACAGATGCTGTTGTAGACCGTATTCATACAATGATTCCATCAAAACAAAAAAGGGCGTAACAAATGAGTGCAAAAAAAGAAAGAGTAGATGTACTATTAGTAGAGCGAGGACTTATAGAAACACGTGAGAAAGCAAAACGCGCCGTTATGGCCGGACTTGTATATGCGAATGAGATGAGACTTGATAAGCCAGGAGAGAAGATCCCACAAGATACAGAGATTACGGTGAAGGGACAAGTTATGCCGTATGTAAGCCGTGGTGGTTATAAACTTGAAAAGGCATTAGAGACATTTCACCTGGATTTACAAGATAAAGTTATGATAGATATTGGTTCATCAACTGGTGGCTTTACAGATTGTGCGCTTCAAAATGGAGCGAAATTATCTTATGCATTAGATGTAGGATACAATCAACTTGCGTGGAAATTGCGTCAAGATGAGCGTGTTGTCGTAATGGAACGGACAAACTTCCGTTACGTGACACCAGCAGATTTAGAACGTGGTTTACCGCAATTTGCTAGTATCGATGTTTCATTTATATCATTAAAGCTTATACTGCCGGTTTTAAAAACAATGCTTATGCCTAATGGGGATGTAGCAGCGTTAATTAAACCACAGTTTGAAGCTGGAAGAGAGCAAGTTGGGAAAAAAGGTATCGTTCGTGATCGAAAAGTACATGAGGCTGTCGTGGAAATGATTGTCGACTTTGCTATAAAAGAAGGATACGACGTAGAAGGTTTAACATTCTCACCAATTACGGGCGGGGATGGTAATATTGAATTTTTAATTCATCTGAAATGGCATGGTGAACGTGAGAATGGCGAAAATCATGCTCCAGTTTCTGTTGAGCAAGTAGTTACAGAGGCGCACGATGTCCTAAAACAAAAAGGAAAAGGGGAATAACATATGTTGTTCCTCTTTTTGTTGTAATTGTATAATGATTGTAAAAACAATTGTGTACAAGTAACGAATTATAAGTTAACATAAATAAGTGAAGTATACCAATGTTTAAACTATGGTAAGAGATAGTGTGAGGTGCAAATGTATGAATAAAGGTCAGCGCCATATTAAAATCAGGGAAATTATTGCGAACAAAGAAATTGAAACACAAGATGAATTAGTTGATATTTTACGTAATGAGGGATTTAATGTAACGCAAGCAACAGTATCGCGCGATATTAAAGAACTGCACTTAGTGAAAGTGCCATTACATGATGGGCGCTATAAATATAGCTTGCCAGCAGATCAACGATTTAACCCGTTACAAAAATTAAAACGCAATCTAGTGGATTCATTTGTAAAATTAGACACGGCAGGACATATGCTTGTGCTAAAAACATTGCCTGGTAACGCTCATTCACTTGGAGCACTTATTGATCATTTAGAGTGGGATGAGATCATCGGAACCATCTGTGGTGATGATACTTGCTTAATTATTTGCCGTACACCTGAAGATACAGGTGTTGTCTCTGATCGTTTCTTAAATATGCTGTAATAAAAAAATCTTGTTTGCTTTCCTCTGTAAAGTGGAAGGTGAACAGGATATTTTTATTGGTTAAAAACGTGAATTTTTAATTGTAATATAATATTTTCTTTGAATAAAATTAGAAAATAGGTGGATTGACCCGTAAAACAAATGTTTGGTACAATGGAGCGGTTAGAAAAGTAATTTATACATACAAACATATAGTATGACTATTTGAATAAAGAACTGAAAAAAGCCCTTAATAGGGGATTAGTTTATAACGAGGTGAATGGGGCATTGTTATCGGAATTATCGATTAGAAACTTTGCTATTATCGAGGCATTAAATATTTCTTTTCAAAAAGGGTTAACGGTTTTAAGTGGTGAAACAGGGGCCGGAAAGTCGATTATTATCGATGCGATTAGTTTACTTGTAGGTGGCCGTGGTTCAGCGGAATTTGTTCGATACGGAACAGAAAAGGCTGAGATAGAGGGGCTATTTTATGTAGAAGATGATAAGCATCCGTGTATTGAAAAGGCAGAAGAGTTGGATATAGAAATAGAAGATGGCATGATTATTTTGAAGCGTGATATCGCTGCAAACGGAAAAAGTGTATGTCGTGTAAATGGGAAACTGGTTACCCTTAGTATATTAAAGGAAATTGGAAAAACACTTGTTGATATTCATGGGCAGCACGAAACACAAGATTTAATGAATGAAGAGCGTCATATGTTTATGCTTGATCATTTTGATGGAGATCGCATTGTTAAACAATTGGGTATATATCAAAATGTATACGCTGACTATGAAAAGTTAAAGAAACAGTTAAAATCGTTAAGTGAAAATGAACAACAAATGGCGCATCGCTTAGATTTAATTCAATTCCAGCATGAAGAAATCAGTAAAGCGGATTTAAAGATGGATGAAGAAATTGAATTAACTGAAGAACGATTACAAATTTCTAATTTCGAAAAAATTTACAAAGCATTAGGCGATGCATATCGCTCGTTAAGCGCTGACGGACAAGGGTTAGATAATGTACGAAGCGCAATGGGACAAATGGAGAGTATTACACATTTAGATGAAGTGTATCAAGAAAATCATGATTCAATTGCAAATAGCTACTACTTATTAGAAGAAGTTGCATATCAACTTAGAGAAAAGCTCGATATGATGGAATATGATCCGAATCGTTTAGACGAAATTGAAACGCGTTTAAATGAAATTCGTATGCTAAAGAGAAAATATGGAAATACTGTAGAAGAGATTTTAGCGTATGCTGATAAAATTGAACAAGAAATTTTTACAATTGAAAATAAAGACGTTCATATTGAAACGACGAAGAAGCAGTTGAAGGAATTAGAAAGTGTTATTCTGAAAGAAGCAACTTTGTTAAGTAATATGCGTCATGACCTTGCGGAGCATCTTACAAATGCCATTCATCAGGAATTAAAAGAACTATATATGGAGAAAACAAAATTTGAAGTGAGAATCATGAAGCGAGAAGGAAATGCTGAAGAGCCTCTTGTGGAGGGAGCCCCGGTAAGACTTACGGCGGATGGCTACGATCATGTGGAATTCTATATTTCAACAAATCCAGGTGAGCCACTAAAACCACTTTCAAAGGTCGCTTCTGGCGGAGAGTTATCTCGTATTATTTTAGCTTTAAAAAGCATTTTTTCTAAGCATCAAGGTGTTGCATCTGTTATTTTTGATGAAGTGGATACGGGTGTAAGTGGTCGAGTTGCACAGGCTATTGCGGAAAAAATTTATCGAGTGTCAGTAAACTCGCAAGTACTTTGTATTACGCACTTACCTCAAGTAGCTTCAATGGCGGATTCACATTTATTTATTCGAAAACAAGTAGCGAATGATCGGACAATTACATCAGTTACCGTTTTAACTATGGAGGATAAAGTAACGGAAATAGCTCGAATGATTTCTGGTGTGGAAATTACAGATTTAACGACAGAACACGCGAAAGAATTACTTACGCAAGCGCATCATTTTAAACAGACAGCAGAGGCTATCCAGTAATGGATAGCTTTTTTTCTCAAATGATGATTTCTTAATTCTTCCGGTTATAAATAAAGCACTGCAAGGAGAGATTAAAAAGTGAAGCCAAGAGGCTGAATGTGGGGTAGGAGCGAGGAGAGTGAACAAATTGAGATTAGAAAGATTTCGCAAAATAATAGGTCTTTGTCTCCTTGTTTCTTTAGTTTTTATTGGGTGTTTTAAACCGCTTCGGACGTTTATTTCATCTCCGAAGCAACTTGTTGTTTTTGAAGGGCAACAATCAGAAATAGCGTCATTACCAGTTTTTAAAGCTTCATCTACAGATAGTCATGTGTTTACAGTAAGTTCAAATGAACAAAAACAAGGACTTATGGTAAATTCTCATCAAAATGGTGAAGCAGATATGGTGTTTCAGCTTGCTGGTTTTCCAGTGAAAAAAGTAAATGTGAAAGTATTGAAAGATTTCAAAGTTATTCCAGGTGGACAATCAATTGGTGTGAAGTTAAACACAAAAGGGGTACTTGTTGTAGGCCATCATTTAATTCAAACTGAAAAAGGGAAAGTATCTCCTGGTGAAACAGCTGGTGTGCAAATTGGAGATATGATTACTGAAATTAATGGTAAAACAATTGAAAGAATGAGTGATGTAGCACCATTTATTCATAATAGTGGTGAAACAGGCGAACCGCTTAATCTTGTTTTGTTAAGAGATGGGAAACATATCCGCACGAAGTTAACACCACAAAAAGACAGTGGAGAATCGTCTTATCGCATTGGTTTATATATTCGTGATTCGGCAGCTGGAATTGGGACAATGACATTTGTTCATCCTGATTCCATGAAATATGGGGCACTTGGTCATGTCATTTCTGATAACGATACGAAAAAGCCGATTCAAGTCGAAGATGGACAAATTATGCGTTCAACAGTTACATCAATTGAAAGAGGTAGTCATGGGAATCCAGGAGAGAAATTAGCGAGGTTCTCACCAGATCGTGAAGTGATTGGTAATATTACCATAAACAGCCCATTTGGTATATTTGGGAAATTAAATACAAATATACCAAATGGCGTAATGGATAAAGCAATGCCGATTGCACTATCTCATCAAGTAAAAGAGGGACCGGCAAAAATATTAACAGTTATTGATAAAGATAAAGTAGAAGCGTTTGATATTGAAGTTGTTAGTACAGTACCGCAAAAGTTTCCAGCTACAAAAGGCATGGTAATAAAAGTAACAGACAAACGTTTATTAGCGAAAACGGGTGGTATCGTACAAGGCATGAGCGGAAGTCCAATTGTACAAAACGGGAAAGTAATTGGTGCTGTTACACATGTATTTGTAAATGATCCAACATCAGGATATGGTGTTCATATTGAATGGATGTTACATGAGGCTGGAATTAACATTTATGAACAAGAAAGAAAAGCGAGCTAATTGCTAATTAGCTCGCTTTTCTTTTGAAAAATTCGTTGAAATTTTGTAAAAGCTCCGCAAGAGGTGTTTTTTGTTGTAAAATAAAAGAAAAGGGTTGAACGTTTCGTTGTATTTCTATGATGGAATGTGTTGCGAAAGGGAATAAATGAACGATAAACATATTTTTTTGTGATTTTATCGGAAAGTAACAAACTTTAAAAGGGAATTTTCACACAATTGTCGAACAATTCATGTAGCCTAGAAGGATACACATGTCGGAGAATCGATTCGGTAAGGGAGGAAAAGCTGTGGAGAAAATTAAAGTATGTCTTGTGGATGATAATAAAGAATTAGTATCAATGTTAGAGAGTTATGTAGCTGCTCAAGATGATATGGAAGTAATTGGTACTGCTTATAATGGTCAAGAGTGTTTAAATTTATTAACTGATACGCAGCCGGATGTACTTGTTTTAGACATTATTATGCCACATTTAGATGGTTTAGCGGTACTAGAGAAAATGCGACATATTGAAAGACTAAGACAGCCTAGCGTAATTATGTTGACAGCATTTGGACAAGAAGATGTGACGAAAAAAGCAGTTGACTTAGGTGCTTCATATTTCATATTAAAACCATTTGATATGGAGAATTTAACGAGTCATATTCGTCAAGTGAGCGGTAAGGCGAATGCTACCATTAAACGTCCACTTCCATCTTTCCGTTCAGCAACGACAATAGATGGAAAGCCGAAAAACTTAGATGCAAGCATTACGAGTATCATTCATGAAATTGGTGTGCCTGCTCATATTAAAGGGTATATGTATTTAAGAGAAGCAATTTCTATGGTGTACAATGATATCGAATTACTTGGATCGATTACGAAAGTATTGTATCCAGATATCGCGAAGAAATATAATACAACAGCAAGCCGCGTCGAGCGTGCAATCCGTCACGCAATTGAAGTAGCATGGAGTCGTGGGAATATTGATTCTATTTCGTCCTTATTCGGTTATACAGTATCCATGTCAAAAGCAAAACCT